>JAIDPA010000039.1 GCA_029062985.1 Muribaculaceae bacterium
CTTTTTATCCGAGTGAGCTAATTATTTACATTAAATAAAATTTAATCATATAAGTATATTGCTGAGACTACATCTAAGAATCTCTGAAGTAAAAATTTTTTTAATTCAAACCTGAATAATAACTAATCCTAAATTTTCGTTATATAATCTTGATGTAATGTCTTTAATAAGGATTACCTGTTTCATCGGTTTTCTATCATAATTTAAATCTTTACATCAATTTTTATTATTATGAGTGAAAAATACATTGAAATAAAAGGAGCAAGAGTCAATAATCTTAAAAATATTGATGTTTCAATCCCATTAAATAAATTTATTGTCATAACAGGCGTCAGTGGTTCGGGAAAATCTTCACTTGCATTCGACACTTTATATGCAGAGGGTCAGCGCAGATATGTTGAAAGTTTATCTGCGTATGCCCGTCAATTCCTCGGAAGAATGGCAAAACCGGAATGTGATTACATTATAGGTCTGCCTCCGGCAATCGCAATTGAACAGAAGGTGAATACAAGAAATCCACGAAGTACAGTTGGGACATCTACAGAAATATACGACTATCTCCGAATGCTTTTTGCGAGAATTGGTCATACTTTCTCTCCTATTTCCGGCGAAGAGGTAAAGAAACATAATATCGATGATATCGTTGCAGACATATTGAGTAATCCTACAGGAACTCGTGTTGCAATTCTTGTCAAAATAAACGTTCCTGAAGGCAGATCTTTTTCCCAGCAGCTTGAAATATATTTGAAAGAAGGTTATTCTCGTTTGGAAAAAAATGGGAGTTTTGAAAATATAGAAGATATATTAGCATTAGATGATATTCAGAATCCTAAGGAATATCGTCTGTTAATCGACCGTCTGACAGTAACTGATGATGAGGATGAGATTTCGCGTCTTACCGATTCGATAGAAACCGCATATTATGAGGGGCATGATGAATGTATTGTAAAGATTTGGAAGGAAGATAGTATTGAAGAAAATACCTTTTCAAAACTTTTTATTGCCGATGGCATGGAATTCAGGGAGCCAAACGACCTCATGTTTAATTTTAATAATCCTTACGGCGCATGTCCGGAATGTGAGGGTTTCGGTAAAGTCATAGGAATCAGTGAAGATTTAGTTATTCCGGATAAATCTCTTTCAGTTTATGAAGATGCAGTGCAATGCTGGCGAGGAGAGAAAATGAGTGAGTGGAAAAGAGATTTTATAAAAGCGGCTTCAAAAATGAAATTCCCAATTCATACTCCCTATTCCAAACTCACTAAATCTCAGAAAGATTTCTTATGGCATGGTAATGACTCATGGGAAGGAATTGATGGTTTTTTTCGTTGGGTTGATGAAAATCAATATAAAATTCAATATCGAGTTTTAAAAGCGAGATACAGGGGTAAAACCACATGTCCTACATGTAATGGTTCACGTTTACGTAAAGACGTTGAATATGTTAAGATTGACGGACACACCATAACGGAACTCGTAACAATTCCTGTCTCTGATCTAAGGGTTATATTTAAGAATCTGAAACTTAATTCAACTGACGAGACTATATCTAAAAGACTCCTGACAGAAATCAATAATCGATTAGAATTTTTAGATGAAGTCGGTCTCGGATATTTAACCTTGGATCGTCTCTCTTCAACTTTATCCGGGGGTGAAAGCCAAAGAATTAATTTAGCTACCTCTCTCGGTTCTTCCTTGGTCGGCTCTCTCTACATTCTTGATGAGCCCAGCATAGGGCTTCACTCAAGAGACACTCAAAAACTTATATCAGTGCTACGGAGACTTCAGGAAATAGGTAATACCGTTGTGGTTGTAGAGCATGATGAAGAAATAATGCTCGCTGCAGATGATATCATTGACATAGGTAAAAATGCCGGTAGACTCGGTGGAAACCTGATTTATCAAGGCAATCTCCCTGCAACACTCTCATCAAAAGAAAAGATAGATTCTTATACTATAGATTACTTGAGAGGTATCCGAAAAATTGAATACTCTCCTATAAGGAGACCTTGGAAAAATTATATTGAGATTGTTGGAGCTCAACAAAATAATCTAAAGAATATCAATGTGAAATTTCCTTTGGGTGTAATGACTGTTGTTACAGGGGTCAGCGGATCCGGGAAATCTACTCTGGTAAAAGATATTCTTTACAAGGCAGTTGCAAGGTATTTAGGAGAAAGTGTAGACACTCCCGGGACACATAAAAAAATTCAAGGGAACATAAAAGAGATAAAATCTATTGAATTCGTTGATCAGAATCCTATCGGAACATCTTCCAGATCAAATCCGGCTACATATCTGAAGGCTTTTGAGGAGATAAGAAAACTTTTCTCCGAACAGCCCTTAGCTAAACAAATGGGATTTACACCTTCATATTTTTCTTTCAATTCAGAGGGAGGAAGATGTGAAGAATGCAAAGGAGAAGGAACTATAACGATTCCTATGCAGTTCATGGCTGATATTAAGATTGAGTGTGAAGTATGCAATGGGAAAAGATATAAAAAGGAAGTCCTTGATGTCATATATAAAGGGAAAAATATCTCAGATTTTTTGGAAATGACAATTGATCAAGCTATTGAATTCCTCAGTGACAATCCGGGTTCAATAGAAAAAAAGATTATAAAGCGTCTCCAGCCTTTACACGATGTCGGATTAGGCTACATTAAACTTGGACAAAGTTCTTCAACTCTTTCAGGCGGCGAAAATCAACGTGTGAAACTTGCATATTTTTTGGCTCAGGATAGAATGGACCATACTCTGTTTATTTTTGATGAACCTACCACCGGTCTTCACTTCCATGATATTGCAACCTTACTGAAATCAATAAATGCTCTTATTGAAAAAGGCCATTCGGTTGTCATTATTGAGCATAATATGGATATAATTAAATCCGCAGACTGGATTATAGATATAGGTCCGGAAGGAGGTGAAAAAGGAGGAAATATTGTTGCTGAAGGCACTCCGGAAGATATTGCCAAATCTCCTGTCTCCTATACTGCAGAATATTTAAGACCTAAACTAATCAACTGATATTCCAAAAATGTTTAGCAAAAAAAAGAAAAACCTAATACCAAGGGTATTGAGCATAATGACCGTTTCAATCTTTTTCCTTTCATCTTGTGTAGGGAAGAAAAATAATTCCCTGCCTGATGAATCAGGAGAACTGTTTAAGAAAAGTGAGCAACTAATAAGATTATATATTGACAGCATAACTACCGCAAAGGATTCTACAGGCCTGATTAATATAATCAGCAACTTTGATTCGAAAATCACTAATCTGAATTATAGCTTTCCTCCCGATACTGATTTAAAGATGTCTGAACAGGAAAACGATTCATTAATCCACCTTTTTAGAAAATTGGAAAATGCTAAACAAAGACAAGATTCAATAATAATGAAAAAGGTTCCAAAAGACTCTCTTATCAACAATCCTGAAAATGTTCTTGCTGTTGATTCGCTAAAATGAAAAGAAAACGAGAACTCGACCCCAAGTCAAGTTCTCGTTCTTTTATAGCCTTATTACCTCCATTTCGCATTTCTGACAATTGAAAGAAAGTGTGTAGGAATTTCTTCCACTTTCTATCCTGAGAGGAAACTTCAGATTGCTTCCTGTTTTCTTACACAATCCTAACTCTCTTAAAACACAATGTCGGGTCGTCATAACTGTCTTACCTTTCATTTTATTATAAGGTTGCAGTTCTAATGCTTGTTCAATTTTTATTACTCCATGCGATTTATAAAAACTATCAGCAACACTATTAGCCACATTATCTCTAAAATCAAGGGTTTTAGACGGGAAAGGAAATTCCTTGTTTTCGTGCCTTCTTCTGTCAAGCACATAGGTAATGCTATTAGCATTATCTAAAGCTGCTATAATATCCCTCTTAAGTTTTGAAATCTCTGAACGCGGTATAAAAACATCAGAAGCTAATTTACTTGTAAATTTATCCAGTTCATAGATGGTATTTCCAAGTTTCCTGAAATCGTCTTCATAATTCATTTCTTTTCTCGCCTTTTCGCGTGTTACATCTAACGGCAACCTTACCCTCTGCCCTCTTTCATCTGAAGCTGTGACGCCTGTTTCATCTAATGAAAAATCTACTTTAATTTTTCGTACTGATGTTTCCTTTCTCAATAATTTCTGCCATTCCAAATCATGAGTTCTATGAATAACAGTATTTCGCGGTATGGACAAATTTTGATTCAGAATAATTCTTCCATTTTCAACTTTATTAATATTTGAGCCTTGATAAATGCCCATACTATCAAAAAAACTTATACCATCTCCGTTGTGAAGATCGGAAATATCAGAAATAACTTCACCCATTGACTTGGGAGTATTTAAAGAAGCAATCGAACGAGGATACCTGTCGCTCAGGAAATAATTGGTAAAGCCTCTGTTAAAGCTTTTATCAGGAGAAGGTTCAAAAAGAGTCTGACAAGAACCAAATGAACTTCTGACATAATTATCAGGATCTCTATTTATATAGTCATTCAAGACTCTATTGTAATAAGCAGTTATATTCTTGACATAATCTGATTCCTTCAAACGTCCCTCAACTTTAAAAGAGCTGACACCCGCTTCAATCAGTTCAGGAAGAGATTTTCCGACATTGAAATCCTTTAAAGATAAGAGGTATTTATCCTTTGATATTACATCTCCGTTTGCATCCTTTAATGTGTAAGGGAGCCTACATAATTGTGAACACTCACCTCTGTTGGCACTCCTTCCCGTTGTGGCGCAGCTTATATGACATCTTCCCGAATATGATACGCATAAAGCACCATGGACAAAACACTCTACAGGGACGTCTACACTTCTGACAATAGCTTTTATTTCATCCAGTGTCAGTTCCCTCGCAAGAACTAATTGAGAAAAACCAACTTCCTGAAGAAACTTTGCTTTTTCAGGTGTTCGTATATCGCACTGCGTACTCGCATGCAGGGCAATAGGTGGTATATCAAGACGCAATAATGCCATGTCCTGAACGATTAAAGCATCCACACCTATTTTGTATAAGTCACGACAGAGTTTTTCTACTGCCTTCAACTCTTCTTCAAATATGATGGTATTAACCGTCACATAAACCCGGGAACGGAATCTATGCGCAAACTCAACCACCCTCTTAATATCGTCTAAAGAATTGGCTGCATTTTTCCTTGCTCCGTGGCTCGATGCTCCCATATAAACAGCATCAGCGCCATGTAAAATAGCCTGAATAGCAATCTCCACATTTCCTGCAGGTGCTAATAATTCTAATTCTTTTTTCTTTGACATTACCGTTTATTTACACCTTCATACCAATTAACGTAAGCCTGGCAAATCTTAGTGTATGCTCCCGAAGTAGGATAATTTCCTGAGAAGCACCAATCCCCCGTATGATTAGGTATAGCTTCTCTTAAATCTTCCATGCTGAGATAAATAATCTTTACACGAGCATTACAATGCTCGGGAGTAACAAGCTGAGCAACTTCTTCAGCAATTTCTTCCTCTGAAGTCTGACTGTAGATTAGTCTGACAAAGTTTTTAGTTCTCTGTTTACCACTCAACGACAGAACACACTGCTCGTACACTTCAGTCAAGATATGCTCTTTTCCCTGTCTTCTCAGAATATTAACCGCAGCTCTGAATGCTATCAATTCGCCCAATCTCGACATATCTATCCCATAAAAATCAGGATATCTCACCTGTGGCGAACATGAAACAACGATTATTTCCTCAAGTCCATACGAATCTAATTTAACGATAACGGATGCTTTCAAGGTGGTGCCCCTCACTATACTATCATCAACTATCACAAGTTTTTTTATTTTTTCAGGGAGGTCTTTCAATACCTTTATATAAGTTTTCTCTACCAGCTCTTCTCTACTCTTTTCAGTAGATATAAAAGTTCTTAATGCTCCACCCTTTTCAATAGTTCTGCCAAAAAAGACTTTTGTATCTTCTTTTTTATTTTCAAGAGTATGAATTTCATGTTTTTTTGCTGAGTCTCCAATCATTACCTGAGGGACAACCGGGATTTTCAAACCGGCAAAAAAAGCAACCATACCTAAGAATGATGAGCGGGCTGACGCAGGCACAAAAGAGAAAAATGTATCATCAGTCTTTAAACTCATCTTCTCCCTAATTCTTTTGGCTAAAAGGTACCCGAGTTTCTCTCTCTCATAAGTGATTTCTTCACCATCTGCCCTTGAAAAATATATTCTTTCAAACACACATTCCCGGATAGGCTTCTCTTCTATAATCCTACGAAAAGATAATTTTCCAAGACTATCTACTTTAAGCATTACTCCCGGATGAAGGTCGTGTATATCTTCCGATTTCACTCCGGCACATAATTTTATGGCTGACTTTTCACTTGCGACTATAACTTTTTCTTCATCGGCATACCAAAAGGCAGGACGTATTCCGTGAGAATCTCGTATCACCCACCACTCTCCCATTGTATCTATGCCACATATTACGAACCCTCCATCCCATTTTGGAGCGACCTTCTCGAGTGTGTTTTCCGTACTTATTCTGTTTCCTTCTTCATCCCAATGTGCTTGCGCAATATGATTGAGGAGAACTTCAGTATCACAATCCGTATTAAAAATTTTTCCTTTTGTATATAATTCATTAATTAATGCAGGAGTATTAATTAGATGAAAGTTTCCGCAAATCATAACCGACTCACCATTCTTTTCATTTTCGTAAATGAACGGATGAAGATATTCTGTCCCTATAAGACCGGTGGTGCTATATCTAACATGTCCTATCATCTGCGAACCATAGAATGGTTTCTTTTCAGATCCCCAATCTCTTTCAAAAGCTATTTCATTATTTATTCTTTCATCAATTTTTTCAACGGCAGATGTACCCTCCTGCTTCATCACATATATCTGAGCATTTTCTTTATTTCCGGCTACACATCCGACACCTGCACCATCCTGTCCTCGGTTATATTCCCTAATGAGCAATTTTTCCAAAAGATGAAGACCATAATAAGCATCCCCGTATCTTTGCTCATAATGTTCGATATCTTTTAAGAGACGAACCATTGCTATGCCACATTCGTGTTTTACAAAATCCATTTTTACCTTATATTTTTTTTGATCAAGAAAATCTTTCTTTTATATTAAAAAATTCCGAAAGGGGATACGCTCCCTTCCGGAATTTCGGTTATTTCTTAAACAATCTGTCGAGGTTACGCTTATCCTCACGTTCCTTTATTGATTGTCTCTTATCATATTGTTTCTTACCCCTACCAATACCTATCACGAGTTTTGCATATCCCTTTTCACTGATGAATAATCTTAACGGCACAATAGTATAACCGGCATCTGACGACTGTTTTATTATCTTTGAGATTTCTTTTTTCGATAACAATAATTTCCTATCTCGTCGAGCTGCATGATTATTATAAGAGCCGTAAAAATATTCAGAGACATGCATTCCTTTTACCCAGATTTCACCATTCTCAACAACACAATAGCTGTCGGTGAGGCTGGCTTTACCATCTCTGATAGATTTAATTTCAGTTCCGGTCAGAACCATTCCGGCAGTATACGTATTGCCTATTTCATAGTTGAAATGAGCTTTTTTATTCTTAATGTTTATTTGATTTGGTTTCATTTTGCAGAAATTTCTATCTGGTGATATGTGGTAATATTATTCCTAATCCCCACTCCAATAAAACAGGAAAGCCAATAATTACTAAACATAATATGGCTGTACATGATATTTGAATATTATTAGGAAATTGAAAGAATCTTGCTCCCCTGCAAATAAGATATACTGTCCAAAGCGGTAGAAATATCAGAATTGCCCAGAGCATAGGGAGTAAACCCATCAGAATATAAAACAGACATAAAGTAGACAAACTCATCAGGACAAAAACTTTTCCAAAATCAGTACTTACCGACTTTGTTACTGTTTTAGGCATAATGACATTGAGTAGCAACATTATGCAGAAGTATCCGAAGAAAAAAGAAACAAAGGTGACTACAGCTTTTTCAATTAAAAAAGGCAAACTTACTCTTGCTGAATATATAAGAGGGAGAAACTGACATACTGCAAGAATAGAAACAAGCGGAAGAAAACACTTCTTCTGGACAATATCAGATGAAATTTTGTTTCTCCTTATTGATTTCCATCCCTCAATTGGATTTAAGAGTAAATTTATTAATAATAAAAATATTTTCCCACTCCCAATTGTCTCTTTAGCAGATTCATTTCCTCCATTATCCTCTTTAGCGTAAATTTGAGGATCTTGCGCTGCTTGTGCAAAATTAGGACCCGAATCGTCCAAAGGGTGTTCCTCTGCTTCTTCGTTATATATATATATATTATCGTTATCTTGATCTTCCATATTTGTTTGCAAAATTAACCAAAACAACTAAACAATACAAAAAAACCGCTCCCAAAAAAATTTGAAAGCGGTTTTTGATTATTTATTTTGGATTATCATTCCTTTCTGTCTTCGTTAAGCAGACGAATCATCTCAAGAGCACTCTTTGGAATTCTTGTGCCCGGACCAAAAATTGCAGCTACTCCTGCTTTATAAAGGAAGTCATAGTCTTGAGCCGGAATTACACCACCTGCAGTTACGAGAATATCAGGACGGCCTAATTTCTCAAGTTCAGCAATAACTTGAGGAATCAAAGTCTTATGTCCCGCTGCCAATGATGAGACACCAAGAATATGAACATCATTCTCAACAGCCTGACGAGCAGCTTCTGCCGGTGTCTGGAATAAAGGACCCATGTCTACATCAAAACCACAATCCGCATAACCGGTGGCAACTACCTTCGCACCACGGTCATGTCCGTCCTGACCCATTTTCGCAATCATGATTCGGGGCTGACGACCTTCACGAGTTGCAAAATCAGCAACAGCCTTACGTGCTTCCTCAAATTCCGGATCACCTTTTTCTTCGCTACTGTACACTCCTGATATTGTTTTAATTACTGCCTTATATCGTCCGACAACTGCCTCACATGCATCGGAAATTTCACCCAAGGTTGCTCTTACTCCCGCAGCTTTGACTGCAAGATCCAAAAGGTTTCCTTTAGAAGGATCCTTTACACATTCAGTTATCGCCTCGAGAGCTTTCTTCACTGCTTCCTCATCACGACCCTCTTTCAGTTGCTCGAGACGTTCACACTGCTCTTTTCTAACTTCAGTATTGTCGACTTCAAGGATATCAATCGGATCCTCGTGATCGAGACGATATTTATTTATACCAACAATAGTCTGTTTGCCGGAATCGATGCGAGCCTGTGTCCTGGCTGCCGCTTCTTCAATCTTTAATTTCGGCAAGCCTGTTTCGATAGCCTTAGCCATTCCTCCAAGCTTCTCAATCTCCTGTATGTGCTCCCAAGCCTTATGAGCGATCTCATTGGTAAGGGCTTCTACATAGTAGCTACCACCCCATGGATCAACCTGTTTGGTCACATAGGTTTCTTCCTGGATGTATATCTGAGTATTTCTTGCAATTCGCGCAGAGAAGTCTGTCGGCAGAGCAATAGCTTCATCCAATGCATTAGTATGCAGAGATTGAGTGTGACCGAGGACTGCACCCATAGCCTCAACACAAGTACGTCCGACGTTATTAAACGGGTCTTGTTCAGTCAAGCTCCAGCCGGAAGTCTGACTATGGGTACGCAAAGCCAGAGATTTGGGATTTTTAGGATTAAATTGTTTTACAATTTTTGCCCAAAGCATTCTGGCAGCTCTCATCTTAGCTATTTCCATAAAATAATTCATAGAGATAGCCCAGAAGAATGAAAGACGAGGAGCAAATGAATCGATATCCATACCGGCATTGACACCCGCTCTAAGATATTCAAGACCATCAGCCAAAGTATATGCCAATTCAACGTCAGCTGTAGCGCCTGCTTCCTGCATGTGATAACCTGAAATTGAAATAGAATTGAATTTAGGCATATTCTTTGAAGTATATTCAAAGATATCAGCGATGATTTTCATGGAGAATGCCGGCGGATAAATATAGGTATTTCTCACCATGAATTCTTTGAGGATATCATTCTGAATTGTTCCAGCCATTTCCTCAAGTTTAGCACCCTGCTCAAGACCGGCATTGATATAAAACGCCAAAACAGGAAGCACTGCACCATTCATCGTCATTGAGACAGACATCTTATTTAATGGTATCCCATCAAATAAAACTTTCATATCCTCAAGAGAACAGATTGAAACACCCGCTTTACCAACATCACCGACAACACGTTCGTGGTTGGCATCATATCCTCTATGTGTAGGAAGGTCAAAGGCTACAGAGAGACCTTTCTGTCCTGATGCAAGGTTTCTTCTATAGAAAGCGTTTGATTCAGCTGCAGTTGAGAAACCGGCATACTGTCTGATAGTCCATGGGCGCAAAGGATACATGGCACTATACGGACCCCTCAGGAATGGAGGCAATCCTGAAACGAAATCAAGATGTTCAAGACCATTCAGATCTTCTTCCGTATAGACAGGCTTAACCGGTATAAGCTCTGCCGTTATCCATTCTGCCTCTTTGTTCTCCACTACAGGGGTTGCAGGATGTTTTTCTGCTATTGAGGCATTAATATTTATTTCTTTGAAATTAGGTCTCATTTCAGTTTAGAAGTTTTGCGTTGAATTTTAAAAGAGTATCAAGTACATTCACTCTCACATGGATAAACTCTTCAATTCCTTGAGCCTTGAGTTCCTCCATACATGCCGGAGCACCGGCGACAACGAACATTGCACGACCTGCCAACTCCTTAAAGGCTTCCGGTGCAAATTCAGCGTATTCATCATCGCTTGAACAAAGGACTACTACATCTGCGCCCTTTTCTATTGCTGCATCTACGCCTTCTTTAACAGTTTTGAAACCAATATTATCAATTATTTCATAACCGGCACAACCGAAGAAATTAGCTGAGAACTGTGCACGAGCCAATCTCATAGCAAGATTGCCAATAGTCAACATGAATACTTTTGGACGTTTTGCACTTCTTTCGGTGTCAAGACGTAATTGTTCAAATTGACTCGCAGCCCTATCAAATATCAAATATTCGACAGCACCATCAGCCGGAACCTCAGAAGCACAACCACAACTACAACCAGCTTCTTTTTCTATCTTATCCAAAGCTTTCTCATTGAAATTTGGATATTGGTTGGTGCCAAGAAGAATTTCTTTTCTGCGTGCTACGTCAGAATGACGTTTAACTCCGGATTCATTTACTTCTTTCTGAATTTCACCTTTTTCAAGAAGTGCCAGGAAACCGCCTTTTTCTTCTACCTTGCAGAATAGATCCCAAGCCACCTTCGAAATTGAAGCTGTCAGAGTCTCAATATAATATGAGCCGCCTGCAGGATCCACGACTTTATTCAGATGACTTTCTTCACGGAGAAGTAATTGCTGATTTCTTGCAATTCGCTCGCTAAATTCGTCCGGTTTTTTATACTGAAGATCAAACGGTAGAGTTTCGATTGAATCAACACCTGCCAATGCTGCGCTCATTGTCTCTGTCTGAGATCTCAGCAGATTGACATGTGCATCATAGATTGTCTGATTGAACTGGCTGGTAATAGCATGAACAACCATTTTGCAGCATTCATCTTCTGCTCCATAAGCTTTGACAATCTCAGCCCAAAGCATTCTGGCAGCCCGGAACTTTGCGAGTTCCATAAAATAATTAGATGAAATGCCCATATTAAATTTGATACGGCTTGCTGCCTCACACGGGGTAAGTCCTATCTCCGTTAGCAACGTCATCCATTCAGCGCCCCATGCCAAAGCATAACCCAATTCCTGAGTTATATAAGCGCCGGCATTATTAAGCATATAGCTGTCGACAGCAAAACAACGCAGATGTTTTACATCCTTTACAACTTCATATAAAGCTGCTGATTCTGTTGCTATATCTTTTGGGAAAGGTAAGCCATGACGAAGAAGACGCTTAAAAGGATTGAAGTCAATTGAACCTCTGAAATCTTCTTCAAGACCTTTAGATTTAAGGAAGTCAACAAAAAGGCGCGCGATCTCTACCGCTTTTCCCATACAACATGAGATATTGACTTCTATCTTATGTAAATCGATGCCTTCGAATATTTTTTCGATATCTGAAAGAGTGACGTCTCTATTCAACTTAATACCTAAAGAATCAACACCGCGATCTATTATATGAATAGCTTCCTTGTTGATTTCTTCGGGAGTTGAACCCTCTACTTGCTGGCGAATAAGCCAGTCATTGTTGTCACGCGTACCTCTCACGTATGGGAACTGCCCCGGAAGGGTCCCTAAATGAGAAATTTCCTTCAAGTCGTCACGGCGATAGAAAGGTTGCACATTGAAGCCCTCGTTTGTGCGCCATACTAATTTCTTATTAAAATCGGCGCCCTTGAGGTCGACATTGATCTTTGCCACCCAATCCTCTGTTGAGGTGGGTGAGAACATGTCAAATAATTTTTCGTTTTTTGCCATAAGTTTTATAGCTCTTTTATGATATAGATGTTGGGTCTTTTTAATGCCATCAGAACATATTCAATCATTAATCCGGCTATATTGGATTCTGATTAAATAAACAATGGCTAAACTTGCTTCTTTTGTTGCAAATTTAGCCATTTGTTTTTGATTATGGAAATTTTTCCCCAAATTCTTTTAATTATTTTTTTAAAACCGTCGATAAAGCATATTTTTCATTTCATTATGCTTTATTTATCACTTATCCTTATATTCACTCACCCTGTGATAAGTTTCTTTTCTTCGCATCTCAACACTTTTCCCGGGAAATCTTCCACAAGTTGAAGATTATGGGTTGCCATTACTACGCAATGTCCCTGTTGCGAAAGCTTATGAAGAAGGGTAACAATTTGATAACCTGTCTGAGGATCGAGATTTCCCGTAGGTTCATCTGCCAATATCAAATCAGGTTTATTAAGAAGTGCCCTCGCTATGACAATACGTTGCTGCTCTCCTCCACTTAACTCATGTGGCATTTTGTAGCTTTTATTAGCCATCCCGACCATTCCTAACACCTCTTCTATTCTCTCCTCCATTTCATCCTTATTTTTCCATCCCGTGGCTCTGAGAACAAATCTCAGATTTCCATTGACAGAGCGATCTTGCAAAAGTTGGAAATCCTGAAACACTATACCTATTTTCCGTCTTAAAAAGGGAATCTGTCTTTTGCGTAAAGTAAGCAGATCAAAATCCATGACTTTAGCTTCGCTGCCGGAGTGAAGAGGCACATCTGCATAAATTGATTTCAGCAGACTACTTTTCCCACTTCCGACTCTTCCTACAAGATAATGAAATTCTCCTTTTGAAAGAGAAAACGTGACTCCCTTCAGGACACTTTTTTCCGCCCTTTCAACCTCAACATCTTTATAACTTAAAATAACACTCATTAATTAACAGTTTTTATGCTGCAAATATAAAAATATTGCTCTTACTTTCCAAATATGAAAGAATAAGTCGTGAAAAATAAGACCAAGTTATACTGACGCCGGATTTTAGAAACTCAACATCATTAATGCAGTTATACGATTTGCGTTTCCATGTTCGCCGTTAAAATTGGCTCTCTTGCCAATTAGATATTCAGCTCCGATCTCAAATCTTGGAGTTATATCCCAAAACACATTAAATGCTCCGTATAGACCATATTTATATTGAGAATTATCCGGATTATTTTTGGGATAATATCTCTGCTCCGACAAAGCTATATTTGAAAATACTTTTGGTGAAAAATAATATGATAATCCGAATACATAACCGGTTGCCATCGGAGCATATAATTTACCCGGTGTGTCCGGCTCTGCCACTAAATCAAAGTTTCCTCCTGCTAAGTCCGTAGTGTATGACTGATGGCCTCTACCTACAGAAGCGATCCCAAATAGATTAAATTGAGGGAGCACTTTAATAACAGTTGAAAACTGGGCTGCCCATCCCATGATATTATAGTTTTTCTCTTCAATCAAATCTCTATAGGTCAGCACTCTGGCTAAACCTGATAATCTGACATGGCTGTCCCCACCATCCCATTGATATTGTAAAAAGGCTGCGAAATCCGGCACATAATCTGAGCATGCTTTAGTAGTTGTTCCGTCTGCATCTATAGATGAGGACGGGATTTCTACTGAACCGGCTACACTCCAGTGATTATTTTTAAAAGTATGCATATATCTCACCAACACGTTTGTTCTGGTGTTTATTCCATTAGCGCCTGCGCCATCAATAGTTGAAGGTTCTGCCTTTGTATCCTCGAAAGTAGTTGTCGCATATCCTGCAGTCCAATCTCCTGATTGAATATAGGCTTTTTTAAGTTTAAAATCCCTGTTATTATATCCCGAAAAGCCTGCCTCTATATAACCTCTGAAATCACCTAACAGAGAATTATGACCTAAAAGAGTAAAAAATAGAGCAGTCCCCGAAGGATTTGCCGATAATGATTTTTCTGACGCCGGATCTTTTGGAATTGGGATGAAGTAGGGTGAAAATCCACTTGTAGGAATTGACCCATTCCAATCAAAATATCCTCTCATTCTTATCACACCTCCTACTCCAAGAGCAAGATTGCCGTTTCTACTCATAAACATGAAATACGGCGCTCGAGGATCCTGAAAATGTCGAAACTGGTCATAATAAAACCTGTTCAACATCTTTGATAAAGAATCTCGCATATTATTCTCGTCACCCATGGTGATGATATGAGTGTTGTTTATCATTCTTTCTATTCTCTCTTTTTCTACAGAGTTACCTGCAACAGAATCAGGAGCTTCCGACTGAGCGAATGAGGGAACAAATCCGCCTAAAAGAAGAGTTGAAAACACAGAGTAACGAATAATTTTTGCAGATAAGTCATTCTTATCTGTTAATTTATTTTTAATCTTCATGCTTGGATAGTTTATAGTAGGTTAACAGGTTTTTAATATACCCCCGGGATAATTATAGAGTCACCTTCACTTTTCCTTATCGTGGAATTTTATAACCTATGAGTTTACAGGAAAAATTTAAGCGACTGTAACCCTGAAGAAGTATTATACCTTTCTATCAATTTATATTCATTATAACATAATTTAATACTCGAAGTTCAATTTTAGGAAATATTTACTTCCTTTTCCATTCGTCCATTTTATAATATTTCATTCAAAAAGGAATCTCAACAATTCTTCCATTTTTCCAACCTCAATTATCTTTATCTTGAACTTATCTTTTACTCCCTTTAAATTTCCTTTTGGTATCACAACTGTCTCAAATCCTAATTTTTCTGCTTCACTTACTCGTTGATCTATTCGGGTGACAGTCCTTATTTCTCCTGACAGTCCTATCTCTCCGATAAAACATGTTTTTCTTGAAATCGCTGTATCAAAATTAGATGACATTATAGCTGCAACAACTGAGAGGTCAATAGCAGGATCAATAATCTTTATGCCTCCAGCCATATTAAGGAAAACATCTTTTTGTCCTAACTTAAATTTTGCTCTCTTTTCCAATACTGCAAGAAGCATATTTAATCTTCTTTGGTCAAATCCTGTCACAGCACGCTGCGGAGTTCCATAAGCAGCAGTAGAGACCAGAGCCTGGACCTCCACCATAAAAGGACGTGCGCCTTCTAACGTAACTCCTATCGCAATTCCGCTCATTTCTTCTTCCCTATTTTCAGAAAGAAGCATTTCTGAAGGATTCTTAACTTCTCTCAGACCCTTTTGCACCATCTCATAGATTCCTATTTCTGAAGTCGAACCGAATCTGTTCTTAATCGAACGCAATATCCTATATAGATACTGTCGATCTCCTTCAAACTGCAAAACTGTATCAACAATATGTTCTAAGACCTTGGGTCCCGCAATCGCACCGTCTTTATTAATATGACCAACAAGTATAACGGGCACACCTGATTCTTTTGCATACCTTAATAATTCTGCAGCGCATTCCCTTACTTGACTCACACTTCCGGCAGCTGACTCTATTTGGTCGCTTGCAATGGTCTGGATAGAGTCAATAATAACAAGTTGAGGCTTTACATTCTCTATCTGGGTAAAAATATTGTCAAGCTTAGTCTCACAAAGAATGAATGTATTATCAGAAACTTTTCCTAATCTATCCGCTCTCAGCTTTAATTGGGAGGCACTCTCCTCTCCGGATACATACAATATTTTTCTGTTACGTATTGAAAGGATATTTTGAAGCAATAAAGTCGACTTCCCTATTCCGGGTTCTCCTCCTATTAATGTAAGACTCCCTACAACTAATCCTCCTCCAAGGACTCTGTTGAATTCTGAAGAAGGCATATTTATTCGAGGTTCGTCAAGAGTCTCAATTTCCGAAAGTCTTAATGGAAGCCGGGTGTTTTTATTTTCTTTTCTCTGATTTCCTTTTGATTTCGAAACTTTCTCTTCAGCAAATGTATTCCATTCTCCACAAGAAGGGCATTTACCCAACCATTTTGGAGATTCGTATCCACAAGACTGGCAAAAATATACTGTCTTAAATTTTTGTGTCATTCTTATAAAAGTTAATCAAATAATATCTTAATCAAATGCGACACTATCATATTGCATCATCCAAACCTGAATCGAGATAATGTGATCGCTGTGGCAATAGCTACATTTAAAGATTCTCCATGAGTACTTTCTGAGTAAGGAGGGATATATAACGGACAATTTATAAGTCTTCTTACAGACGGAGTAATTCCTTTACCTTCATTTCCCATCACAATAAATCCTGATTGAGTCAGTTTCTCTTTATAAATGTTTTTCCCATCGAGGACTGTACCATAAACCTTCATTTCCGAGTGATTCTCAATAATTTTCTCCAGAGAACAATAATAAACATTTACGTGTCTTAATGAGCCCATTGCCGCTTGAACGGTCTTGGGATTATAGACATCAACTGTAGAATCTGATGCTAAAATCTCATTAATTCCAAACCAGTCTGCTGTCCGGATAATAGTGCCCATATTTCCAGGATCTTGAATTCCATCCGCTAATAAATAAAGTTTCCCACTATTAATTCTCGGTTCTTTGTTGTCAGGAAGTTTAAAAGCGGCAATAAGCGAAGAGGGTGTCGTCAAGGAAGATACCTTTTTTAACGTTCTCTCATCCACTCTATATAGTTTATCATGAAACTGAACGCACTTTTCTTCATTATCCCTAAACCAGTTTTCAGAGACCAAAACACAATCCAATTCAAAGACTTCACACATATCCCTCACACACTTCTCACCCTCTGCAAGGAAAAGTTTATGCTTATTTCTCATTTTTTTTGATGCTAAAGACATCAAAACGGACAGCTTACTTTTTGACAATTCCATTTTTGTTTGCATTTTTCCCAAAGTTAACTTGTTTTTTTTGAATTATCAATTTTTTAAATTAATTTTGTACAAATCTTGAAAATAAATTCTTAACATGAAATATATCGGTGCTCACGTAAGTGTAGCGGGAGGTGTAAGCAATGCTCCACTTGAAGCGAATGCTATCGGAGCGAAGTCTTTCGCATTATTTACAGGCAGTAGCAATCGCTGGAGTTCTAAAGCAATCCCGGAAGATGAAATTATCAAATTCAAAAATAATTGTAATCTTTTCGGTTATTCTCCAAAAGTTATACTTCCTCATGACAATTTCTTAATTAATCTTGGAAGTCCTGATGATGAAAAACTTAAAAAATCCAGAAAATCATTTCTTGACGAAATGAATCGTTGTGAGCAGTTAGGTCTTACGATGCTTAATTTCCATCCGGGTAGCCATTTGAATGAAATTAGTGAAGAAGACTGTCTCAATAAAATAGCAGAGTCAGTCAATCTTACATTAGAAAAGACCTCCGGAGTTACAGCAGTGCTGGAGAATGTGGCAGGACAAGGCTCCAATGTGGGTTATAGTTTTGAACAACTGGCACACATTATAGACAAAATTGAGGACAAATCAAGGATTGGTGTCTGTATTGACACCTGTCATGCTTATTCCGCCGGTTATGATCTTGCCACTCCGGAAGGTTACGAAACGACCTGGAAGAAATTTGATGAAATAATTGGATTTGGATATCTTAAGGGTATGCATCTCAATGATGATAAACGCGAATTGGGATCAAGAATTGACCGCCATGAAAGCATCGGGAAAGGGACACTTTCAAAAGATTTCTTTATTCAGTTAGTTAATGACCCTCGTTTTGATGACATTCCCTTGATTCTCGAAACACCGGATGATCAAATATGGATAGAGGAAATCAACTGGCTTTATCAACAGATTCGTTAAAGGATTTGTATAAATCTGCAAAAATTATCTAATTCAACTTAATACCAACATGAAAACAAAACCGGATTTAGGCTTTTGGAAACTCTGGAATCTAAGTTTTGGATTTTTTGGAGTCCAAATTGCCTACGCGCTTCAAAGCGCAAACGTATCTCGCATCTTTACTACTATTGGTGCTGACCCTCATGACCTGAGTTATTTCTGGATTCTGCCTCCTCTTATGGGACTTCTTGTCCAGCCTATTGTCGGCATGATGAGCGACAGAACATGGAATAGATTCGGGCGTCGTCTGCCTTACCTCATTCTCGGAGCCACTATTGCTGTCATAGTAATGTGCCTGCTCCCCAATTCTGGCAGTTTCCATTTCACAGTTTCCAGCGCTATTCTTTTTGGCTTAATTGCTTTGATGCTTCTTGACACTTCAATCAACATGGCGATGCAGCCATTCAAAATGTTGGTCGGAGATATGGTTAATGAAAAGCAAAAGGGTCTCGCCTATTCTATTCAGAGCTTCTTATGTAATGCCGGTTCTGTCGTTGGCTATATATTCCCAATATGTCTCGGATTAATTGGTTTGACAAACACGGCACCTTCAGGAGTAGTTCCTCCGACGGTGATATGGTCGTTCTATATAGGAGCAGCGATTCTCTTGCTTTGTGTTGTATACTCTCTTATTAAGATTAAAGAATGGCCTCCACACGTTTATAATGAATATAATGGAATTATTGAAAACGCGGAAAAACAGAAGAGCCCTGGTGTAGTGAGTCTTTTGAAACACGCACCTAATACATTCTGGACTGTAGGCTTGGTTCAGTTCTTCTGCTGGTTTGCATTCTTATTTTTGTGGACTTATGCTACCAACACCGTTGCCCACAATGCTTTTGACACTCCAACAACTCAGAGCGTAGTAGGTATCAAAGATGGCAATAAATTATATGAAGCTAAAAATCTCTTGATTCAGGACACAGTGCTCATTGTTAGCCACGGACATGCGCTCGCGGAAGGTGTTACAGCCGGGGGCGTTTTCTATCCTGCTTCAACAGTAGTGATTAATGGCAATGATACCATCGTCAAGGATCACCAGATAGTAAACAACGAAAATGGCGAGGCAAAGGCTTCTTTCAGCGCTCCTCTAAACGATGTGAAATCATTGTCAGTTAACGGCACTAATATAGAAAATTGCACAAATGTTATGCTTAACGACTACCTGTCAAGAATCAACGGTCCGTTCAAGCTTACTCAGGCTGCTATCGTAGCAAACACTGCTGCAGGAATCTCAGTAGAAGATGCAACCTCGGTTGAGATTTCTAATGCCGCTAACTGTTCTTATGAAACCAAGACAGTCCTTAATTCTGCCACTCCTCAGTATAATGACGCAGGTAACTGGGTAGGTCTCCTTTACGCAATTCAGGCTCTTGGTTCAGTTGCATGGGCAGTTATTCTTCCCAAATTCAGAAGTCGCAAATTCTCCTACTCTCTCTCTTTATTGCTCGCTGGAGTTGGTTTCATACTAATGTCATTCATGACAAACCAGTGGCTTTTATTCATCGCCTATCTTCTAATTGGTTGTGGCTGGGCAGCTATGCTTGCATGGCCGTTTACAATTCTTACCAATTCACTTAAAGGCGGTAATATCGGAGCATATCTTGGTCTGTTCAACTGTACGATTTGTGTGCCTCAGATTATAGCTGCTCTCGCAGGCGGTTGGATATTGAGCCTTATGAGCGTTCCCGGAGAACTCGCTCCCGAATGGAGAATGATGTTTGTTGCCGGTATCGCAATTATAGTGGGTTCCGTTTGTGTCTTCTTCATTAAGGAAAATAATTCCTCCGAAGAGAAAGTACAGGAAAATCCTGTTATCAGCGAAAATATATAATGCAAATATACTTCAAAAAAAACGGCGTCAATTCAAATT
>JAIDPA010000004.1 GCA_029062985.1 Muribaculaceae bacterium
CCGATAAAGTGCTTACCGCCTTCACCGATGCCGGCTCCCCTCATGAATACTGGCTCGCCAAGGGCTTTATTTATCTGGCAGACGTATGTCACCTGCGCAATAAGGATTACCTCGCTGTGGAATATCTGAAAAGCCTCCGCGACAACTATCCCGGCAAGGAGCTGGATATCCACGACATGATTGCTACCCGTCTTGAAAAATGGAAAAAATGACATTTATGAACCTACTATATTCTTCAGCACGCTCTCTGCGCTGCATGGTGGCTCTCTTGCTGCTCATCTCTTCTCTCTCGGCAGCCGCACAGCTGAATGAGGCTATCAACGTCGAAGGAAAGTATGTCCCGGAAGTGATTCGCTCCGAACGCATAAACACCTTTCCCAAGCAGCTGAACCTCTCCCTCTCAACAAATCCTCTCAATTATGAAGGGGAAGGAGTGGCTGCTGCATTTAACCCTGCAATGCTCCCCCTCCCTGCGACCGGATGGCGGGCAGACAGAACCATCGACCATCACAGAGGGTATCTTGAACTTGGTGCCGGCTCATGGCTGAACTCCACCCTGAGCGCAGGCTACCGTTTCGTCGATAATTCTTCTACCCTTTTCGGCATCAGGCTCCAGCATAACTCGGCATCATTGTATCAGCCTAAACTCAGCGAGGCAACCGAAGATATGAAACAATGGAGATATGATGAATCTGTCGGCTTATATGCCTCGCATGTTTTCAGAGGGAAAGGACGTCTGGACGCCGCAATTGATTATCATGTCGGCGTGTTTGATTACTATGGATGGTTCAATCCAAATGCCTCTGCCGGCGAAAAGCTCTCTGCTCCCACACAGACGCTTAACGACTTTTCCGCAAGGGTCGACTGGAGGTCCTCCCTTCGTCCGGATGCATCATTCCAATACTATGCTTCTGCGCGTGTGCGCCATTTTGCTTTCCGCTCACTCCCTCTACCGGCTCTCTGGAATATGGGTTCGGCAAAAGGGAACCGGGAAACGGATATTGAAATAACCGCCGGAGGAAGGATGCCCTGGGATAACGGCTCTTCAATCGGCATTGACGGCGTTCTGAATGTGCTTGTATATGGCGGAGCTGACAACGTTTTCTACCGTCCGGGAAGTCCCGGAGAAACAGGGTGGTCTCTTTCTCGTCCGAACAATTACGCTGTCGGAACCCTTACCCCTTACTATCGTTTCTGCCGCGGACTGCTTGACATCAAGCTGGGTGCCGACATTGACGTAGCAATACGTGCCGGACAACCCGGAAACCGCTACTCTCTTTTCCACTTCGCTCCGGAAGTGAATTTCGCGCTGCAGACAGGTCAGGTTGGTATTTTCCTTAATGCTACGGGTGGAACGACTCTCAACACCTTAGCTGCCCTGCATCAGCAAGACTATTACATGATGCCTGCCCTGACATCAACCAGACCCACCTACACACCCCTTGATGCGTCATTCGGAGTCAACCTGGGTCCGTTTGCCGGATTCTCACTCGGTCTGCAGGCGACATACCGCACATCACGCAATATTCGTCTCGGCGGCTGGTATGCTCCCTGGACTGACTATGGCTCCTCTCCTCTCCCGCAATTAGGCATCATCCCTGATTCTCACTATCAGGCGCTTTATTCTCTCGATTCGGAAGGGATAAATATTCATGGATATAGTGTTGGAGGTAAGTTGACGTATAAGCCGTCACGATTAATATCTCTCCTTGCTGCGGGAAATTACCAGCCCCAAAAAGGGGAACAGGGTTTCTTCAACGGATATGACCGCCCCAGAGTGACGGCATGCTTCAAGGCAACCGTATCTCCCGTGAGTCCACTTCATATCTCGGCATCGTATGATTACAGAGGGGTCAGAAATATCTATACCCGCATTAAGGAAAGCTCTCCTTCTGCCTCAATCAATGGCAAAGGTTCTGCCGAACTGATTTCAATGCGTCTTCCCGACCTTTCTCTTCTGAATCTGGCTGCCTCATGGGATTTTTCTCCTGATTTCGCAGTGTGGGTTCAGGCGGACAATATACTCAACAGGAAAACTGATATTCTTCCTATACAACCTGCCTCAGGAGTGATTATCGTAGCCGGAGTGAAACTTCTCTTTTAAACCAATACCCCTGCGAATCCGTTGAATATAATGAGTCCTTTTTTCTAAAAAAGGTATGATACATTTCTGAATATTTTAATTGCATCCTATATGAGTCAAAAGACATTAACCTTAGCATACCTAAATGAGGATGACCGGGCTTACGGCCTCGCCGGAATGGTCATTTCCCTGGCAAGCCTGCATGCCACAGACCGTATTGTCGAAGTAAATCTTGATTCCGACGGTCCAATGGTTGAGTTCTCTCATGAGTATTATTTCCCGGGGTCTCCGACAATTTCCCCAAAGGCTACATGGGATAACCTCGTCTCTAATTTCCATCTTACCACTTCGATGGTACTTTCCAATATCATGGCACGCTCTCTGGTAAGGCTTAAAGAGGAAGCTCCGAAAGAGCTTATGTCGGAAATATTTGAAGAGGTAGAAAGGGAAGGGCGCGACACGTGCGCTCTTGAAGACGATGAAATTGAACAGCTATATAATACGGCTCTCACACGTATGCGCCGCCTATTCAATAATCCGCGTCTTCATCCTGCAATTGATGAATTTGCCAGAATTCTTGCACGCAAACGTGCATTATCAGGACTTGAAGTGCGTGATGAGCTGCATTTCCTTCAGCTTATTTAGGCGTTAGGCTAAAGGCATTAGGCTCGAGGCTCGAGGCTCAGTTCTCCCAGAACTCCCAGAACTCAACTACACCTCGAGCCTTCAGCCTACAGCCTACAGCCTACAGCCTTGAGCCTTGAGCCTTGAGCCTCGAGCCTCAAAGCTATCACAATTTTCAATTTAAACGAAGCGCCTAAACCTTCTCATCTATCCTGAAACGCGGCCGATGCTTCACTTCTATATAAATCTTCCCTATATATTCCCCTACGACACCAAGCCCCATCAAAAGGATGCCGGTGCAAAACCATATTGAGAGAATCAAAGATGTCCATCCCTCTATAGTCGCGCCGCTGAAATGACGCACAAGGACATATATCCCTATTCCCAATGCAGTAAGCATGAACAGCACCCCAAGCCAGAAAAGCATCCTGACCGGGCGTACAGTAAATGAAGTTATACCGTCGATTGCAAATTCAGCCATTCTTCTGAAAGGGTATTTGCTTTTTCCTGCCTTACGCTCCAGCCGGTCGTAATAAATCTGCCGCTGTTCGTATCCAAGCTGAGGAACAATACCCCGCAGGAACAAATTCCGCTCCTCATACTCCAGCAAATCCTCTACTGCCCTGCGTGTCAGAAGCCTGTAATCCGCATGATTTCCTATACAGTCTGCCCCCAGACCGCGCATGGTCTTATAGAAGGCGGCTGCCGTAATACGCTTTATCCAGCCGTCGGTAGCTCTCCCTTTCCTTACCCCATAGACAATCTCCCCCCCCTCCAGAAAAGCCTCAACCATTTCTGACAGTGAGTCAGGATCATCCTGCAGATCAGCATCTATCGTTATGCACGCATCACATTTATCCACCACATATTCCATCCCGGCTATCAGCGCACACTGATGCCCGCTATGCCGGCTGAGACGGAGTCCTCTGACCTGACGTGAGGAAAGTTTCCTGATAATGTTCCACGTGGAATCATTGCTCCTGTCATCGACATAAACTATCAAACTCCCCTCTCCTATCTTCCCTCTCTTTTCCAAATCCTCTAATTTTGAAAGCAATACGGAATTGGTCAGAGGAAGTATTGCTTCCTCGTCATAACAGGGCACTATCAGAGCAATAACAGGCTTTTCCATTTTCCGCTCCCTTTATTATTCGCCGGCAGCATCTTCCCGCAGGGGTGCGAACCGATCTCTGTCACGGGTATATTTCTTCTCTATATTCGCCATGAAAGCTGATGTAAGGTCAACTCCCGTCTGATTTGCCAGACAGATAAGCACCCACAGCACATCTGCCATCTCTTCAGCGAGACTCTTACGCAAATCCCCCTCTTTGGCTATCTGGTCGCCATAAACACGGGCTATGACACGGGCAAGTTCCCCGGTTTCCTCCGTCAGCAACGCCATGTTGGTCAATTCAGAAAAATACTTCCCTCCAACTTTATGAATCCATTCATCCACCATTCGCTGCGCCTCTTCCAGACCTAATCTTTCCATAATAAACACTTCTATTTTAACCCTTAACCAAATCCCTCGAGCCTTGAGCCTCGAGCCTAACCTACCCCCACCTCCCTGTCAGCTCAACTTCCGGCGTAACTTTAAGAATAGTCTGCGACCCTTCGACAAGTGGGACATTATTCCTGACATGACCGACAGGAAAATTGAATGCCACCGGAATCCCATCTATTGCATACCTGCGCAAGAAGGAGTCAATCATTGCTTCCATGTTTTTATGGTTGCGGTCAGGACGATATTCCGTGAACTGACCCACAATGAGACCTTTTATTTTCCTTAATGTCCCGGAAAGATAAAGACGTGTCAACATCCTTTCCACCGCATAAATGGCTTCCGATACATCTTCTAAAAAAAGAATCACGTCTTCTCCTTCCCTGACTTCCAATATGTCGTAAGGTGTTGAGGCAAGACCGTTCAGCACTGCCAGATTCCCCCCCTTGAGCATTCCGCAGGCTTCCCCCTCGCGATTAAAAGGATGAGCATCCGTTTTATAAGTCACTTCCCTTTTCCCGCTTAGGATGTCAAGCAAAGAGCATGCGCAGAAATCATCTTCATCCTCAAGAGTGATATGTTTTGCCATGGGTCCGTGGATGGAACATACTCCCGCTTTCAGCCATAAGGCATGAAGAGCTGATATATCTGAAAAACCTATAAGCCACTTGGGATGAGCCGCTATCTCCTCCTCACTCAATTCCGACAATAGATGCACGCAGCCGTAGCCTCCTCGGGCACACAGAATACCCTTAATCTCTTCTGACCGGAGGGCATAACGGAGATCTTCGATTCGCTGCTCCAGAGATGAGGCAAAACTGCCGGAGGCGGGACCTATCGCCCCCGCCAGCACTACGGGCTCATACCCTTTCTTTGCAAAAAAATCTGCTGCTCCCGCTACATATTCGGGAGCGACAGTCGTTGCCGGCGAAAGTATAGCTATCTTATCGCCTCTCTTTAACGGGTCCGGACTTTTCACTTCCATAATTAGTTTACCTGCACCTTTATTCCAGTCTTGTCTGCTATATACTTGCCTATCCTGTCGAGTTCCTCGCGTTCCACTTTCACAAGGCGCTCCTCTGGTGTGCTCCGGTCAAGACTGTAAAGCATAATCTCCCGCGGCTTGATTGCCTTGTAAGCCTCCACGAGAGCCTCTATTTCTTGCGGAGTGGTATTGTCTACTTTCTTACCGTTATGTTCCCCTCGGAGCATCATTGTCTGGATAATAGCTTCTCCTGAAAACTGCTTCAGAGCTTCAACCACCTTTTCAACCGTAAAACCTTTATTCACCGGCTGGTCAATAAGACGCATTGTCGGCTCAATCGCCGAATCGAGCTTGAGAATATTATTATCAACTTTTTTCAAAGCTTCCGCCACACCGGGATTGAAGATACGTGTGGAATTTGAAAGCACCGATACCTTGGCGGAGGGATAATAACGGCTGCATAATTCAAGCACATCGTCTATTATTCCGGGGAAATCAGGATGCATGGTCGGCTCTCCGTTTCCGGAAAAGGTAATGACATCCAAGGGTTCCCCATTTTCACTCATTGTGTGCAGACGCTCCTCAAGAAGTTTCCTCACCTCCTGACGGGTCGGGAGCCCGGTTGTGCCTGTGCCCTGCGAATTATAGCCGGCTTCACAATAAATGCAGTCAAACGAGCAGACCTTGCCGTCGTTAGGGCTCAGATTCACTCCGAGCGACACTCCGAGACGACGGCTATGGATTGGTCCGAAAATTGTGGAATGAAATAATACAGTCTGGTCTTGTGCCATAACATTTTCAATTTTTGGGAAGCAGGAGAGTGAGCGACATCTGTCCTCCCGATAGCTCCTGCATATTATGAGATTCTGCAAATATAGTCATTTTTATAATATTCTACTTGCCTGAGTGGAGGAGTTTTCTTAATTTTGCATTGAAAAACATTATTCTATGGCACAAGGAGACCCAGATACAGACAACGCTACCTCCCTCTCAGGGACACCGCGTCTTACTCTCCGCAAAGGGGAAAAACTACGTCACCGCTCCCTTGTCGATTCTCTCTTTGCAAAGGGAGAGTCAATTTATGAATTTCCTTTCCGCTTAACGTTCAGAGCCCTTTCCGAACAAGACCTCAGGGAATCTTTCCGCGATGTCGTTCCCTCTCCTATCTCTTCCCTGCAGATGCTCATTACAGTGCCTAAGAAAAAAAGACGCAAGGCTGTCGACCGTGTCCTAATGAGGCGCAGAATACGCGAGGCTTACCGCCTGAACCGCCTTCCCCTGAAAGAAATTGTCGATAATAACCCTGCAGTCGCATCTCTTGATATGGCATTTGTCTATATCCACGACAAAAACACCCCCTACGCAACAATTGAGAAAAAAATGAAAGTCATCCTTAAGAAGCTTTCAGATAGGTTTTCCCCGACAAATTCTGCCTGACAATCCCTATGCAGTGGTTTATTTGTCATTATTTCTTATAATTATTTCCTCTCATCCCAAACTCTCTCATGTCAAGAATTATCCTTCTCCTCATTCGTTTTTATCAATCAGCCATCTCCCCGATGTTTCCTCCTGCATGCCGCTACACTCCGACGTGCAGCCAGTATGCTGTTGAGGCTATTAAGAAATATGGTGCCGGGAAAGGGGTATGGCTCGCAATGAAAAGAATTGCACGCTGTCACCCCTGGGGTGGGAGCGGTTACGACCCGGTGCCCTAAAAACTTATTTTTATGCAAAATATATTAGATATACATACTCATCATCCGGCTCCTCAACCGGATGCAGTAATAGCCCTCACTCCCGAAAATTTCAATCCCATCCCCGGACAACTCTATTCAGTCGGTATTCATCCCTGGGATACATTGTCGCCTATACCTGCCCGGACTTGGGAACTTTTTGAAGAGGCAGCCCGACATCCTCAGACAGTGGCTATCGGAGAATGTGGAATAGATCTCGTGAAAGGAGGTCCTCTTTATATCCAGATGCAGACTATGAAGCGTCAGGCTGAACTCGCTGAAAATCTTGGCAAACCTCTTATCTTGCATAATGTCCACGGACAAGAGATCATCATCGGAATGAAAAAAGATATCAAGCCGGAAGTCGCCTGGATGGTTCATGGATTCAGAAGCAAGCCCACTATTGCCACTATGCTTCTCGATGCCGGGTTCTGGTTCTCTTTCAATAATAAGTTTAATGAAAAATCCCTTGCGCTGATTCCCCTTGAACGGCTGTTGGCAGAGACTGACGATGAAGACTGCACCATTCAGGAGGTTATCACAACGCTCTCTTCTCTGCGCGGACAAGATCTGAAAGAAATAATAATCTCAAATTCTGCGACATTCCTAAATTCCCCAAATAAATAATCTCGAGCCTAAATAAAAGCTTGAACCTAAATAAAAACCTTGAGCCTCGAGCCTCGAGCCTAAACCCAAATTTTCAATTTTAAATGCTCCGACCATTCATTTTTTTATCCTCTCTGTTCCTTTGCGCAACCGCTGCCCTATCCCTTACTCTCGAGCCTATCCGTTACGGAGATTTCTCACAATGGGTGAGCCGCGAAATAACTGAATCAAAAGTAATCGGAGGGAAGAAAAAAACTGTCTATGAGATAGCTCCCAATGCAAATATCATAGGCAACAAACCCTACGCTAATGCAGGAGGCTCACCATGGGCTACCAGCAACGTATATGCAAAAGTGTCAGGAATTGTAAAAGGTTCAAACACCGTTTCCCCTGCCACACTCAACGGAAATAAATGCGCAAAGCTGGAAGCCAAGATGGAGGAGGTGAAAGTGCTGGGCTTGATAAATATGGACGTGATGGTGGCAGGCTCAATATTCCTTGGGCGTGTGTTCGAACCGATAACCTCCACAAAAGGACCTTTTTCCAAAATGGAAATGGGCATACCCTATACTAAGCGTCCGAAAGCTCTCGTTTTTGATTATAAAGTGGATATGCCGGCTGCAAACACTCGCACAAAAGCTACAGGATTTTCTTCCAAGAAGACTCTTCAGGGGAGAGACAATGCCGAGGTGTATGTCCTTCTGCAGAAACGCTGGGAAGATGCCGACGGAAAACTTTATGCTCAGCGTGTCGGCACAGGACGCGAACGGTATTCACGCTCAATTCCCTGGACAAAAGGACATCAGATTCCAATCCATTACGGAGACATAACCGGACAGCCTTTCTATAAACCCTGGATGGGTCTCCTCTCAGGCAATAAGGCTTATTATGCACGTAATTCAAAGGGGAAATTGGTGCCTGTGCAGGAAGTGGGATGGGCTCCTGCCGATGCTACTCCTACCCATGTCCTTGTTATGGCTTCATCCTCTTGTGGAGAACCATTCATCGGCACCGAAGGGCTTACCCTCTATATCGACAACATAGCTTTCGGCTTTTAACCTTTAACGATCTTAAGGTCATTAAGGTCATTAAGGTCGTTAAGGACCCTAAAGACTTTAAAGACCCTAAAGACTTTAAAGACCCTAAAGACTCTAAAGACCTTAAAGACACTAAATTAAGAAAAAAATAAAACCTGAAATAATATGAAATTAGCTATCATCGGATATGGCCGCATGGGTCATCTCATTGAAAAAATCGCCCTCGAACGCGGGCATAAGATCGTCTGCATCATAGATGCTGACAATACTGACGACTTCAACTCTCCCGAGTTTAAAAGCGCGGATGTGGCAATAGAATTCACAACTCCTGCCACTGCTGTCGATAACATCCTCGCTTCTTTTGCCGCAGAGGTGCCTGTCGTAGTAGGAACAACCGGCTGGAACAATTCTCTCCCCGATATCAAGGATATGTGTGAGAAAGGACGTGGCACTCTCCTATTCGCTTCCAATTTCTCCATCGGCGTCAATATCTTTATGGCTGTCAACCGCTACCTTGCTAAAGTCATGAATGATTTCCCGGAATATACCCCTTCCATGACTGAAATCCACCACATTCATAAGCTCGACCATCCTTCCGGCACTGCTGTTACGCTTGCCGATGAACTGGTGGCTGAAGTGGACCGTCTGAATAAATGGGAAGAACCTACACCCGGAAAGAAACTCTCTTCAAAGGTGCTGCCGGTAGATCATATACGTGAAGGAGAGGTGCCCGGCACCCATATCATAACCTGGGATTCCGAAGTCGATTCCATCACTTTGAAGCATGAGGCAAAAAGCCGCGTAGGATTTGCTTTAGGCGCTGTGAAGGCTGCTGAATGGCTCAAAGGGAAAAAAGGATTCTTCACAATCGCAGATATGCTCTCTGACGTAACACACACTACCGGACTCTTCGTATGACCCTAAATAAATTTCCGGGAAATAATTTTACACCCCCGCCCCCTACAAAAATCCCCACCGGGAAAAAATCGCTCAAGGAGCGGCTCCGTGAGGTAAAGACCACACGCTGGATTCGTTTCGGAATTGTTTCCCTCCTCTTCTTCCTTTGGGTTATCTGGATGGGAAATCCCTGGCTCTCAATTTTCTGGCTTCTTCTGATAGACATATATCTTACGGCTTATATACCCTGGACATGGTGGAAAAATAAGCCCGGCGCCACACGCAAGGTGATGGCATGGGTCGATGCCATAATATATGCTCTGGTGCTTGTCTATTTCATTTTCGCCTTCATCGGACAGAACTATAAGATTCCCTCTTCGAGTCTTGAGAAATCCCTGCTCGTCGGCGATTACCTTTGGGTAAACAAGACCATATACGGTCCGCGTGTGCCTCAGACTCCTCTGCATTTTCCCCTTGCTCAGCACACATTGCCCATCATCAACACCAAGAGCTATATCACCAATCCTCAGCTCGACTATCACCGCCTGCCGGGCATCCGAAAGATTGAGCGTGGCGATATCGTGGTCTTCAACTATCCTCAGGGAGACACTGTGGCTTTGAAAATCCAGAATCCCGACTATTATCAGATTTCTTACGAACTGCGTCGGAACGGTATCGAGAATCCGAGGGAATACATGGAACAGAATCCCCGAATGTTCGGCGATATCGTATGGCGCCCTGTCGACCGCCGTGAGAACTACGTCAAACGTGCAATCGGTCTGCCAGGCGAACGCCTCCTCATAAGAAATGACTCCATCTTTATCGATGGGAAGTATATGACGGAACCGGAAAACGTGCAATATAACTACATAATTCCCGTCAGCGCTCCTATCTCTGTGGAGAAATGGCAGTCGATTGGGGTGCGTGGTGATGATTATGGCTCAGGTCCCATATCAGGCACAAATGCCGGCTATACTTTCTACGATGTCCCTCTTACGGCTGAAATGAAGGCAATCGTGGAAACCTGGGAGGAAGTTTCCGGTCCGCTTCGCAAGGAAAGCCAGACGGGTATCTATGATCTGGAGGGTATGTTCCCGTTAGGCAACAGCTACGGCTGGACACGCCCCGACATGGGTGAGCTATGGATTCCAAAACGAGGCGCTACCCTTCATCTGACTCTTGACAATCTCCCTGTTTATGAAAGGGCAATAAGGGTCTACGAAGGAAATGACCTGAAAGTGAAAGATGGCAAAATATACATCAACGGCGAGCAGACGGATTATTACACTTTCAAGCTCGATTATTACTGGATGATGGGCGACAACCGCGACCGCTCAGCTGATTCCCGCTACTGGGGTTTCGTGCCGGAAGACCATATCGTAGGCTCCCCGATGTTTGTCATCGCTTCCTTTGATGAGGAACGTGGATTGTTTGACGGCAAAATCCGTTGGAACCGTATCCTGCGGGATGCCAACCCTGATAAATCTTCAGGGAAATGGTGAGTATCGTCCCTTTTCTTCCCTCTTTCGGATGGTATGCGGAATGGCTGAAAGCTCTCCGGGCAGGGAATGGAAGTAAGGAGGCAGTGATAAACGCCAATAACTCCTACCGATTGCCGGGGAAGGATTATGCACGTACAAGAATTGCGGGGAATGAGGACACACTGCTTCTCTCCATACCTATTGTCGGAGGAAGCAGCATCCTGAAAAGAATGGCAAACCTGCCGGAAGCTATGATTTCAGAGCATGGAAACTGGAGGCACGTGCATCTCGGAGCTTTCGACGCTTCCTACGGACGTGCTCCTTTCTTCCCTCATATCTTTCCTGAACTGAGACAGATATATTCCTCGCAGGCTTACCCATTGCTGCCGCTCTTCAATGAGGCTTTGCATAACCTTGTATGCAGTCTGCTGGATTTGGATAGTGTCGGAACAGTGCCGGTGCTCCCGACGCCTGTAAGGGAACGGGCTGAGGAACTCATAAGAGAAATAAATCCTGAAATATCAATCATTGACCCTCTTATGCGTTTCGGCAGGGAAGCCCTCCTCCCTTTAATTCAACTTTCGCTACGCTCAAGTTGAGGGTTATGGGGTTATAGGGCTAAGGGGTTAGTCTTTAGATTCGAGGCTCGAGTCTAAAGTAGTCTAAAAAAATGCTCTGCTGTATAATCTAAATCGCCTCTATGACGTTATAATTTCAAAAAACGTCAAGAGGCGATTCTAATTTAACATTCCTAATGGCAACTATCCGACCCTTCCACTATCTCCGCTTTCTCCTTGCCGCAGTCATGTTAATTGCGGCGGGGTCTGTATGCGCCCGGGAAACCACTTCTCTCCCCGATCAGCCTGAATTAAAAGTGAAATATACAAAGGGATTCTACCGTTTTGTAGATGAGTATGGAGATTCCGTAAGGATGACAGTGCTCCGCGAGGTGGTGGTCTACCCTCCCTTGAAATTCAAGAATAAGAAACAGGAGGAATTCTACTGGCGAACGGTGCGCGATGTGCGCAAGACTCTTCCATACGCCAAACTTGCATTCTCTACTCTCTGCGAAACTTACGAGTATATCCAGACTATTCCGGATAAGAAGACCCGCGAGAAGCATCTCAAACAGCTTGAGAAAGATATTTTCGAGCAGTATAAACCTGTGGTCAAGACCATGACCAAGAATCAGGGGAAAGTGCTTCTGAAACTGATTAACCGCGAGACCGACCAAAGCTCCTACAACATAGTGAAAGCCTTCTTAGGCTCATTCCGCGCCGGCTTCTGGCAAACATTCGGACGCTTCTTCGGCATGAACATGAAAGCCGGATTCCATCCTGAGAAAAACGAAGAAGATGCAATCATCGACCGTATAGCCACCCTCATCGAGCAGGGCACTCTCTGACTCCGAACAATTCCTTACGCGAGGTGATTTTTCGTATCCCGAATTTACTCAGGTCTGCATCAAGAGGGATAATAAGACTATAGGTATTGAAACATAATATCCCCGCCGGGCGTTGCGCTGTCCGATAGATTGAAATCTGATGATGAAGTTCTGTGTTTAAGGCTGCCTCTGCAAAACGGCGTTGAAGTGATGACATCGGGCGTTCAAGATTGGTAAAGCGTGGAATGATATACAATGGATGCTCCTCTGATACCTTGACATTCAATAAATTTACACTATCTTTTCCATTACTCTTCTCCGGCAAATAATCAAACCATAATCCGACGTCAGAATCCTGTTGGAGCACAAAACGCTTTTCCGGGCGCCCATCATACAGATATAAGTAATCATTATCCATTGCAAACAAGGCATTTACCGAGTCTGTAAGGAAAGGAGCCTCATTTTTAAAGAGGAAAGAAAGCGTGGAACACCCGTAATATATATCTTTTAGGACTTCACGGAAGGCTATGAATTGAGAGTCGGCTGACGAAAGCCGGCGAAACGATTTCCAGCGGAACCATTCGGGACACTGTGGAGTAGTGATTGCAAAAGATATCTCACTGAATAATCCAATTTCATCCTCCTTTCCCAACTCATATTTAGCAGTCACCAATTCATCAGGGTTCATAATGCCATCAGAAGAATTAATAAGCTGTAGATTTCCTTTAGCCGTGGCAAATACACATATCTCCCCTATCTCATCATCATCTTTCAGGGAATAAAAACAGAACTCGTAAGGACGCAGATGCCAGCAGCCGTCAGTATAATGATAGCAGAAAGCCATCAGTTTGTTTTCAGGGAAAATCCAGAACCGGGTCTTTCCCTCGTCGTAGTCATCCACCCAGATGCCGGGCATACTGTAGCCTGTGGTAATGATTTTGGTATCAGCCAGACGCTGAGGCGAGGAAACTGAGATACAGGAGTCCTCTATTATCTTCAATAATGACCAAAACCATGCTACACTACATTCTGCTCTTTCAGTCGGATTGTCGATATTCTCTATCTTCCTGTGGAGTTGCTCCAGAGTTATGTCGAATATGATAGGCTTCGGGAGAGTACCGATTTGTGGTATGTCAGCATATAGGATAGTAACCAATTTAATCATGGCTGTAAGCTGACGGTGTAATTCCTCCATTCCTGCATCCCTGCTCCTTGAAATCGGAAACGGTTTGACCACTCCGAAAGCAATAAGCAAAAGAAACGCTAAGTCAATCCTTGCTCCCTCTTCCAGCCCTTCCGGAAAAATAGTCTCAAGCAACCTATTATCGCAATCTTTCGGTCGGAATCTGAATTCTTCCTTAGCCGATAAATGGCTCCCCGGGGCAGCAACTTTTCGGAATATCCATCTTAAAAACTTCTTTCGCGAGGCAAGCTGACGCCGTTCATACCATTCAAACTCCTTTCCATTAAAAGCTAAAGAGGCATCAAGATAGCGACCTGCCAGCTCCTTCAGACTCTCTCCGGACTGCCGTATGCACTCACCATTAAATAAATCATAATAAAGTCTTAGCGCTCCCTCATCCTCACGATGATCAGCGATTGTCTCAAAAGAGACACCCGAAACTTCACGATAGCCCCGTTCAGAACGAAAAAGCAATCGTGCCCGGTAAGCCACTTCTATGATATCAAATAATTCCATTCAATTTAGACAGAACTTTCCTTCAATCGGGGAAAAATCCGCATTAAAGAAATGTTTTGGGAAAAAGCTTCTTTTTTCCGTAAATAGTAAATTGCAAAAATTATCGCTTCTATTTATCTTTGTATGCAAAAATAACAATAATTTGACTGAACTTGAAGAAAAAGTTGCCGGAAATGGTATATTCTTCAGGAATTATTAGTAAATTTGCCTTGACTGTCGAGCCAAATGAAAAACTTGCCTTCGCAATAGAGATTGGAAGGGTGCTTTGGCAGTCACGTCAAAGGCAATTTGCCAGTCGTTCAGAGTATCTAAATCGCCAATTAAAATATTCAGTCGGACGAACGGTGAAGAATGTCCATCTCCGGCAGCGCTTCTGAAAGCGACGCTCCCAGCGCCACTATCATATCCGCAACGGACGTGGGGCGACGCATTCTTCAGGTTCAGACTGAAAGGTGTTTGGCGATACCTGATACTCAAGGACGTGGAGCAGAAGCCTCACGTCTTTGACGTTTCATAACGAGACTAATCTATGCAATAGTTTTTAAATCATTGCTCAAAAATTATTCTTTATGAAACTAAATTTATAGTAAAATTTTCTTGAAAATATTCACTTTCTTTCAACTGTGATTTATTTTTGAATTTTACTATTCCTATCATTAAGAGGCTTACGCTCTTATATTTAAATAGTTTCTTATTAGCCAACTCTAATAACATAGTAATAGTATAAATCTTTAATAATTATGAAAATATCTTATAAAGTAATTAACTCCCAAAAAGAAGTTAAGGCTTTTGGTTGTTTTGCAAGATGTTGTACTTCTCATAAGAACGCCGGTTCTTGGGGTATTCTCTGATGGGCCTACATGTCGGATTATATTGAAAAGGAAATTTCAGGAGATAAATTTTATTCTTTTCCAGAAATATTAGAAGAAATAAAATATAATGGAAAATGGATTATAATCTCACCGTTGACTGCGAATTGGATTGTTCTTGAAAATGATTCTCAACTATCATTTTTTCATCTTCTTTATGACTTTAATCTTGAAGATGCATTGTCAAGATTTGGAGATAATAAAGAAGATGCTGAATGGGTTATTATTCAACTTGAAGCCAGATGTTTTGAACGTAAAGAGACGCATTTAAAACAAAACATTGAATTTGTGCATCTCTATTTAACAAACGAATGCAATATGCGATGTCCTCATTGCTATATGTATGCAGGCCCTCAATTGAATAATGAACTTCGATGTGATGAGATATTAAAAACTATTGATGAGCTTGCCTCGAATGGTATAAAATCAATTGTTTTTTCCGGTGGGGAACCCCTTCTAAATTCTTATTTCAAAGAATTTGTTCAGCAAGCATACAAGAACAAAATGGAAGTAGAGGTTTTATCCAATGGTACCTTATGGAATGAAGGTTTGATAAAAGAGTTAGCACCTTTTTTATCCTCAGTTCAGATAAGTATTGATGGATTTGATGAAAACAGTAATGCTATTGTAAGAGGAAAAGGTAATTTTTTAAAAGCTCTAAATACAGTAGATCTATTGTTGAAATATGGAGTCAAAACATCTGTGGCTATGGTACCGAAATGGTCAGAGAATCTTGATAAGGATAAAGAACATTACATTTCATTTATCAGAAAGCTACGAGATAAATACAAAATGCAACCATTCGAATTCAATATTGTGGGAGAGGTTTGGAATGGTCGTGATTTAAATTTATCTCTTCAGGACAGAATAGAATTTAAGTCTATTGTTGATCAGATATTCAGAGAGGTGTATGGACAAGATGCAGAAGACACTGCATTTATAGAGTACCATAAAGGACTTGGTTTAGAGGATAACTGTGCATACGGTAATTTGTCAATAGCTGCCAATGGAGAAGTTTATCTTTGCGCACAGATACAGCCTCTAAATTCCATTGGAAATATACGTACTCATACAGTTAAAGAACTACTCTCAAAATCCAAGATTGCAAAAGAGCTGTCTGAAGTATCGAGGATAAAACCATGTTCTGATTGCGCTATCCGCTATATATGCGGGGGAGATTGCAGGATTAAGTATTTTACCTATCTTAATCAAGGTCTCATCCCAAAGTCGAATCAGATACCGGAAAGAGAATGTACCCGCGAATACAAAGAATCAATCTATGATCTTATGATTCGCACCAATGAACAGATTTTCCAATAACCTTTTAAATTTAAATTTTTATGTCAAACGATAATTTTGAAATGACCGAAGAAGATTACGAAATCCAAAAAGACTTCGAAGATTACTGTCGTGAAATTGAAGCTTTGAATCCCGGATGTACCGGAGGTATGTAAAGTAAAAAACGAAACAATCTTTATCGTTTTAAATTTGCTTAAATCTGACCAGGTTAGCAAACACAGTATAAGGGATCATCGATTATTTTCACAAGAGAATATTCTTAATGGATGAACTTGGGAAACTTAAATTATTAATAAAATTATGCTAATCGTAAGAACTGACAAAGAGCTGGAAAGAGCTCTCGAAGCGAAAGAAAAGAATTTTATTCTTGAGGGACCACAGGCCGCTCAGATAGTAAAAAAATTTCAGGAAGCTGAAAGAAAAAAGCGTTCTGCACGCGGATGGGGAATAGGAGTCGGCATCCTGTGCCTTGTGGCTGCACCCTTTACGGGGGGTGGAAGCCTACTTGGATTGGGCGCGACAGCCGGAGCAGTAGCTCTCTCGGAAGGTGTTATACTTGCTATCATTGGAGCTGTTGTTTCTATCTCAGTGGCAGCAATCAATGCTGTTAAAGAATATAAAATTAAGAAACTGGAACAGGATCGGATTCTATTTTCAAAAAAATAAAGAAGTTATATCAAACATACTGTTCTAATTTATGTTGATTCAAAATCCCCAAAAGGTTGACTTATCTCATCTTCGAGCGCTACTAATCCAAAAAGATTCACGCTACGGATTATCATTAGAGGAGAAGGATGTGGATAATTTCCTTATGGATGCCCCTTCTATAAAACTTTATTCCTCTAATGACATCAATCTGAAGCATGCAATGGAGGGAATAAATATTGATAAAAGGGATTTAGAGGGAGCCAACAGCGCACTCTTAGCTATCACTATCTTCGGGAATTGCCCTATGAGTATGGATGACCTGTCAGTTGTCATTGATAAAATAAAACAATTTCCTGCTACATGTGATATAAAATGGGGTATTGGAGAAGTCTGCAACAAGCAACCTTCAATTGGGGTTACTATAGCAATTGCTTTAAATTAATCTTTTAAGCATGAACTTGAGCATACGTATATTAAAGTAATAAAACAGTAAAATAATTAAAATAAAGCGTATTCTGCAAAGGGTCAACTATATTAAAAATTCCACCCTTAATATATGTTACCAATGACAGAATAAATTATATTCAACGCCTATACAAATAATATCTGAAATTATAACCAATCTTACGATAGCAGTCTCTTCTGGGATCTAAACGCAGAATTTGACGAATAGGAGTACATAAGAACCCTTATCTCCTTGGCTTTATTCCCAACGTATTACAATCCCCAAAGAAAGAAAATCCTTTCAATTTTTTTTCTTAATAATTCACAAATCAAATTAGATTAAACGACTTCTTAACATGAAAATAATTTTGAAATTCTTTCAAGATAATATGAAAAATATTCTTGATGAAAACGGAATGATCGATTCAGCAAAACTTCGCAGAATCACTTTTGCATTTTGCTGTGTATGTTTAATAGCCTTGGTATTAAACATTACAGTGCTGTTTAATGCTCCCCTCTCTTTCCTGACATCCAAATGGGAGGTCATTGTGTCTCCTCTGTGTTTGATTTTTGCAATAGATATTTTCCGGCAACTGAAATCTGTTTTTTCGGATTTCAGTTGACAGAAAATACAATTGCTAGGACATTAACAAATAGTCATTTGATTAATATAACCATTAATGTCACATTAATAACCAGCTCCCATTTTTATGGGATACTAGGAAGAGAAATAGTATGAAAATAATAGCATTACGTGGAAAAGGTGGAAAAGGTAAGACAACAACCCTAATAAAAGTTTTCGAAAATCTCAAGAAACATGGATGGATTGTGATTGATCAAAAATTTTTATCCAATAATGATTTCAAGGCAATACTTAAAGACTCTAAGGGAATTATAACGGGGATAGTAAGTCAAGGAGACTATGTTATAGGTACTTGTTCCGTTAAAAATCATTTGGATTGGTGTGAGTCCAAAGGTTGTATTAAAACTGTCTGTGCTTGCACAATTGGTCCAAATAAAGAAAAGATTGAGACTCACATTGCATCTTTTCCGGATCATTGTTTTATAGATAAAACAATAGAATCAGACATAAGCAAGCAGGATAGTGTAAATGAGACGGATGCCGCTCTCATAGAAACATATTTATAATCATTATTTTAAACATCGGATGAAACACATTTCATAATTAATCTATATTATCTTACTAATCATTTCTAGCGGTTGTGTTAGAAATGATTCGATAAGTAAGGAGGACGCAATCTACACTACCTCGGAAAAATTGAGTGATCTAACGGATATAACATTTCCAGAGGTAGTATTTATTGATGGTGCTGAAAACAGATATGTAGGAGGGAACAGTAAAGAATATAAACTTTTAATATCCTCCTCTAAAGGGAAGAAAAAGTTGTTGGAAGAAATTAAAAAAGATATTCTAGGCGGTCACACAGACTGGGCACAAACAGATACAAATTTTTCCTTTATCGGCCAGCGTGCTCATTCTGAAGTCACCAATAACGGGATGGGAAATCCCACGCTTATTGTTAATATTACTATCCCAAGGTTTTCAAATGATACCATATATGTAGAAGAGCGTCTGATGAATAATACACCAAGAAAAACTATCGAATGATTTTCAAATTGGACTATCGATAGAAACATCCAAATGGGTATTACTCTTTCCCACTTACTATTATGATTTGATTATATCTGATGTTGACTTTTAGGCTTATACACTCCCAATGTTAGTCTATGTGAGATTACCTTATTCCCTAGGGGAAAATTGCAGTAGCAATACAAGTTGCAAAGAACCTTTCGAATAGGAAGCCTTTAGTCCAACACAAAATATGTAATTATCCAAGAAAAACCGGTTTTTCAACCCCAAAAATTGAGTTATATCGGAGGTTTGCTTAATTTTGTACTCGCCAGTTAACTCTAGACCTTGGACAATTACACTTGTTACTTGAAATATCCGATTATTTTATTTAACTTTGTAA
>JAIDPA010000040.1 GCA_029062985.1 Muribaculaceae bacterium
AGATAGTAATACTGCTAATTTTTTAGCATTTTTAGATTCATTCACCATGACTACTCCCGAAGACGTAGCCAAGGAAATTGCATCCGACTTCCGACGGCGACGTGTGGAAAAAGGATTTACGAGGGAAGCAATTGCTAAAAAAGCGAAAGTTCCTTTGGGCAACGTTGCCAGATTTGAACAAAAAGGTCTCATTTCGCTGAAAAATCTAATTCAATTAGCTATCGCACTCGACTATCTTGCAGAGATAAGAAATGTGTTCTCCACCCCTAAATTCTCTACAATGCAGGAACTGACTCAAATACGAAAAAATAAAGGTAAGAAAAAAGCTTATCCGACACGAAAATGAAAAAAGTTAATCATCTATCAGTAAAATACCATTCTCAAACTGTCGGGTATCTTTCCCTAACGCCTGATGATAGGCTTTGTGTTTTTGAATACGAACCATCCTGGTTGACTGCGGGTTTCAGTATTTCACCACTTGAACTTCCTCTGAGACCCGGATCCTTTTAGCTAAGCCCTATCCTTTTAACGGAAATTTCGGCATATTTGAGGATAGTCTCCCCGACGGTTACGGAAGATATCTTCTTCATAAATTCCCGAATCAACTTGCCGGCGAATAATAGATGAAGTATATGAGACAACGACGCCTATCCGTCGCTATCCTTTTAAGTTTCCATGACCTGTTTCAGCTCCTGTTCTTAAATTTATTTGCTCATTGAAAGAACTTCATTATTATTTCAAAAAGCTACAATTTTGATACAATGATTCTTTTTTGTAATTTTGCCAAAAATTATATTCTTTATTTATCATGAGCGAATTAGCCACAAAATACAATCCTTCCGAAGTAGAGGATAAATGGTATGCCTACTGGATGGAACATGGTCTTTTCCATTCCGAACCTGATAACAGAGAGCCTTTCTGTATAGTGATTCCGCCCCCGAACGTGACCGGTGTGCTTCACATGGGACACATGCTCAATAATACTATTCAGGATATTCTCGTGCGTCGTGCGAGAATGCAAGGGAAAAATGCTCTTTGGGTGCCCGGTACTGACCATGCCGCTATTTCTACCGAGGCTAAGGTAGTGGCAAAACTTGCCGAGGAAGGTATTAAGAAGACCGACTTCTCACGTGAAGAATTCCTTAATCACGCGTGGGACTGGACTCATAAATATGGGGGTATCATCCTTCAGCAACTCCGTAAACTCGGTGCTTCATGCGACTGGGAACGCACCGCGTTCACTATGGATGAGATACGCTCAAAAAGCGTAATGCGCGTATTCTGCGAACTTTATAACCGTGGACTCATTTACCGTGGAGTCCGCATGGTGAACTGGGACCCCAAGGCTTTGACAGCCCTCTCTGATGAAGAGGTGATTTATAAAGAAGAACAGAGCAAACTATTCTATCTTAAATATATGGTGGAAGGAGAAGATGGTAAGTACATAGTCGTGGCTACCACTCGTCCTGAAACTATTCTTGGAGATACAGCAGTCTGTGTGAATCCTAACGATGAGAGATATTCATGGCTGAAAGGGAAACGTGTTATAGTGCCTATGGTAGGACGCTCAGTGCCTATAATCATGGATGATTATGTTGAAATGGATTTCGGTACAGGATGTCTTAAGGTGACTCCCGCTCATGATGTCAACGACTATATGCTTGGCGACAAGTATGGGCTTGAAACCATTGATATCTTCAACGACAACGGCACTATCTCTGAGGCAGGAGGAATGTATGTCGGAATGGATCGTTTCGATGTGCGCAAACAGATTATGGACGACCTTCAGAAAGCAGGACTCGTTGAAAAAGTGGAGGATTATGTCAATAAGGTAGGACATTCTGAACGTACGGACGCTGTCATTGAACCGAAGCTTTCAATGCAATGGTTTGTAAAAATGCAAGACCTCGCTGTTCCGGCTCTTGAAGCTGTAGAATCTGACTATATAAAATTCGTTCCCGCCAAGTATAAGAACACCTACCGCTACTGGATGACGAATATTAAGGACTGGTGTATCTCCCGACAGCTTTGGTGGGGGCATCAGATTCCTGCCTGGTATCTTCCTTCAGGAGGCTATGTTGTAGCAGAAACAGAGGAAGAGGCTTTACTGAAGGCAATTGAAAAAACAGGGAACCCGGAACTGACTCTCGGTGATCTCAAGCGTGATTCCGATTGTCTTGACACATGGTTCTCCTCCTGGCTTTGGCCTATCTCCCTTTTCAATGGTATACTTGAGCCGGGAAATGAGGAATTTAAATACTATTATCCTACTGCTGACCTTGTTACCGGTCCGGATATCATATTCTTCTGGGTTGCCCGCATGATTATTGCCGGATATGCTTTCTGCAATGAAAAACCATTCAGCAACGTCTACTTCACAGGTATCGTGCGCGATAAGATTGGCAGAAAGATGTCGAAGACTCTCGGCAATTCTCCGGATCCTCTTAACCTTATAGATCAGTTCGGTGCTGATGGTGTCCGTATGGGTCTTATGCTTGCCGCTCCTGCGGGTCATGATATCATGTATGATGATTCCCTCTGCGAACAGGGACGCAATTTCTGCAACAAAATCTGGAATGCATTCCGTCTTGTAAAAGGATGGGAAGTAGATAAGGAGAAACCTCAGCCGGAAGTGGCAAAACGAGGAATTGAATGGTTTGAGGCTGAAATGAATCGTTGCCTTATCGAAGTGGAAGATCTTATGGGGAAATTCCGTATCTCGGAAGCTCTGATGGCTATCTATAAACTTTTCTGGGATGAGTTTTCATCTTGGTATCTTGAGGTCATCAAGCCGGCATACGGTTCTCCTATTGACGGAAAGACATACGAAGACACTCTCCGTTTCTTCGATACTCTGCTGCGCCTTCTCCATCCCTTCATGCCGTTTATCACTGAAGAACTATGGCAACATCTTTATGACCGTAAGGAGGGTGAAAGCATCATGACTGCTCAGCTTCCGACTGCAGACGGTTTTGACGCTTCCATAATTGAAAAATTTGATACTCTCAAAGAGGTCGTTGCCGGAATACGTACCGTTCGCAAGCAAAAGCAGATACCTCAGCGTGACGCCCTTGAACTTCTTGTCAAAGGTCCGCATGATGAATTACTTGACAGTGTGATTGAAAAGATGGGAAATATCTCCTCTATTAAATCGGTAGAAGAGAAACCTGCAGCTGCTGCTTCCTTCATAGTGGCATCTACGGAGTATTCAATTCCTGTGACGGCGAATATCAACGTTGAGGAAGAGATTAAGAAGCTTAATGCCGATCTTGAATATCAGGAGAAATTCCTCAACTCTGTCCGTAAGAAACTTGCAAATGAAAAGTTTGTGGCTAATGCCCCGGAAAAAGTCGTAGCTCTCGAACGCAAAAAGGAATCTGATGCTCTTGATAAGATCGCAGCAATACAAGCTGCCATCGCAGCACTCTCCTGATAAACAGACACTGAATTCCCACTTAACAAAAAACGGCTGTCATCTCTGACAGCCGTTTTTTGTTAAGTGGGAATTCTTTAAGTCGAAATTCTTACGTCATGAACAGAATGTAAAATTTCTATCATAAAACGATAAACATGAATATTGTATCAAGCTATTATACAGGCAATAAACCACCATGCAAAATCAGCCGGGGAAACAAAAGTGCCGGTATACTTCGCGTAGACCGGCACCGTAATATTCATGATGTAAGGAAGTTAGTATGTCGTAACGACCTTGCAGCCATTATTATTACCTTTTAAATACAGCGCTAAATTAACTAAAATTTTTTAAATAGCCTCATTTTTAGGATAAAAAATTCACTTTTATCCCTATTTCTCACTTAATTAGTATTTTTTAACATATTTATCCGAAGAAAAAATATGCCACTATGACTGCTGCAACTGCTCCGGTAAGGTCTGCCAACAATGCGTATCCTGCGGCATATCGGGTCTTCATTACTCCGACACTTCCGAAATATACCGCAAGAATATAGAATGTGGTGTCGGTAGAGCCTCTTACGGCTGCCGCCACCCTGCTCACAAACGCATCTGCTCCATTTTCTTTCATGACATCGAGCATCATCGCGCACGAACCGCTTCCGCTTAACGGCTTCATCAACATCGTAGGAAGGGCACCAACCCAACGGGTGTCAACGCCTAATGCACCTACCCCGGTTTCAACCGCCGAAGTGAAAGCGTCTAACGCCCCGGAAGCCCTGAACATACCTATTCCTACAAGAATGGCTACGAGATAAGGAATAATCATGACCGCTGTCTTGAATCCTTCCTTAGCACCTTCTATGAAAGTGTCATAGACATTGATTCTTTTTCTTATTCCGGCTATTATGAAAGCAATGATTACAGAAAAAAGTATCACATTTGCAGCAAAAGTAGAATAAAGCTCCATCTTCTCTGCCGGAAGACGGGAGAACAACCAGACAATTAATCCTACCACCCCACCAATGCCAAGGAGCCAACCCCAGATTACTTTATCCATCCTGATATGCTGCTTTATGCAGAGAGCTATCAATCCGACAATAGTAGCTATTGCGGTAGCTATGAGGATAGGAATAAAAATATCAGTAGGGTTTGATGCTCCTCCCTGCGCCCTATACATCATGATGCTAATCGGAATAAGACAGAGTCCCGATGAATTGAGAACGAGGAACATTATCATGGCATCTGTGGCTGTATCCTTTTCCTTATTCAACGACTGCATTTCCTGCATGGCTCGCAAACCCATGGGAGTAGCAGCGTTGTCAAGGCCCAGCATATTGGCGGAGATATTCATGAAAATAGCTCCCATGGCAGGATGACCCTTCGGTATGCCGGGGAAAAGACGGGAAAAGAAAGGGCTTATAGCTCTTCCAAAAAATTCTATCACTCCTCCCCTTTCTCCGATTTTCATTATTCCGAGCCATAAAGTCAGCACACCTGTCAGCCCGAGTGATATTTCGAAAGCGAATGCTGCCTGACTAAACGAGGAGTTCATTATATCTGACCAGACGGCGAGGTCGCCATAAAAAACAGTACGCCCCGCCGCCATTAGAAAAGCGATTACAAAAAATGCAATCCAGATCCAGTTTAATACCATCTGTCAGATTTTTCTGATGCCCATAATCTCCCGAACATCCTTAAGTGTGTCGGCAGCGTATGCTCTTGCTCTCTCAGCACCATTCCGAACGACCTTTGATAAGTATTCATCGTTGCTCCTAATGTCAAGAATGCGTTCACGTATCGGGAGAGTCACTTTCAGAATGTCTTCAGCAAGCTGCTTTTTCATGTCGCCATAGCGGATTGAACAGTCAGCATAAGCCTGACGATAATGGTCGGTCACGTCTTTTCCTGACACTATATCCATTAACGTAAAGAGATTTTCCACCGGCTGACTGACCAGCTGATTAGGTGTTTTGGGACCCTCATCTGTCACAGCTCTCATCACCTTTTTACGCAACGTCTTTTCATCGTCAATAAGATAGATGCAGTTGCCTTCGCTTTTTCCCATTTTACCGCTTCCGTCGAGTCCGGGCACTTTCAACGCTTCTCCTCCGAAATTAAAGTTTACCGGTTCGCCGAAATAGTCAGTCTTATAGAACGAATTAAAACGGCGCGCAAATCGGCGAGTCAGTTCGAGATGCTGTTCCTGATCTTTACCAACCGGCACATAATCCGCATGATGAATGAGGATATCAACAGCCATGAGAGTGGGATACGTGAGCAATCCTGCATTCACACGCTGATTCGAAGTCTGGTTTCCTATGATTTCCTTCTCAATCTCATCGCTATCTGAAGTAATGCCTAATGCCTTACGTGCTTTATCCTTGAAAGAAGCAGTACGCATCAGTTCCCCAATCCCGACATGCATATTAAGAAGGAGATACATCTCGGATATTTCCGGTATATCGCTTTGCACATAAAGGATATTCTTTTCCGGGTCAAGACCGGCAGCAAGATATTCAGCAAGAATATTCTTCACACTCTCATGAAGCTGCTTGGGGTCAGGATTAGTCGTTAGCGCATGAAGATCAGCTATAAAAAAACGGCAATCGAAATCGTCCTGCATTCTCAAAAACTTACTCAAAGCCCCATAATAGTTGCCGAGATGAAGATTTCCCGTAGAGCGTATTCCGCTGAGGACCACCTTCTTTTTATTATTTTCCTCCATAATCTTGTGAAAGAGTGAATTTATATTGTGTATGTTATTTTTTGATTTGATTTGCAAATTTACAATTTTTTATAATCGTTTTCCCAATTATATGTCATTTTTTTCATCCTTTTGCTTACTTCAGTCGTTTTTTCAATTACAACATTTCCTATATACTGAGCGTTATATCTATTAGTAGAAAAAAAGTATGTTATGAACAGAAAACAATTTGACAAATGGACAGCGCGCCTCGCCCTGCTTACATTACTCTTAACAGCAGTGCCGGTGTTCTGTTCCATGCAACATTCTTCTGAACAACCCGATTGGACAACAGCTCCTCAGGCATCCGCCGCTTCTTTTCAGCAAAGCACTCAAACGGAATCCACTCCTGTCGTGAAGAAAGTGCTTTTCATCGGCGACTCAATGACAGGCTGGATGGCAGAGAGATTTAACGCATACGCTGATAATAATAATTTTGAAGTAGCAACTATTGTATGGGACGGCTCTACTATTTCAAAATGGGCTAATTCTCCCAATCTAAGTAAGATTATCAGCGAGCAAGCTCCTGACGCCATAATCGTCAGTCTTGGAATGAACGAACTATTCGAAGCAAATCCTCAAAACAGGCTTAAAGAATCGGTCGACAAACTTAAGGAAAAATTCGGTGACATACCGTTTCTCTGGATAGGTCCACCATCATGGCCCGGGCATTCAGAGGGTGAAGTGCTGAACAAGTGGCTCCTCTCAGAATTGGGTAATGAACATTTCTTCAGGAGCTTCGACCTTACTATTCCGCGTCAGAGCAAATCAAATCCGCATCCGACACGTAATGGTATCGAAGAATGGATTGACGAGGTAGCCGCCTGGATTCCCGGTAATTCAGCACTGAATTTTGAAAGTATGAATCCTCCTGAAAGCGGAAAATTCTCAAGAAGCAAAACTTTTATTTATAAACGAATGAAGGAGAATCTCTGATTCTCCTTCATTCGTTTATAATGACTCAGGCTTCGACTGCCCAGCCACATTAGGCAAAGCAACAGCTTTTTGCTGCTTGACTTTCTTAATCTTAACTATCATCTTGTCGAATCCTTCACCATACACTCCATTGACATTTGTCTGGGTGATGAAAGCGTGTTCATCTATGGCTTTAACAATCCTGAAAATCTGAACACTCTCAATTTTTCTGCAAAACACCATGAGCATCTTGACAGGATGCTTTGTGTACCAACCCATTCCGTCAATCACAGTTGCCCCTCTATGAGCTTCACTATTAATTTTGTCAGCTATCTCAGCCCATTTGGCGGAAAAGATTATGAATTGTGTGGCTTGACGATTGGTGTTGATTATCATGTCACACATATAGGAAATTACGAAAGTCACTACCCAGCCATATACTATCATCGGGACACGTGCATTCAGACGCTCTTCAATAGTGCCGTCATAAGGAAGGAAAACTGATGACGTAACAATCAACATATCGCAATAAATCATTGTTCTGCCTATAGTCGCATTGCTGACTTTTGAGACCATGGCAGCTATGATATCAGTGCCTCCCGAAGAGCCGTTATGAACAAACACCATTCCTATGCCGACGCCACAAAGTATGCCTCCGAGGATCGCACTCATAGAAAGCTCCTCTATCAAAGGATGCCCTATGCTTGTGAAGAAACTTTCGAAAACTCCAATTGCAAGTGACAGAACAGTGGCTCCGAATATCGTGCGTGTTACAAATTTACGCCCCACTATCTTATATGCTACGGCAAGCAACAAAAGGTTACAAGCATATTGAGTCACAGACACTCTGATAAGTTTGTCTGTAGCAAAATAGACAAGCGAGCCTACACCGGATAATCCTCCGATTACGATTCCGTGAGGAAGAATAAAGCCGGTGAAGCCTACGGCATAAAGAGTTAGTCCAAAGATTATCAGGACGTAATCCCGACCCTCTTTCAACAATTGATTGTAGTTTAACTTTGACATGTTTGTTCTGTTTGTTCTCGTTTGATATTAGTAGGTTGAATGGTACCAGTTTTCTCTTTCCGCGACTGTAAAGGCAGTAGGAGGCTGTTATTTTTCGGGCACAAAATTAAGAATAAATTTTAATTCACGCACGAAAGAATTAACATTTCAATTATTTTCCTTAATTTTGTACTCCTGAAGGATTTCAAATTTTTTCACCATTCACTCATATTCTTTCTTTTATTCTTTGATTATGAAAGTCTATTCCTTAGTCTCGGCGATTACTTTCGCTTGTATTTCTTTTTCTGCTTATGCAAGTGATTTTTTTAATACTGAACCAACTGACAAGCTCTTTAATCTTGGATTAAGGTTGGGAGTCAACGCATCCAACAAAACATTCAGCCATGATTATTTCAGAGAATGGAATGTCAACAGCTGGGGCACCGGATTTGATGCCGGCGTGATTTTCAATATTAATCTCAGGCAATACCTTACCATTCAGCCGGGTTTCTTTTTTGAAAGCCGTAGCGGGCATTATTCCTATATACAGTCATATATCAACCCTGCCGGTGAAGAGGATTACTTCACACAGCTCGGAAAGTCAAGGGCTTATTATTTCAACATTCCCATCATGGCTTCAATAAGATTTAATCTCGCTTCTAGTCTGAAATGGCTTGTCGAAGCGGGTCCATATTTCCAGCTTAAGCTACATGCTTCAGATAATGAAAAGATTGAAGTATTAACCCAAAGTTCTTCCGGAGACCTCACTGAAGGGCTGGCTTCCACTAAATCTGTTGATGCAGGGCTAAAATTCGGTACAGGACTTCTGATATCGGACCACTATTCATTCTCTATACACTATCTCGCAGGGGGAAGAGACGTCTGGAAAGCTCCTTATAACGGCGGACGTAATAAGGCATGGACGTTTACTCTCGGATATGATTTCTGATCTCCCTGACCACTATATCATTTTCAGAATTTGCTCGGCATTCTTTTCTCTTGATTCATTAAAATCAAGTCGTATTATTTCCTTATCGCGTTTATGCCATGTCAGTTGCTTCTTGGCATAGACGCGAGTATTTTTCTGTATTCTTGAGATGGCTTCTGACAAACTCATTTTGCCATCGAAATATGCGAACATCTCCTTCAGCCCTACCGTGTTCAGAGAGTTGAGATGACGAAGAGATTCAACTCTCCGCGCCTCTTCCTCAAGTCCGGCTTCAATCATTCCGGCAACCCTTCTGTTGATTCTGTTGAAAAGCTCGTTTCTGTCTCCGTCAAGACATATCTTTACAATGTCAAACGGACGACTGACCCGCTTACCTGTCAGCAACGAACTGTAAGGCAGTCCGGCAGCAATGGTAATTTCCACTGCATGAAAAACCCTCTTCATATTCCGGCGGTCTACTTTCTCATAATGCGCTGAATCAATTCGCCGCAATTCTTCCAGAAGCCATTCATCACCCCGTTCATTCCAATCCCTCATAAGAGATTCACGTATGGAGGCAGGGACTGTCGGCATTTCATCAATTCCGTTACACAAGGCATCCACATACATCATCGACCCTCCGCAGACGACAGCAGCCTCATGCTCTTTGAATAATTCATTCAGGATAGACATCGAATCCATCTCAAATTCGCTCGCACTGTAGTACGCATCTAAGGGCAAAATTTCAAGCAGATGATGTTTAACTCCCTCCTTCTCTTCTTCTGTAGGTGTGGCAGTGACGATAGGGATACCTCGATATATTTGCCGGCTGTCAGCTGAAATTATCTCAGTATTCAGTCTGTGCGCCACTTCAACGGCAAGGGCCGACTTCCCGGAGGCAGTCGGCCCAGTTATTACAATTAATGTGGGTTTCTTCATTTTTCAGCCAAAAGACGGCATATATTTACGATTACATCAGTAGCTTTTTCCATGGCCCGAATAGATACAAATTCATATCTTCCATGGAAATTCTCGCCTCCTGCAAAGATATTGGGACACGGCAATCCTTTGAATGAAAGTTGAGCGCCGTCCGTACCTCCTCTGATCGGCTGCACCTTTGGCTCTACGCCGGCTTCAAGCATAGCCTTTTCGGCAAGTTCGACAATATACATCACGGGCTCAATTTTCTCCCTCATGTTATAATACTGATCCTTAATCTCCACTGAAGCGCAGTCAGGATATTCCGCATTAGTCTTTCTGACAAGATGTTCCATTTCCCTTTTCCTGCTCTCAAAACGAGCACGGTCATGATCTCGCAGAATATATGTAAGAACTGTTTTCTCCACTGTACCCTCAATTCCGACGAGATGATAAAATCCTTCGTAACCCTCAGTATGTTCAGGTGTTTCCCATCGCGGAAGCATCACGATAAATTGCGTTGCTACACGCATAGAGTTAATCATCTTATGTTTTGCTGTGCCCGGATGTACGTTACGTCCTCTGATCGTGACTTTTGCGCTGGCGGCATTGAAGTTTTCATATTCCAGCTCGCCTACTGCACCTCCATCCATTGTATATGCAAATGCAGCTCCGAAACGCTCGACATCAAATTTGTGCGCCCCCTGCCCTATCTCTTCGTCGGGATTAAAAGCAATACGTATTTTTCCGTGCTTGATTTCGGGATGTTGCTGCAGGTAAGCAATCGCAGTGATGATCTCTGCTATGCCTGCCTTATCATCCGCACCTAAAAGAGTTGTTCCGTCAGTCACGATAAGATCCTGACCGAGGTAATTTAATAATTCAGGAAATTCAGCAGGGCTGAGAACAATATTCTTATCTTTATTGAGAATAATATCCTTGCCGTCATAATCAGATACAATTCTTGGCTTCACATGCTTACCGCTCATATCGGGCGACGTATCAAGGTGTGCGATAAAACCCACCACCGGCACATCCTTATCACAATTAGCTGGAAGAGTAGCCATCAGATAACCATTATCATCAAGAGAGATTTCCTCAAGACCCATTTCCTCAAGGCGTTCTTTTAAAAATTGGGCAAATATCATTTGTCCGGGTGTAGAGGGGGTCATGTTGGTCAGTTCGTCGCTCTGTGTATCAAAAGCCACATAACTGAGGAATCGTTCAGTTACTGTCATGGTAATTTATTTCTAAGAGTTCATTATTATATGCTTGATTATATGC
>JAIDPA010000041.1 GCA_029062985.1 Muribaculaceae bacterium
ATGAGAGTAAATAAAATCTATTAACTAATTCTTACATGTTATTCAAAAAACTAACCACAACATTTCTGATGTTGTCAGCCACGCTGGTATCCTTTGCTGACGGGGAGAAACCGGCACAGATAACATCAACTCCCTCGCCTGCGATTTCCACAAAGGCGCTGGAAGTGAAAATTACGACTTCTGATTTAGGATCGGAGGTGTATTGCTACACATGGTGTAAAGAAATCAATGGAAAAGAAGTCGAACCCACCTGGGGTTGGGACGACGTAAACACAGCGAAATTCAAGATGACTGGCAGCGGAGGGACCTATACCTTCAAGATTGACAATATCAAGAATTTCTATGGGCTCTCTGACTCACAACTTGAGGGATTGACTAAACTCGGCTTTATCGCAAAAAATAAGTCAGGTGGTCAGACAGTAGACTGCTACCTTGAAGTTCAGCAGGGTCCCCGTGAGGTCTACGGAGGAGGAGAGGGAACGGCTTCCTCCCCGTATCTAATTAAAACGGCAGCACACCTTCAGGAATTTTCCACCTCAGCTCGCGACTGGGCTGCCGACGTTTATGTCAAGCTGGATGCTGATGTAGATGCAGCAGGACTCACGTCTCCAATCGGAAGTCTCAGCAATCCCTATCAGGGACACTTTGATGGTGCCGGCCATACAATCAAAAACCTTAATCTATCCAATAATACTCTCGGCACTGCGACAGGACTTTTCGGGGCAGTAAAAGATGGTGAAATTCATTCCTTGGGAGTGGCTGATGCAAGAGTGGAAGGTTCAAACCATGTAGGTGTGCTTGCCGGTATTGTTTTGAGTGGAAAAATAGAACGCTGTTTTGCTTCAGGAAGTGTCAAAGGAAACTCAATTTGTGTAGGCGGTCTTGTCGGCGAGAATATGTCGGGAATAATTTCCGATTGTTACGCCGGAGTAAAAGTGCAGAACGGAGATGACTGCGCGACCGGAGGAGTTGCCGGAAAGAACAGCGGCACAATCAGAAACGACTATGCCACAGGAGAAATAACCGGTAAAGACTATGTGGGAGGTATAGTAGGAGCTAACTATGGCTCAATCAGCAATTCCGTCGCACTCAATGCCGGAGTGAAAGGCACTCATGATTACTCCGCACGGTTCGGAGGAAACAATAACTCACAGAATCAGGCTTCTAACAATCATAGCTGGAACGAAATAGAAAATAATGGAAATTCTTGGAAAGACCATGGCGATCATGCAACAGCACGTCCTTCTTGGGAGTTTATGGATTTCACTTCATTCAAATCATTGACCAATTGGGATTTTGATAATATATGGGACTGGAATTTCACGGATGGTAAACCTTACCCCGTATTGCGTTCATTAGCTAATCAGCCTAACACAATTCCTGATTACCTGTTCCAGTCGTCATCTGTTGAAGAGATTTTCGAGGCGCAGAAAGTGAACATATCAGTCGGACCTAATCCATTCAGCGACTATCTGACTGTAAGCTGCACTGAACCGCTTGCTGACGTTAAAATAGTTGGTATCAACGGAATGATAGTAGCCGCTGCTGATTGTGCCGGCAGATCTGAAGTGACGCTTGACATGTCGGCTGCTTCAAAGGGTCTTTATATAGTAAGTGCGGTTTCGCTGACCGGTTCAAAATCAACATTCAAAATTATCAAGAAGTAACCTTCTCTCATGAAAAATATAAAAACATCATATAAATCGCGCACACTTCTTGCCGCAGCTCTTCTATCCGGTGCAGGGGTGTTCAGCATGACAGCCGATATCACCGGAGACACTTCCCTGAATCGTCTCGAGGTGAAAGTAGACGGCAGAAATATCCTGACCAACTTTAATCCTTCCACCAAAACATACGAAATAGAACTTGGTGAGGATGCATCATCGCTTGCAACTTTCTCTGCAGCTCCGGCATCTAAAGACGCTGTGGTTGACATAAATGTGAACGGAACCCAATATTCCAATCATAGTCTCGGAAGTCTCCAGGGGGGAGAAAATATCATCACCTATACAGTAAAGAATGGAACTGCTTCGGAGACTTACATCTTGAAAGTGAAAGCACCTGAGAACACGCGGAGCGAATATTTCACTTGGAAAAACGCCAACATCTATTTCGTGTTGACCGACCGCTTCTATAATGGCGATACAAGCAACGACGAAAGCTATCACCGCCACAAGACAGCCGGCGGGAACAACGTGGCAACTTTCCATGGTGGTGATATCAAGGGTCTGACACAGAAGCTTGATTATCTTAACGACCTCGGTGTAAATGCAATATGGATTACAGCTCCTTACGAACAGATGCATGGCTGGACCGGAGGAAAAGGTGATGCATTCGCACACTATGCTTTCCATGGCTATTATACTCTTGACTGGACCTTCATGGATAGAAATATGGGCACTATTGAGGATATGCGCAATTTCGTGACGGAGGCTCATAAACGCGGAATAAGAGTGGTTATGGACATCGTGCTTAATCATACCGGTTACAGCACCTTGGATGATTGTGTGGATTACGATTTCGGAAATTTCAACGGAACTCCTACTGCAGGCTGGCTCCCATCGAACGGTAAGTTTACTATGTGGTCGAAGGATAATGAGGTTTCTTTCAATGCTGACCAACAAGGTAAGTGGGGCAACTGGTGGAGTGGTTTCGTGCGTGCGTTCGGTGACCGTGACTGGGGTGTTAGCGCCGGGTTCGCAAAGGATGGACATGACGACCGTACCCAATCGCTTTCCGGACTTCCCGATGTCGTTACGGAAAAGACTCAGAGAGTCAACATACCTCCGTTCCTGAAAAAGAAATGGGCAGCAGAGAAAGGTGGCGAATGGGATAAATATCGCCTTCCGACTGCTGAAACCTGGAGAGCAGATGGTAAAGGTGCTCCGGCAGATTATGTCATCAACTGGCTCGCTGCATGGGTGGAATATTTCGGTATTGACGGATTCCGTTGCGACACAGCGAAACACGTGGAATTTTCACGCTGGAATCAATTGAAGACTACCTGTAAGGCAGCCCTTCAGAAATGGCGTCAGAGTGACAGGGCAGATGCATACGCCAAAGGGTGGACAGATGATTTCTGGATGACGGGCGAAGCATGGGCTTGGGATCACGGAAATACAGGCTACTTCACTGAAGGCGGCTTTGACTCCATGATAAACTTTGCCTTCAATGGAACGGAAGGGGGCACGGGAACGACTCCCACTGTAAGCGACTGGAGTTATTATTCAAATTTCTGTAATGGGAATAACGGGAAACAGGTGCTTAACTATGTTTCAAGTCATGATACGGGTCTTCATCGTCCGGGCGATCAAAAGAATGTAGCAACGATGCTTCTTCTCTGTCCCGGTGGAGCTCAGATATATTACGGAGATGAGACTTCTCGTCCGACTGTCGATGGTAAAGGTGACCCGGGTATGGTTACACGCGGAGATTTCAACTGGGATGCAGTAGGTAATGATGTGAATAAACACTGGCAGAAGATAGGTCAGTTCCGCCGCAGGAATGCTTCTGTCGGCGCAGGTATCAATACGGAAATAGAAGCTAACACATACGGACGTAAATTCACTGAAGGAAATTATTCCAACGCAGTAGTAATTCGCCTCAATACCACTTCCGGACAGACTTATACTGTCAATGTAAGCAATCATTTTGCAGACGGAACAAGAGTCATGGACGGTTATAACTCTGAAACGACAGGAGTGGTTTCAGGAGGAAAGGTGACTATGAAAGCATCCGGTCCGGTCATTCTTGTTGAGGAATATGGGAAAGTCGGGAATGTCAATCCTCCTATACCACCGATACCGACACCCACTGCACCGGTCGTAACAGCATCTCCTGCGGGAGGAACTTTCAGCAGCAGTGTGACTGTGACTCTTTCTGTTACTCCGAATACTGATATTTTCTATACTGTTGACGGAACTACTCCTTCAACATCGTCAGCACGTTATACATCTCCTCTGTCCTTTACTCAGACTACAACTCTGAAGACCTATGCTGCTAATGCAGCCGGAAGTGATGTCAAGACATTCACATATACTAAAGGTAATATTGATGATCCTATTGAAGAGGATGAATATTACATTTATTTTGACGACACAAGCAAGCAGGATGTGGCAGTATGGGCTTGGACTACCGGTGATGTCAACTGTACAGCTTCCGGAGAATGGCCCGGCGACAAGATGATAAAAAAGAACGGAAAGTACTACTGGGCAGTTCCTTCAGGGAAACAGACACCGAAGAATATCATCATAAGCTGGGGAAGTCATAGCTCGGAAGATATGAGTGAGAGAGCAGGTGGCGGAAATCTTGAATTCGTAAACAAACATACTTATAAGGCAGATGGAACGCATTCACTGGTCACCTACGGACCTCAGAAACCTGAGATTACAGTATCTCCCAGCGGCGGAACGGTTACGGGAAACTCTTCGATCACTGTAACTATAGATAACAATGCGACATCAATCACAGGTTCGTTCAATAACAGAAGTGTTACCTTAGGCAATGGCACTAATACGCTTAAAGTGAGTGATTATTTAAGTGAAAATCAGAGTGGAACCTTGACAATCTCTGCTACAAACAGTGTCGGCACGTCAAATTATAGCGGAACGTTCACTCGAGATGATTCCCAACCTGTCTATACGCTGTCCGGAGACTGGCGCGAGCTTTCGATTTATCAAATCATGGTGGCATCTTTCCAGCATGGAGCTGGAGGTGCCAGCGGATATAGCGATATGTGGGGTCCTAACGGACACACAAAGAATGGAAACCTCCGCGGTATTATCAATTCTCTTGATTATATCAAGGAACTTGGTATGAACGCTATCTGGATGACACCGATTTTTGATTCTGCTAACGGACAAGGTGGTGAAAAACTTCAGGCTACCGGCTATTTCTGCACCAACTATTTCAAGGTTGACCCTAAATTCGGAACAGAGGCAGAATTTGATGAACTGATAAGGGAAGCTCATGCAAGAGGTATGTATGTCATTCTTGATGGAGTATTCGGACATCATGGCGGTGTCAGCAGTTCTTCTCCTAATGGAAAATGGATTCAGACACAGGCAAATACTCAGAATATAAGAGGTACGGAATCAGGAAATATAGTATTCCCCGGTTCGCTTGAATATTTCAAGGAAGTGATACGCTACTGGATGGAACGTGGTGTAGACGGATGGCGTCTTGACCAGTGTTATCAGGTTTATCAGGGAGGTCACAACTATTGGAAGGAATTGCGTCAGGAAGCAGAAAAAGTTGCAGCCGAAAGGAAAGCACGTGGAGAACAGTGGGGCACACTTGCATACATGGTTGGCGAAGACTGGACAAGTGCCGGAAATATTACCTCTACTCAGCAAGACGGTCTGAAGAGCGTCATGGACTTTGATGGAAAGGATAATCTTGTAAATCTTAGTTCAGGAGTAGGATCTTGTGGCTGGTTCCTTTCAAATAATGCAGCTTCCCGCGGTTATCGTGATTCCGGAGTGAATCCAACAATATTCTTAAGCAATCATGACACTGACCGTGTGGGCGACTATGTCGACATTAATTCCAATCCTAAAGGACTGATGACACGTCATGCCGCTGTAGCAGCCTATTCAGGACCGACCTGTACTTATTATGGCGATGAAATCGGAGATAAGAGTGGAAAGCTTAATAATAATGGTAATTCGGATAACTGGGCACGTACTTCAGGACGTATATCCGGTTTTAATCAGAATGAGCAGATGGTTCACGACTATGTGGCTAAAGTATTTAAGGCACGCGCACAGAACCCGGCTCTATGGAGAGGAACTGTGGATCGTAAGCAGCAAGGCAGTAATATTGAAATTATTACTAAAACGGATTCCCAGACAGGGAATAAAGTTGTGGTCATATTCTCATCAACGGATGCCAATGTCTCTATAGGAGGAAGCGGAATCGACCTTATCAACGGCGGAAATGTGTCAAGCACAGTGAATGTCAAGGCATGGGTGCCGGCATTTATCAAAATGAATTAAGTTTCTAAAGAAGAAAATAAGTAACGATTGAATAAAGGAGAGGCTCAAAAACGAGTTCTCTCCTTTTTTCGTGGATAATTATTTGGTGGTTCGCTACATTTGGGTTAATTTTGCAGCGTGAAATATCGCCCGGATAGCCCGGAAGGGTTGGAAAGGACGTGAAAAAGTGTACAAACGACCATAAAGAGTTATGATAAATCGTGTGTTGATTAGAATAAAGGTAGTCCAGCTCCTTTATTCCTATTTATTGGTAGAAGACCATTTTATGATTGAATCCCAGCCTTCGGCGCCCACCAAGGAAAAGAGATTCGCCTATAGCCTGTATCTTGATATGCTGGTGCTGATGGTGAAGATAGCTGAGGATATAGAGAAGAGAGGAGGATACAGACCTCTGGAGGACACACGGTTCATTAAGAAAATCCTTGCGGATGAGAAGGTAAACTCAATGTTAGGGAAGTATCGTTATGATGCATTTCCGTTGCAGGGTGTGGTAGATTCTGTGGCTGATCAGATAAAGGAGAGCGGAATCTACAAAAATTATTTGAAAAATCTTGATTCAGAAAATGGAGAAGACGATCAGATATGGGAGCGTCTTTTCAATATTGTCATTATGGCAAATCCTCTGCTTAACAGCAATATCAGCAAGAGGGAGAATTACACGATCCGGGGTGTTGACAGAATGAAAGACATGATGAATGAAACTTTCAAGAACTTTTATTCCAGCCGCGACAATATTGAGGATGCCTTGAAGACCCTTGCTTACAGCATGGATAAAGCTCGTGAGCTTTATTTCCGTCTTCTTATCCTGCCTGTGGAACTGACCAATCTCCGCGAACGACAGATCGACGACAACAGAAACAAGTATGTCCCCACAGAAGCCGATCTCAATCCAAACATGCGTTTTGTAGAAAACGGACTTGTTGAAGCTTTACGCAACGATAAGGATATAGATGAATATGTAGAACGCACCAAATTATCCTGGATGCCGGAAGACAGAGTTATGCTCGAGGCGCTTCTCAAAGACATAATGGACTCAGATCTTTATGCGGAATATATGGAAATTCCGACGACGGATTTCCAGATAGACTGTGAGTTCTGGCGTAATGTATTCAAGCAGATTATTTTCCGTAATGAAGAATTTCTGGAGACTTTGGAGACCAAATCAGTATTCTGGAATGATGATCTCGAAATAATCGGCACATTCTTCCTTAAGACCATCAAAAGATTTGAGGAGGGAGGACATGATTGTAATCCGGTGCTTGCGATGTATAAGGATGAGGAAGACGCTTCATTCGGCAAACAGCTTTTTGCAGAGGTTGTGAGAAACAAGGATGTCTATCGCCGTTATATAGAGGATTCCATAAAGAAGGATAAATGGGATGCAGAAAGACTACCGTTTATGGACGTTGTCATTGCCATGACCGCACTTGCTGAAATTGTGAATTTCCCGAAGATTCCATTGGCAGTCAGCATTAATGAATATATTGAAATTGCCAAAAGCTACAGCACCAACAAAAGTGGCGCTTTTCTAAATGGTATTCTGTTTTCTATCACTAACCGTCTTCACGAGGAGGGAAAAATACAGAAGAAATAAAGTTTTATTAGGAAAAGCGATTGAAAAGGATTAACTTTGTAGCATTAACCAAAACAACGATAAACGAATAAAGAATGAATACTTTGAATTTCATGATTCTCCTTCAGAGTGATGCAGGAGGCGGGGGGTTGAGCGGAATGCTCATGATTATAGCCATGATCGTGATTTTTTATTTTTTCATGATCCGTCCGCAATCTAAGAAGCAGAAAGAGATAAAAAAAGCTCGCGAAGCTATGCAGACCGGCGATAAGGTGGTCACTGCCGGAGGAATCCATGGTAAAATTAAGGAAGTTAACGATGTTTATGTCCATTTGGAAGTTGCGCCCGGCGTAACTCTTAAAGTAGACAAGGCTTCAGTTTTCCCCGCTGCCACAACTGACAACGCAGCTAAGAAATAATATCATTCATAATATTGCCGGGGAGCGCTATGCTTGCTCGGCTTTATTATGAAAAAGCCAAAAGCAATAAAATTCACGCAAACGGTATGGATGAACGACTGCAAAAAGTGAAGGAACGCTGGAATAAGATGAGGGAATCTTCATCTTTTCATAATGTCATGGTGTTTCTTGTCTTTGTGGTCATAAGTGCCCTGTTTTGGTTTATCCTTGCCCTCAACGACAGTGTGCAGGATAATATTAATGTAAAGGTGCATATATCCAATGTTCCGGATTCGGTCACTTTCATTTCGGATATACCTGAAAAACTCCATGTAAGTGTCCGCGATAAAGGGACGAATCTCTGGAGAAACGGCATCATGCATAAGCCGACGATACATATCAACTTCAGGGAATATGCGGAAAACGGAGTGTTGAGATTCTCTAAAGATGAATTAAATTCCTCATTAAAGAGTATTTTTGGCGCTTCTGCTCAGATAGCATCTGTCTCAATGGATTCCCTGCGCCTCGTTTATACAGAAAATAAGGGTAGGCGTGTCCCGGTGGAAGTAATCTCCAAAGTCTATCCTTCGCTCGGATGCACTATTGAGGGCGATATAATGGTGAGTCCGTCGAATGTTCTTGTTTATGGCGATAAGGAATTGCTTGACACAATCCATAGGGTCATGACTGAAAATATCACCCTGAAGGATGTGTCTGAATCCACAACGGTAGAAGTGAAGTTGCGTCCGCTTAAAGGAGGGAGGATAATACCGTCGACGGTTCAGGTGACTTTCCCGATCGAACCTCTTGTAAAGAAAGTAGCCCTTATTTCGCTTACGCCTGTCAATGTGCCGGATGGAGAAAGTCTGTTGCTTTTCCCTTCAAAGGTGCCGGTCGAATATTATGTGGCAATGAGTCGCCTTGATGATAATGATGATCCTGCAATAATGCTGGAGGTTGATTTTAATCAGACCTATTCATCCGGAAATGGAAAACTTCATGTGGAAGTGAAACGTTATCCTGATCGCCTTCTGAACCTTTCCTTGAAGAATGATTCCGTAGAATATACTATTGTCAGGAATTGAAAGTATGTGTAAGAGAATAGGAATCACGGGAGGTATCGGAGCCGGGAAGAGTGTTGTGTCCCGTCTCTTGCGTCTGAAAGGGTATAAGGTCTATGATTGCGATTCTGAGGCGAAGCGAATCATGGAAACTGATCCTGATCTTCGTAAGGCGCTGATAAAGTTGCTCGGCGAAAATGCCTACTCAGGCGCATGTCTAAACAGAAAATATATTGCGGATATTATTTTTACAGATTCTCATATAAGAGAAAAAATCAACGGTTTAGTCCATGCTGCTGTCAGGGAAGATTTTCTGAGATATGCCCGGAATGCTGAAATTCCGGTGTTTGTTGAGACAGCCATTCTGGCAACGGGTGGATTCCTGCCTTTAGTCGATGCGATATGGCTTGTGGAGGCTCCGGAAAATGTGCGAATAGAAAGAGTCAGAAAGAGAAACGGACTTCCGGGAAAGGAAATCTTGGAAAGGATGCAGACTCAGCAAAAGGAATTTGACAATCTGCCTATGGAAAAAACGGAAGTAATTGTCAATGATGGGGAAAGTTCGATATGGAATAGGGTGAACAATCTTCTGATGGCAGAAGATGAAAATGAAGATATATAAACTAAAAACTACATACAACAATATTATGCTTAGAGAAATATTGGCGATTACCGGTAAACCCGGTTTGTTCAGAATCGTATCGCAGGGCAACCGTATGCTCATTGTGGAGGAACTGAAGACAAAAAAACGTTTCCCGGCTCATTCACGTGATAAAGTAGTCTCGCTCGGCGATATAGCTATGTACACAGACGGAGACGACAAGCCTCTTGGAGAAATTCTTGATCTGGTGTATGCTCACAATGACGGGAAACCCATTGATGTCAAAGGATTGGTGGCTGCCGGAAAGATACGTGAAGAGTTTGAAGCCATACTTCCGGATTTTGATAAAGATCGCGTATATGACAATGATATAAAGAAGCTTTTCACATGGTATAATATTCTTCTCGAGACAGGCATGACAAAATTCACGGAAGATCAGCCTGAAGAAAAAGAGGAGGAGAAATCCGCTGAGGAGTGATTTTAAGACTGTCGGCTATATAGCACGATTTGTCCGCTCTCAAGGGTCTTTTTTATATCTATCAGACGCTGATTTGAAGAGCCTCTGAACAATAAATCCGGGTCTTTCATCTTTTCGATGAAGGGCCCGTCTACTATTATATCAGCTTCCCTTACCGCTGAAAGGAGTGAGGCGGAAGAAAGAATCTGTTCCCATAAATAACCGGTAAAAACCCAGACATTTCTGTTATCTTCTTTCAAGGTTTCAATCAGAGTCTTTACTTTTGAAGCCTGAAAGAGAGGATCGCCGCCTGACAGGGTAACGTCGAAATCTTCCTCTTTCACAATCTCCATTATTTCTTCGAGAGTCATCACTGAGCCTCCTTCAGGATTCCATGAAGAAGGATTATGACAGCCGGGACAGGCGTGAGAACATCCTGCTAAATAAATAGAAGTGCGGAACCCCGGTCCGTCGACCGTGGTTCCGCGTATTATACTCAGAATATTATATTCCACAATTAAAAAAATAGTCAGAGAATAAGGTTTTATTCATGCACGACGCGATCCCGCAATTCTGCAAGTTTGCCTGAGTTCCAACGGTCAGTTGTGCCAACGAGATAGCCTGTGATACGTTGAATTGTTTCAAACTTAACACCACATTTCGGGCAGACACTCTGTTGCTTATCGGCATTTTCGTAGCCGCATTTCGGGCAGTGGTTGCGATTATGATTGACCGACCCATAACCTAAATTGTATTTATCCATCATATCGACAATCTGCATGATTGCCTCTTCATTATGAGTGGCATCTCCGTCGATTTCAATGTAGAATATATGGCCTCCACGGGTCAGATCATGATATGGTGCTTCGATCTTCGCTTTGTGGCGGGGGGAACAGTGATAATAGACGGGGACGTGATTTGAATTAGTATAATAGTCTTTATCCGTTACTCCCGGAATCTCTCCGTAAACTTTTCGGTCAACTTTTGTGAATTTGCCTGACAAGCCCTCAGCAGGAGTGGCAAGCACGGAATAGTTGTGCTGATAGGTCTCACAGTATTCGTTTACACGGTCGCGCATGTGAGAGACTATGCGAAGGCCGAGCTTCTGCGAATCTTCAGATTCAGCATGATGTTTTCCGGTCAGTGCAATGAGGCATTCTGCAAGCCCGATAAAGCCAATGCCGAGAGTGCCTTGATTTATCACTTCTTCAATAGTGTCGTTAGGAGAAAGGTTATCAGAATGATTCCAGAGAACACTCATTACGAGCGGGAACTGCTTTGCAAGCGCTGTCTTCTGGAATTGGAAGCGTTCGTCAAGCTGTTTGGCAGTGATATCAAGCACCTTGTCCAATTTTTCAAAGAAGCGTTCAATGCGTTCCTCTTTATCTTCAATTTTCATTACCTCCAGGGCAAGACGCACGATATTTACAGTGGTGAAAGAAAGATTGCCACGACCGACACTTGTCTTTTCTCCATAACGGTTTTCAAATACTCTTGTACGGCAGCCCATGGTTGCTACTTCGTGAAGATACCTTTCAGGATCATCCTCTCTCCATGCTTCATCACGGTTGAAAGAAGCATCCAGATTAAGAAAATTAGGGAAGAATCTGCGAGCCGTCACTTTGCAGGCAAGGCGGTAAAGATCATAATTCGGATCTTCAGGGAGATAGCTGACCCCTCTCTTTTTCTTCCATATCTGGATAGGGAAGATAGCGGTCGCTCCATTGCCTACACCCTCATAGGTGGAATTAAGCATTTCCCGGATGACACATCTTCCCTCTGCGGATGTGTCAGTGCCGTAGTTTACAGATGAAAAGACCACCTGATTGCCTCCACGCGAATGAATAGTGTTCATATTGTGGATGAAAGCCTCCATTGACTGATGAACTCGACCCACAGTTTTATTAATGGCATGCTGGATTAATCGCTCATCACCCTCCAGACCGTCGAGCGCCTTACGCAGATAATCAGGGAATTTGACTTCATACAGATGTGAGAGATTCCTCCCCACCAATTGCTCAAGATTTTTTATTTCTTCGATAAAGGAAGCTCTGACAAAAGGTGCGAGATAGAAATCGAGTGCGGGAATAGCCTGGCCGCCATGCATTTCGTTCTGGGCTGTTTCGAGTGAGATACAGGCAATCACACTTGCCGTTTCAATCCTTTTTGCCGGACGTGATTCCCCATGACCTGCCACGAACCCGTTTTTCAGTATTCGGTCAAGTGGATGCTGCACACATGTAAGAGACTTCGTCGGATAGTAATCTTTGTCATGAATATGTATATAATTACTTTTCACGGCATTCTTTACCGAAGTAGAGAGAAGATAATCGTCGACAAACGGTTTGGTCGTCTCGGAAGCGAATTTCATCATCATTCCTGCCGGCGAATCAGTGTTCATATTGGCATTTTCACGAGTGATGTCATTGCTTTTGGCTTCAATAATTTCGAGAAACATGTCGCGGGTCTTAGCCTGACGAGCGATTGAGCGCTGGTCGCGATAGGCGATATAGCGTTTGGCAACATCTTTACGAGCCGATTTCATCAGCTCGAATTCAACGCGATCCTGAATTTCTTCCACCGACATTCTTTCCGGACCGTACATTCCTATGCGGTCAGTGATTTTCTGGATGAGAGATTCATCTTCGCCACGAGCTGTCGAGAGCATCGCCTTTCTTATGGCAGCCTTTATTTTTTCTTCATTGTAGCCAACGACCCTTCCGTCGCGTTTCTCTACTGTCTGTATCATCTGTCTCTTAATATTTGAGGGGTAGAAACTTATCGTTTTGAGAGGATTTTTTACGTCCTTTAGACAGTTGCAAAGGTAATTTGAAAAAAGAAATTCTGCAAATATTTTATGTTGATTTTTTTAGAAGGAATTATCATTTTGGGAAACTTTTTGTGTTGATAAATTTTATATAAAATTGATAATTAGCTATATAAAAAAATTTTTGGAAAACTTTTGTAA
>JAIDPA010000042.1 GCA_029062985.1 Muribaculaceae bacterium
ATCTCCCCCGGTTCAGGAACGAACCGGGGGAGATCTTTCTTTTAATTCCTAATACAAATATAAATACAGGAAATCAGGATAAAAGTATATTTTACCCTCCTAAGAGCTTGCGGAAGGCAAATCGCTTACTTCTGCAGATCATTTATCACTCCTATAAATAAAAGCGCATGAGTGCTTCGTTCCTCTATCAAATAGAGGAACGGACGGTTCAACTTTATTTCTCCGATTTTTGGTCCGGAAGGCTCTCCACTTCCTCCGATAACCGCCAAATCCATACCAGTCATAAACTCGGATGCTCCTTCTGCTCCGGATTCATCTATGCCCAACACCGACTTATGTAAGAAAGTAAGAGTCTTCGGATCAATCATTGGCGAGCATAGACGCTCAAGAGAATTAGCGTCATCAAACAATTTCTTCACTCCCTTAGCCTTAAGCACTTCTTTTACATTTACCTCTTCAAACTCAGTTTTGAATTTGGGAAGACTGACAGTAACCTCGTCATAAGAACCCATTTTATTCCTGACTTCATACCACTCAGCCAGCGACAATGGCAGGTTCTTACCTTCCCGAGGAAGAATTGCATAAAAATTAAATCCAAGGTTGCCTAATGGCAGACACATAGCCTTGTAGTCGGCAGTTTCTGCAAATAGTATATCCTCAAAGACACCATTCATGAAATCCACATCAGCTACCGAACCGTCTGCATTATGGAAATCCTTTTTCTCAGTCAGAGATTTATCAAAAGGCATTGTCCATTTTCCGCTGAAATATAATGCATTTATCAGATATGCGGCTTCTCCGGGAGCGTTATCGAATAAACTCGGTATCAATCCTTCGGTGGCTGAATTGATCCATGAATTAATTGCTTCTGCTGCAGCAGCGCTCGTCATATCAACATTATTGCATGTCGCACTATACCATTTTTCCATTTCGCCGGAAAAAGCGGTTTCAAAAGCAATACCGGTATTTCCCCAAACGGAATTAGAAATTTTGACAACTGAAGTCGGATCCAGCGCCAGAAATTCTGTGGTAAGAGTATGGTTCACTCTGTTCCAGTCATCAAGGGTAGCGTCTTCGCCGGCAACCGCATTCAACAACTCTTTTACAGATTCCTCATTCATTCCGTTAGCCAACATTGCCAATCCGTATGAACAGCTGAGAGGGGACACGATAGGATTGCGAGCATCAGCCGGAACTCCATCCTGCAATATAGTGAACCCGAAATCTTTTACTTTTTCCAGAATATTTTTTTCTTCAATTTCCAGATATATAGATTTGCTGACACTCAATTCCTCTTTGACAATACCCGGTTGTTGGTTTGGATCATCACCCGGAATTATCTCATTCTGCTCAGATTTGCTACACCCCACAAGCAACAGAAACGAGAATAAAAATATGATATTCTTGCGCATATTAATGAGTTTTTGAAAAATTATTAAATCACATTTCAGAAAAAATTCGAATCGGTCTTTCCTAACTTCAATTAAGAACTAATCGAAATCATAAACTAATATAATATTTCGTGATAGAACAGATGAAGTTCACTTGAAGAATCCTTTAAAAGCCATTCTTCCAAAGATGCATTTATTAAAACATCATCATATTTTCCACCACCCCAATTCATGCTGAGCCAATATTCAACGATTGTATTGGTTTCGCGGTAACTTATAGAGCCATATTTATCTCGATAATAATCTAAGTTATTACCATATTCATTATCTGGATCTTCATTTCCTGCATCACTTCCTCCAACTGATGAAGCAAATACATCGTAATATTTCACTATTCTATATAATGTATAGTCAATTAAATAATCGTGTCCTCCATTATATCGCTTACCATTCTTATAAAGATCACCTCTTGATGACACAAACACAGGATAACCTTTTTTTAATATATCAATTGTTTTGAGTATATCAAATGCATGTAACTGTAAATTTGAGCTTAATTCTTTGTTTATAAAATTCCTCACATCTCCTCTATAAGTACCTGTTCCCGCGCTATCTCCTATTGTTGTATTATAAGCAGAACAGCAACCATTTGCAACATATCCAAGGAAAAGTGCTGTTGGTTTTAGTCTCTCTGCATCAGACACTATTGACTTATCACTTCCATCATCCATCTTATTCCATACGGAAGAACTATTTCCATAAAAATCAAACGAATTAGAGGTAGCTGAATAAGTAAATTTATCTACTGTAGTAGCTGGATTACCGAAATACTTATGAGAAAAAAAGATATATTGACCAGCTGCAATTGCACCACATCCAACATAGGAATGTCCACCACTTCCTCCTTCTAAAAAAGGCACATATTGATTATAAGGGAACAGCTGATGCCATTTTGTTGCCAATCTTCCACCTTTAGGAGTATATTCCTTTTCACTCAACTCACATGCTATTCCAACATAATGTTCAGAACTATTCTTTTCTTGTGAAGTAAGTGCAAATCTACTCCATGAATAGTTCATTTCCTCTTTAGCCTCGTCCATTCCAACCCCTGATAACCCATGGGCTATTTCATCAATGAAGGTATTAAATGGGTTAGGTGTCATTGTCAACATATTTGGATCAAAATAACCATTTTTAGCTTTTGCCACGACCATGGGTAATGAAAAATTATTAGAAAATATTTCAAAACCGCCTTCGGGATAATTGACAACGTAAAAAATTGTATCTTTATCTACAATGTAAGGGGAAAGAAAGATTTCAGCTGACCGAGTATCAGTTGAATGAACACGAGAAATATAGTTTAAAATAATTTCTCTTTTTACATTTGAACTCTCAGGTTGTTCTGAAAAAGAGATGACCTCATTGTCTTCACAAGAAGAACATCCCATCAACATGACAACACCCAAAACAAAATAATAAAGTAGTTTCATGATGGTATTTTTTAAGTGAAACTTATAGAAAATTTTGATTAGAAAATGTAACTATGTTATTTTAAATTAACGAAGTTTTTCTTAAATTATTTAAGTTTCGCAAGCTCAACTTAAAGGTTAAAGGGTTAAGGGGTTAAAGGGTTATTTCAAATCGGAGGCTCAAGGGGAATAAAACCCGGAGGGAGGGAATCTTCTCCGAAGTTCCCGGGGCAGCAAAACCGTATGCAAAATTATGATAATTTTGAAGAAAATCACATTTTTTTGAGTTCACAAAAGTTCACATACCATATATTGATGCGTTTTTTGTTGTAAATCAAGCTGATAAAAAAGAGGAGTGTGAATTTTTGGTGAACTTTTTTATAGGATTAAAATACCCTTTTTTATAGTAAAACCTGAAAAAATACTATGTCAAGGGAGGTATGTGCCGGTATATCGGTGGTTATTCACATATAGATAGATAGAATAGACTTCCCCTTCTGCAAGAGTAGGGATGTCGTAATACGTACTGAGATACGAAGCCTGATATATCAAGTTACTGTTTTCATCGCAGATAGTCAGACTTCCTTCCGCGGTGTCAGACACAAATTCGATTCTGACCTCGGTTTTATCAATAATGAACACCTTTGGCTTAGGAGCCAAACTGCGTTTAATAGGAGGAAGTATTACCTTATCTTCATCCATATCTACCTCTTCCGTGTCAGCCAACATATTAAAAGGTAGAAGTAACAACAATAGAATTTTTAATTTTTTCATAAATAAAGATTTAATTACAAAGACAAAATTATCTACCAAATTTAAATACTTCAAATATCAAGAAGGTGATAAAATAATAATATCTTGTAATAGTCTTAAAATCAATAAAATATTTTTATACAAGATGAATTTTTAGTGAATCTTTTTTATTTAATTGCTAATAAAATTTTGGACAGATAGAAAAATTTTGAGTCGTTTTAGAGATGAAGGATAAATTCTTTCCATGTTGAACAGGAAGTTTCTTTACAATATTTATTGAAAAGTCTTTTCCGCATATTTGCCAGAGAGGACGGAGAGACATTAAAGTAGGAAGCACATAGTTTCTGAGGGATTTTGATCTTGATAAGCATGGCATCAGTTAGGTCTTTAGATGATAAGTTTAATTCAGATATTCTTGACATAAAGTCAGGATATACTAAGGTAAGTATTCTTTGTAGATTCTCCAGATCTTCTTTATTAATGGACCCATTAGGAGAAGATAGTTGACTAAGGAAAAAAGCTGTAATCTTGGATAGTTTCAGATCGTTCTTAAGAAATGATTCTTTCTCCTTGTTTTCAAGCATTTCTTTCTCAGCCATAAGTTTTTTGATTTCTTCTTCATAGACAGTATTAAGTGCTTCAATCTGTGATTCTAATTCTAAAGTCCTTTTATAGTTTTCCTCCTTTAGTTTCTGTAGATACAAATCAAATCTTAATTTCCGCATTCTATGACGGAAAAAGATAATTATACACACAGTAACAATCATAATACAAACAGCAGAAAGGACTATAATCCATATCGTTTTGGTTTGACCTTCCAATGATAGTTTCAGATTTTCTTTTTCTAATTCTGTATGGGTGAGAATATTCTCCATCTCTGCCAATGAATTCTCATTATATTTCCGTTGAATCTTCTCTTCGGTATCGTGTGCCAATATTGCATATTTCAACATCATCTCAGCATCCTGCCTTTGTTTTGCTATATCAAACATGGTTAAGGCAGCCTGATAACGAGTTTCAAAATCACTGTTGTCTAATAAGGAACTGGTTGAAATCTCATCAAATGTACTGTCTGAAGAGACTCTTTTCAATTTATTTTGAATACTTATGACGGAGGGTTTAGAAGCATTGTTTACGTGAGTTGGTTCAAGAGTTGCAATAGAATCAGCCTGTCGGTAGTTTCCTTTATATAGGTAAGCCTGTGCAAGTTGACTATGAAAAGTGGTGGTTATAATCGGATCATTTAAAAAAGCAACCGGTTTTTCCAGTTCTTTATAAATTTCCCAAGCTTTGTCGGATTGCTTTGCCGGAATATAGACTACGGCTAATGCAAGGCGAGCTCCAATTCTCTCTTTCAAATGCACACGATTATTTTTTTCAGAATATATACTGTCAGTGAGGATTACATGTTGTTTAAATTCTTTTATACCGTGAGAGTATAGGTGATGAATATTATAGAGGTTTCCTTTCTGAGCATGAATACGATTCTGTAATGAAATGTCTTCCCCCGGTTTTAAAGTATGCAGTGCTTTGTCGAAGAAAGAGAGGGCGAGGGCATCTTTATTCAGTTCGGCATACGTTCTGCCGGCATAATAGTAAATTTCAGGATGGAGCTGTGGCGCTCTGTTTCCGTCAATGAAATAATTCATAATTTCTTTGATTTCCTTATCATCTTTCGGAGAATGATAAGTCTTGTCGGCAAACTCGAGCAACAGAAGTCGGCAGTACATCCTTTGGTCGTCATTATCAAGGTTTTCAGGAGCAATTGCTTTCAGGATAACCGCTGCGGAGTCAGGGAGTGAATCCATGAGGGAAGCTGCCCTGTCGAGAGCAGGATGTCTCACGGAGTCTCGGCAGGCAGCGAGCGTTATCAGAAGAATAAATACTATTAAAGTCAGCAGATTTTTCATTTCGGAATCATATTTATTTCAAAATTAATGAAAAAATCTGAAATTGAAAATTAGGCTCAAGGCTGAAGGCTCGAGGCTCAAGGCGCGAGATAAAATTGAGAACTGGGGGAACTGAGCCTTGAGCCTAAAAGCGACGTTAAATTACGGTAAACCGTAATTGTTAGTTTGGAAGTAAAGTTATAATTTTGTAAAATAACTAAATACTGACAAAAATGAATTACCGTAAATTCTTTGCATGTTTTGGCATGAGTATTATTTCGCTGCTGTCGTTAGTGCCCTCAGCAGAAGCAAAAACAAAAACACCCTACCTCACCCCTAAGACACTCTATCTGGAGGCAGATGCTTCGCTTCTGGATAATGTAAACGATAGTGTCTTCTGGGTGCCGAGAGGTGGTTCTCTTTTTAATAAGAATTATGAATTCTGGAAAGTTGACGGCACAAAACTTTTTGATGCCAAATGGGAAAAAACTGATGCGGGTGCTCCTGTATTCAATAGCGGAGTTGTCGCTATGCGCCGTCCTTCTGATAACATAATGCGCAAAGGTCCCATTTGTCTTCTTTATACTGACGGACGGATAAAGGATTTAAACGTGAAGTGGGAGAGAGTGACTAATTTTATGGATGGTGTGGCAGTGGTAGTGCCTAATTTTGGGTCAGCTGAAGCTTTCTATATAGACACCACCGGCAAGAGGATATATCCCAACATAAAGGTCGACGGCAACAGTTTCAACTTTATCCGTCCGCTACGCGACGGACTGAGAGCTTATAAGGCTTACAGGGGAGAGTGGGGTTATATAGATGCAAACGGAGTGGTTAAACTATCTCCCAAATATAAAGATGCAAGAGATTTTTCGGAAGGGTATGCATGGGTAACAACGGAGGATGGAACACGGCTGCTTATAGATAAGACAGGTAAAAGCGTGTTTCAGGCATCTTCCGGTACGGCAAGAACCTCAGACGTCGTAAACGGCATATTCTATGTGGATGAGGGACCCTCCACATGTTATTATGATGTTAAGGGGAACAAATTGGGTTGTTTTGAAGCCGGAAATCAATTTTATGGAGGCTATGCCTTCGTCTATCGTCCGGAAGATTTCGGGGATGTCAACACTCTATTGATCGATAGCGCCATGAATATCGTGCGCGAACTATCCTGGACACTTGTCGATGGGTCGCAGGTCAGCGAAAAGAAACCGATATTCACCTCTTCAGGACTTGCCAATGTTAATAATCATAACATAGGGGGCAACAGTTATCTATTGCTTCCCAATGCGGAGATAGACCTTATCGGGTTTGAGAACAATAGAGACGTCGTAGTGAGTATAAATGAGTTTAAACCGGTTTCGGATTGCGGCTATTTTATAGCAAACATCTCCATTGAACTTGACGCCTGGAGCAGGCTTAACGGTAGGGCTGTGATAAAAACTACGGGAGAAGTGGTGATGATAGTCTCGGAAGATAAGGGATTTGTAAGGAGTTACGGACCGGGTTATCCTGTGCGCCAGTCTGACCTTGATGCTAACGGAGGCTCATTTACAATCAAGGCTATCGATATAAAGTAGGCTTTAGGCTTTAGGCTTTAGGCTCAAGGCATTTAATGGAAATTCCCGCGATTGTGGGCAGACGCTTTACAATTGCGGGAATTTTCATTGGAAAATCTTATGTCGAAGACTGTTTACTCATCCTTGACAGTAGAGTAATAGGGCACTTTGGAAAGATCGACAGTCAGACGCACTTTAACAACGTCTGCCATCTTGGGAGACATAGGGAATGAGCGCTTCCCGAACTCTATAGGAGTTCCTGCTTTCACTATGGCTGTTGTTCCGTTATTTTCAGCCGGAAGAATGCCTATCTCGTTACGGTTCAGGACCACGTTGCCTTCCTTATCAAGAAATTCAATTCCTACAGGCATTGTAACCCTCACTTTATAATTCCCTGACAGATAAGGGGAGGGTTTGAGGTCTTTCTCTCCGATATTCAGCGTCAGGTCTTTGGCAGCGACTATATTTCCGGCGAAACCCAGATTCGGAGCTTTGGCATTCATGGAGAGATAGGCAATAGTCAGCGGACCCTCCTGTTTGAGAATTTCGGAATCAAACTCAACGGGCACCTCTTTTCCATTGATAGCTTCCGATTCCTTTTCAAGATTTTCTTTGTATTTCGTCTTGAGGTCGTCAAGTTCCTTGCTGACTTTTCCAAAGTTGTCATTAGTTATCGTCGCTTTTAGCGCATCCGATTTCTGTTCATACTGTTCCATCTGCCCGGGAATGGTTCCGAAGATGCCGGAAGAAGCAGGAGCTGATTCGCTGTTTCCGCATGCGGAAAGCAACAGGGCTGTAATCGCCGAAGCAAATAAATAAAATCTTTTCTTCATAGATATGATTTTTTAGTTGTTAATAAGTTAAGTTTTATGGGCTTAACATAATGATTAAAAGGTTACTGCGTTAAAGGGATATACCTTACGCCTTACGCCTTACTTTTAAATTACAAAGATATTTATAAAAATATGCTGTTGCAATTCCGGTATTCCGTAGTTTTTTATTAAATTCGTAGTCATGATAAGTTGTTATAATCTTGAGCCTCGAGCCTTGAGCCTTGAGCCTAAAATTAATCTATTGTTCTTTCTGTTGCTTGTGATTGCTGCTCCCGTAATGCAGGCAACGGAATCTCCCGCTCCGGAGCTTGTGCGTCTCAGAGAAGCGGCAGACAGTCTGCATAATATAGGACGCACTGATTCCGCAGTAATTGTGGGTGCTGAAGCCATCAGGCTTGCGGAGAAAAGCGGCAATCCCACTCAGATTGTGGGCACTCATGCCGCACAGGGAGTATTTCTGCGTTCTTTAGGAAAAGTTGATGAGGCGCTGGAAAGTTATGACAAGGCGCTCGCAATCGTGACCTCGGGAACCTTCCGTGAGAAACCCGATGCAGAGGCAATAGAGGAGATAGCATCGCTCTACATCAATCTTGCTGTGCTCAATCTTGACACACAGCATAAGGAACAGGCAGCCAAGAATGCACTCCTGTCGGGGGAATGGGCTGCAAAGAGCGAAGACCCGGAATTGAGGAGCACTATCTACGGCGTTGTAGGCTCAGTGCTTACAGGGTGCGGAAATCTTGCAGAGGCACGCCGGTATCAGGATCTGGCGTATAAGGATGCAATTCTTTCCGGAGATAAGGAGGCTGCGTTCCGGGCTGCTTCCTACACCATGCTGCTGACTGACCGACTTGGCGAAAAGAGCGAGGCTGCCCGATGGAGGGAAAAATGTGGCGAACTTCTGCCGGAAGTGGAGTCGATGATGGCGCGTCTGGTCTATTATCAGGCGGAATGTTCCATCTGCCTTAAAAACGACGACCGCCGAGGCGCGTTGAAATGGTTTGACAAGATTCTGGAAATGAAGGATATTGATCATCTCCCCTTCGTGAAATTCGATTGCTATAATAATATGCATATCGCCTATTCATCGCTTGGAGATTATAAGAATGCCTACGACATCCTTTTAAAGAGCAACGAACTGAGGGATTCTCTTTGGGAAAAGGAGAAGACAGAGAGTCTGCGCGATCTGACGGTCAAATATGAAACGAAGGAGACAGAGCTTGCTCTGGCACAAAGCGAGGCGAAACGTGCCGGCACACTGATGTGGCTTTTTGCTGCTTTAGGTTTACTTCTTGTCGGGGTTATCCTGTTTGTGGTGTATGCAGGCAGGCAGCGACGCAGACGTCTGCAAAAGGAGATCGAGTATGCCAATCTGAGAGCAGATATAGGAAGGCAGCTCACGGTGCAATATGTGGAGGGTCTTGAAAACGAACGCAGCCGTATGTCGCGCGAACTGCATGACGGAGTCTGCAACGACCTGCTTGCCATTCAGATGAACATGCGCAACGGTGCTCCCTCGGAGACAACTGCCGAAATGATAGATGCCTGCAGGGAATCTGTCAGGAGAATCTCACACGAGCTTATGCCTCCCGAATTTTCGTATGCTACGATTGATGAAGTGGTCCGTTTCTTTGTGGCAAAACAGTCGGAAGCAAACGGCGACCGGGTGAAACTCGAATATACCTCTTCCGCTTCCGGTGCAGACTGGGAGGATGTCAGCGATGAAGTGGCACTTGAAGTCTACAGGATATTGCAGGAAGGAGTGGGTAACGCCGTGAAGCATTCGGGGGCTACACGTATAGAAGTCTCTCTGCGGCTTGACGGGGGGAGCCTTGAAGCTGCAATCCACGATAACGGTGTTTACAAGTCAAACGGCAGGAGAGGTATAGGTCTTGACTCCATGAAAAGACGAGCAGCTTCGATAAGGGGTACGCTCAACGTGGAGAGCTTGGCTGAGGGTGGCACTATGGTAAGATTGACAGTTAAAAACTACGGAAATCCGTAATTGACAAGCATTGAAAGGTGTGGTAATTTTGCAAAATTAGATTATTTTGCATAAACAATGCCTGACAATGACCGGAAAATCAGCCTTATCCCAGATGAAAATAGCGGTAGTAGATGATCATGATTTGATACGGGAAGGCATGAATGCCGTCCTGGTCAATAATGGAGCTAACCATGTCGAAAAATTCAGCCGAGGCAGCGACCTTATATCAAGGCTGGATGAGGGAGAGACATTCAATTTCTATATTCTGGATCTGGAACTGCCTGATATAGATGGATTTGTTCTGATAGAGATGATAAGAGCACGTAATCCGGTGGCAAAAATAATAATCAGCACCGTTCATGATGAGATCTGGACCCTCCGGAAGCTAATGGCTCGGGATGTCAATGCCATTATATATAAATCGGGAGAAGGGGGAGAGATTGTCACTGCCATCAATGAAATTCTCAATGGTAACAACTATTATTGTGAGCCGGTAATGAAGGCAGTCAAGCAGGCGAAAGATTCATCAGCCTATCCTACGGCCCGCGAGCTTGAGGTGTTGTATCATATCGCGACGGGGAAGACATCCCGGGAGATTGCTGCCGCAATGTTTGTCACTGACAATACCATCGAGGCTCACAGGAAGTCATTGTTCGTGAAGCTGGGAGCTGTAAATGTGGCAGATCTTATCGTGAAGGCTATTGACAAGGGTTATTTAGGGATTAGGCGGTGAGCTTAAGGCTCGAGCCTAAATCATAATTTTCAATTTAAAAAATGCGCCTTTCAGAAAAATTTGAAGAAATGCTTCGGGCTTCTGAGACCAATCCTGATCTCATTCCCGGATTGGTTCGTATGGTTATGGATGCTCCTGAATCGGCTGAGCGCGACGGTCTGCTGGCGCTGATGTATCACGAAGGGATAGGAGTGGAGCAGAATCTTGAGAAAAGCTTTCAGCTTGCTGAAAAAGCTGCATTCTCGGAAGAGGGCGACGGATTAGGGTATTACATCTTGGGATACATGTGTGAACATGCGGAAACCCCGGATCAGGCAGACGGAGGTCCGCGACAGAAATATGACCACTATGATGCAGAGGGTTTCTATGAGAAATGTGCGGAGAGGGAAAGTCCCTGGAAAGAGGACGCCATACTTTGGCTGGGTGACTATTATATGAACTCCGCCCGTGGTGGAGACCCGGAAGTCGGAATAGAGTATTATGAAAAGATTGCCGAAAAAAATGAGACTGCTGCCGGCAGACTCAGTGATTATTACTGGAATCTCGTAGTGCCCGGCTATGAGGATGATGAGGAATGGACATCACAGCTTTTTAAGTGGACATCGGTGGCTTACGATTTGGATCCTGAGGAATATGCTTTCAGGATGGGGTGCATATATGCCGAAGGTTTAGGGTGTCAGAAAGATTCGGATAAGGCACGAAGCTATTTCAAGGAGGGATGGCTGGCAGGCGACTGGCGGGGGGCGGATGCTTTGGCAAGGCTGAATGAGGAATATCTGGCAAATAATCCTTCTGTCGGGGCAGCGGAGAAAGCAAGGCTTGAGCATGAGATTGAGAAATATGATGCCATAGCTGATGAATTGTATGAAAAAGAGCTTACCGATCCCTCTAAGGAGGCAGACAATTCCATAGAAGAAGATTAAAAAACACGCTCCTGCTTGCATATCAATTCAAAAATGCCTAATTTTGGCAAAAATACAAGATTTTTTCCAGATATGTTTGAAATTGTCAGCAAACGGGAGCTTGCCCCAAACATCGTGGAGATGAAAGTGCATGCTCCGCGTGTGGCGGAATCCGCCAAACCGGGACAGTTCATAATTGTCCGCACTGATCGCTTCGGAGAGCGCATACCTCTCACCATCTGCGACTATGACCCTGCTGAGGGCACCGTAACAATCGTTACTCAGTCAATCGGTCTATCTTCCCATAAAATCAATGATATGAACGTCGGCGAGGCTTTCGCTGATTTTGCAGGTCCTCTTGGTCGTCCGTCGGATCTCCTTGAACTTCCGGAGGAGGAACTCAAGAAGAAGCACATCCTGTTTGTGGCTGGCGGCGTGGGCACTGCCCCTGTCTATCCTCAGGTGAAATGGCTCAAGGAGCATGGTGTGGAAGCAGACGTTGTCATCGGCGCAAAGACAAAAGATCTTTTCACGTATGTGGACGAGATGAAAAATGTCGGTAACGTCTATTTATGCACAGACGACGGTTCGGAAGGATTCCACGGCATGGTGACCGGTCTTATGAAAGATCTTATTGACAATCAGGGAAAGAGTTATGATCATTGCGTCATAATCGGTCCCATGATCATGATGAAGTTTGCAGCCCTGACCACCAAAGAATATGGCATACCGACTGTTGTGTCGCTCAACGCGCTTATGGTTGACGGTACAGGGATGTGTGGCGCATGCCGTGTGACAGTCGATGGCGAGACCCGCTTCACATGTGTGGAGGGTCCGGAGTTTGACGGTCATAAAGTAGACTTTGACGAGGCTATGCGCCGTCAGAACATGTATCGCGACAATAAAAAAACTCATCCGGAAACTGAAAATTGTAAGTGTAATGGCTAACAGAATACCGCGAGTCCCGGTAAGGGAACAGGACCCTGTGAAGAGGGCATCCAATTTTGAAGAAGTTTGCTACGGGTATGATGCCGAGGAGGCACAATTGGAGGCATCCCGCTGTCTGAACTGTAAGAAACCGCGTTGTGTGGAGAGCTGTCCGGTGCATGTCGATATTCCGGGCTTCATAAGTAAGGTTGCGGCAGGTGATTTCCGTGAGGCAGCGTTGGTCATAGCCAACGACAGTTCGTTGCCGAGTGTTTGCGGACGTGTTTGCCCGCAGGAGAGCCAGTGTGAAGGGTCATGTGTGCTGGGTGTGAAGTTTGAACCGGTGTCAATAGGAAAGCTGGAGCGTTTCGTGGGCGATTGGGCTATTGAGAACCGGGATGCCATACCTTCTCCCGAGATTGAACGTAACGGAAAGAAAGTGGCAGTCATTGGTTCGGGTCCTGCCGGACTTGCCTGTGCGTCCGACCTTTCAAAACTCGGTTATGACGTGACTATATTTGAGGCATTGCATGAGTATGGCGGTGTGCTGGTGTATGGCATTCCAGAGTTCCGTCTGCCGAAGGAGAGAATCGTGGCGAAAGAGGTAGATGCTGTTCGCAACCTGGGTGTTCATTTTGAGAAAGATGTGATTGTGGGTCATACGATGACAGTAGATGATCTCCTTGACCGCGAGGGCTTTGATGCAGTCTTTGTAGGTTCGGGAGCCGGTCTGCCGCGATTCATGGGTATCGAGGGAGAGAATCTCAACGGTGTTTTTTCTGCCAATGAATATCTGACCCGTGCTAATCTTATGCATGCTTATGATTCGCATTATGACACTCCCATCTATCAGGGTCGTCGGGTCGTAGTAGTCGGAGGCGGTAATGTGGCAATGGATGCCGTGCGCACAGCCAAGCGTCTCGGTGCGGATGCCGTGATTGTCTATCGCCGCAGTGAGGCTGAACTTCCGGCTCGTGTTGAGGAGGTGCATCACGCCAAGCAGGAGGGAATCGAATTCCGGATGCTCACTAATCCCGTCCGTGTCGTAGGAGATGAGTCAGGGAAAGTGATCGGCATAGAATGTGTCGAGATGGAGTTAGGTGAGCCTGATGAAAGCGGGCGTCGTAGTCCGAAGGCAAAGGAGGGGAGTAATTTCACGATAGACTGTGATGTCGTCATAATGGCTCTCGGCACAAGTCCGAATCCTCTTATTAAGTCTACTACCAAAGGACTGGATACCAACCGTAGAGGTTGTATAGTGGCAGATGAGGAAGGGCGCACGAGCCGTGAGGGTGTTTTCGCAGGGGGAGACGCCGTAACCGGAGCAGCCACCGTCATCCTTGCCATGGGAGCCGGACGCAAAGCAGCCAAGGCAATCCACGAATACCTTAATTCAAAAAATTAATTGAAATTAGCATAATAGAAAAGGGAGCCCGGAAATGTGGCTCCCTTTTTCATGACTTAAGCTTTAAGTTGAGCTTAAGTTTCTGTAATATTTTATAAGTCAGCGATTCTGCCGGCAAGGATGCAGGCACCCGTGCTTCGTTCTATAAGAGAAAAATAGAAAGGTTTATTCAGATTAATTTCAACCTTCTTGACAGGCGAGAAGGAATTAACAAATTCCCCGGAGGAAACAACTGCTACTTCTGCTCCTTTCTCGTCGATTGATAATGAAGTTTTCTGCCTGAAGTCGATTATTCCTTCCGGATTGGAGGTGAAACCTTTGAGAGTGATTTCTCTGAGAAGAGAAGAAAAACCGTATTGGCGGAGGATATCGTCCATGGAAAGGTTGCCCTCAATCTTAAACTTAGGCATTGTTATATTTACTTGTATAGATTGGGCAATTTTAGATAGCTCTTCAAAAGGATTATTGTCGCCTGCCTGAATATCTGATAAATTCTTATTATCATGGGGAAGAATGATTTCAAGCTGGAATGCCATATTTCCGAAGGGGAGGCTTACATATTGGCATTCGTCAGAGGAAGCATAACTGCCGACAAGCATACTGCCATTCATCATGGCTACTGTTGATTCATGTGAAAGTCCGTGGAAAATATCCTCTTTGGTTTTGTTTTTGTCAAAGAGAGATTCTGCCCATGTTCCGTTGAAATAGGTGGAATTAGCAATCAGGGCAAATGTATTCGGATTTAAGTTTTCAATAAATTTATCGATAACTCCGCCGGATGCTTTTGCAGCCCATGAATTGATATCGTTCAGAGTCTTGTTTTGATTTGAGAAATCCGCCTTTGAGATATTTGCCATAAAGTCATCGGTCAAGACAGAATTAAAGTCTTGACTGATAGTTAATGCATTGTCATACCATAGGGCGTTGGAAAACCTGCATGTAGACTTCTTGTCGGCTGTCGGTAGTTTCTTAAGAAGTGTATTGGATAGAGTGTTTAGGCTGTTTAGGTCGGAAACTCCCATTCTCTGAATAATTTCCTTGCTGACACTCTCGTCTGTGGCGTTGGCAATCATCGAAAGGAGTATGGAAGCGGAAATAGGGGAGACTATGACATTTTTATTGTCATTATCCTGCATATTATCACTACACTCTATTGCAGCCTTAAGATAATTATAATTAAATTGATTAAGATTTTCAAGTGCAGCTCTTGATTGCTGGTTCAGTTCAATAGGAGAGAATTTGTTGTCATCAAAATTCTCGCTGTCGTCGTTGCAGGCAGTGAAACAGGAAATGAATCCGAACATTCCCACAGCTAATACAATTTTTTTCAAATTCATGATTGTTAAATAATTTAGAAAGTTAGACATTTATCTGACAAAGATTAAGATATTTGAATCAAATCGTAGATCCAGAGCATCCCAGAAAGAGGAAGTATAGTAAATATTGTCATCTTGTCCATTATCACCCCAATTCATAGAGACAGAGCGTTCTGTGGTAACCGTTTTTACGACTTCATTAGTTATTCCATACTCTTCGATATTCCCTTCTTCATCATAGGAATTAATAATATTATCATCCGAATCCTCTATAATATATTCCATGCATGATCCGGTATAATTATAAAGGGTCACACCGGTTGTTTGAGATATTTGTCCCCTAATATAAACTTTATTAATTCTCTCGCCTTCGGGATTTTCATCTTCAGGAACAGTAGAACTGTCTTCATAGAAGATGATACCATAATTTTCATTTGAAAGAGCTAAGCTAACATTACAAAATGAAAAAATAAAAATTAGAATTTTAACTAATCGCATAAACTAAAAATTTTTTACAAAATTAGTGCGAAATATACATTATATCTAAATTAGCATTACGGAAATATTACGGTTTTAAAACCGTAATA
>JAIDPA010000043.1 GCA_029062985.1 Muribaculaceae bacterium
ATTTTAGGATAGAATCTCAAGAGTCAAGGCTCCGGGTTCAATGTCGGGGGAGTTTAAATTATGAAAATTTGTAATGTTGTGCAAATTAACGGAAATTGTTAACTTTGCACTCTATAACCCCATAAAACATGAGTGGAGTTTAAAGACAATAAATAAGAAGATAATTAAAAAAAGATATGGAATATAACCACCGCGACATAGAACAACGCTGGCAGAAATACTGGCGTGACAATGAAATCTACCGTGCCGTAGAGAAGCCGGGTCAAAAGAAATTCTACGTGCTTGATATGTTCCCCTATCCTTCGGGAGCGGGTCTTCATGTAGGTCATCCCCTGGGCTATATCGCCAGCGATATTTATTCTCGCTACAAACGTCAACAAGGCTTCAATGTGCTTCACCCGATGGGGTATGATGCCTACGGTCTGCCCGCAGAACAGTATGCAATTCAGACCGGTCAGCACCCCGAGAAGACCACAATGGCAAATATTGCAAGATACAGGGAGCAGCTTGACAAGATAGGATTCTCCTTTGACTGGAGCAGGGAAATACGCACCTGTGACCCTGAATATTACCGCTGGACCCAATGGGCATTCATAAGGATGTTCAATTCCTATTATGACCGTAAAGAGCAAAAGGCTCAGCCTATTTCTAAACTTGTAGAGCATTTCTCGAAGGAGGGTAGCAAGGGAATAGATGCCGCATGTTCAAAAGAACTGCATTTCTCTGCCGAGGAATGGAATGCCATGTCGGAGAAAGAGAAGGCGGATGTGCTCATGAACTATCGCATAGCCTATCAGGGCGAGACAATGGTCAATTGGTGTGAGGCGCTGGGCACAGTCCTTGCCAATGATGAAGTAAGCGAGGGTGTCAGTGTCCGCGGAGGTCATCCGGTGGAACAGAAACTGATGAATCAATGGTGTCTGCGTGTTTCAGCATACGCACCCCGTCTGCTTGATGATCTCGAGACTCTTCAGTGGAGTGATTCTCTTAAGGAGACTCAGAGAAACTGGATAGGAAGAAGCGAAGGCGCTGAAATGCGTTTCCCGGTGGTCGGGAAGGATTTTGATCTTGAAATCTTCACCACACGCGCAGATACAAGTTTCGGAGTGACATTCATGGTGCTGGCTCCGGAATCCAAATATGTGCAGCAGCTCGTCACTCCGGAGCAGAAAGAGGCAGTCGATGCCTATCTTGCGGAAGTCAGCCATAAGACAGAAAGAGAACGCCAGATTGACAAGAAGGTTTCAGGAGTATTCACAGGAAGCTATGCCGTGAATCCCATTTCCGGAAAAGAAATTCCAATCTGGGTCAGTGATTATGTGCTTGCCGGCTACGGCACAGGCGCAATCATGGCTGTTCCGGCTCATGACTCACGCGACTATGCCTTTGCCCGCCATTTTAATCTTCCGATAATTCCTCTTATCGAAGGCGCTGACGTCAGCGAAGAAAGCTTCGACGCAAAGGAGGGAAAGATGATAAATTCTGCCAATGAGAAACTCGATCTCAATGGGCTGGAAGTGAAAGAGGCGATTGCAAAGACAAAGAAGTTTATCGAACAGGAAGGTATAGGCAGGGTGAAGGTGAATTATCGTCTTCGCGATGCCATCTTCTCCCGTCAGCGTTACTGGGGCGAGCCTTTCCCGGTCTATTATAAGGATGGGATTGCCTATATGATGGATGATTCAGATCTTCCACTGATGCTCCCTGAAGTTGATGCCTATCTTCCGACCTCTACCGGCGAACCTCCGTTGGGTCGCGCAAAAAATTGGGTCACTAAGGAGGGGTATCCGATAGAGCTTTGCACAATGCCGGGGTTTGCCGGTTCGAGCGCCTATTATCTCCGCTATATGGACCCTCGCAACAATGAAGCGCTGGTCAGCAAGGAGGCGGATGAGTATTGGAGAAATGTAGACCTTTATGTAGGAGGAGCCGAACATGCTACGGGACACCTTATCTACTCACGTTTCTGGAATAAATTCCTTTATGACTTAGGTCTTGTAGTGGAGCCTGAACCATTCCGTAAACTGGTGAATCAGGGTATGATTCAGGGACGTAGTAATTTTGTCTACCGCATTAAGGATACCAATACTTTTGTCAGCAAAGGGCTGAAGAATCAATATGATGTGACTCCGATACGTGTCGACATCAGCATGGTCAGCAATGATGTGCTTGATACGGAGCGTTTCAAGGCATGGCGTCCTGAATTCGCAGACGCTGAGTTTATCCTTGAAGACGGAAAATATGTGTGCGGCTACGCTGTTGAAAAGATGTCAAAATCCATGTTCAATGTCGTAAATCCTGACGATATCGTAGAGCGTTATGGAGCCGACACACTCCGCCTGTATGAAATGTTCCTCGGTCCGATTGAGCAATCAAAACCCTGGGATACAAATGGCATAGATGGTGCCAACCGATTCCTGAAGAAACTCTGGGGACACTTCTTCAAGCTTGATCTCTCAAAGAGAGAGCCTATGACGAAGGGAGAACTGAAGACGATGCATAAGCTGATAAAGAAGGTTACTCAGGATATAGAGAATTTCTCATTCAACACGTCAGTGGCAGCATTCATGGTGGCATTGAATGAGCTGACAGCACAGAAATCAACGAATGTTGAGGCTATGGAGCTGTTCACTCGTCTTCTCGCTCCGTTTGCTCCTCATATAGCTGAGGAATTCTGGCATCGTCTCGGACACGAAGGTTCGGTAGTGGATGCTGAATGGCCTGTCTATGATGAGGCTCATCTCAAGGAAGACACTGTGAAATATCCGGTGAGCTTCAACGGAAAGACACGTTTCATGCTTGACGTTCCGGCAGATTCAGATAAGGCGGCTGTCGAGGCTGCTGCCTTAGGCGCACCTGAGGCTGAAAAATGGCTGGCGGGGAAAACTCCCAAAAAGGTGATTGTCGTTCCAGGCAAGATTGTCAATATAGTCGTGTGAGAGGCTTATAAGACTTATAAGATTTATAGGGCTTATAAGATTTATAAGGCATATAATTCTCATCTATAATAAAACGCACCATCGGTGCGTTTTTTTTATGATGAAAAATGAAGTTCCAAAAATAGTTTTTGCCACCAATAATCCTCATAAACTTGAGGAGGTGCGGGCGCTGACCGCGGGGAAAATTGAAATTCTGTCGTTATCAGATATAAATTGTCATGATGATATTCCTGAAACTTCCGATACACTCGAAGGAAACGCTTTGATTAAGGCACGATGGGTGAAAGAAAAATATGGATATGACTGTTTTGCAGATGACACCGGTCTGATGGTTGATGCCTTGAATGGCGAGCCGGGAGTCTATAGCGCTCGTTACGCCGGACCGGAATGTGATGCCAAAGCAAATATGACTCTTCTTCTTGAAAAGATGAAGGGCCAGACCTTACGGAATGCAAAATTTGTCACGGCGATTGCTCTCATTCTAAATGGGGAGGAATCGGTGTTTACGGGTGAAGTGGAAGGAATCATCGCTACCTCCCCTTCCGGCACGGCAGGATTTGGTTATGATCCGATTTTTGTAGCTGCCGAGTCGGGAAAAGCCTTTGCAGAAATGACACCCGAAGATAAGAATGCAATTTCCCACAGAGGAAGAGCTATGCGTAAACTTATTGATTTCCTTTTAGACTGAACCATCATTTTTACATTAAACCAAGAATAAATATGCGTCTTCTCCTGAGAAGACAAGCAAATATATGAAACGAATCCTACCTCTTTCCTTATTTTGTCTGAGTGTGTCAGTTTCCTCGGCTGACACATCATGGCGTATGCATCCGGCTTTTGACGAGGAGGTCACTCATGTGATTGACACACCTGACTTCGTCTATTTTACAAGCAGACAGCTTCCAAAGAATAACGGACTTACAGAAAATTATATATCCCTGTTCAGATATGATAAAACCGGGGAAGAGATTATTCCATTGTCGACTGACAACCTGCTTTCCTCAACAATACTTTACGATGTCATGCGTTCTCCCCGGAAGGGTTATGTCATGACTGTCGGTTCGGACTATTCAATAGATTTCCTGTATGATAATGGGAAAGTGGAATCATTACCTGATTATAAACTGTCATCCTTATCATATCCGAAGAATGTCAACTCTCTCACTCCTGATGCGGAAAGAAACCGGGTCTATATGGCTACAAATTTCGGCTACGTTGCGATTGATGATAAGAAAAGGGAAATAGCCGAAAGCCGCACGTATGGCAGTCCTCTGCAATCTGTGGCAAGAATCGGTGACAAGATTATTGCCATCGAGGGATGGAAAATCATTTCTGCCCCGATTGATGAACCTCGCTTTTCATTGTCGGATTACAAGAAAGTCGGCGATTTCTTTGTTCCTCTCGGGTTGTATCCTCTTTCAGAAGATAAATGTGTTTTCATAACACACGGTGGTGCTCCTCTCAATCTTCATGTCCTTTCTCTGGATGAGGCAGGGGAAGTCGTTGTCGGAGAGCCGATAGTAGGTGATTTCTTCGGAATGGAATATAATGATGCAGGATTGCTTGTCTGTACACACGACATAATTATCCAATTCAACAAGGATGGAAGTTATACTGCTTTCCAACGTCCGGAAAGCGATAAGGAGGGGACTATGTTTTCTGCCAATACCCGTGATTTCTGGTCAGCAGCTGCCAGAAAGGGTTTACGCAGCTATAGACTTAATGATGACGGATGGCAACTTACCCACGACTATATGCTTCCTGATTCCCCTTCCCCTTTTATGACTACATGCTTCGCGATGCATCCTGAGAAGGGTTTGCTGGTGACAAACTTCGGTCTTTCGCGTGAGAATCTTTCATACGCAGGAAACAGCCCTATGCTGCTGAGTAGCTATAAAGACGGGAGATGGGAAAATCTTTCGGCAGCTTATACAGCGCCGGAACTTCCGACAGTGATTTATGATCCATACGGCATAGCCATCGATCCGGATAATCCTGACTATATCTACGCTTCTTCCCTTCATTCAGGTCTCGCACGCCTGAGTCTGTCGAATCCGGATGACGTGATTCATTTTGTACATCCCTCGCATGTCGATGCCGGGAAACCAAATGCCGTCATTCTTGCTCCCGATATTATTTCCATAGATAATTGGTCATGCAGCTTTTCTCAGCCTCGTTTTGATGCATACGGAAATTTATGGTCGCTACATGCTAATTTTGATTTAGGGGAGGAAATGAAACTATCAGCTTATTGCTGGGAAGCTGCTGACCGAAAAGCTACTACTTCAGTTAATGACGTAAGACTCCCCAAGCTGCTGTATATTCCGGGATTTTCACCGAATCATTATGAAACGCTCGTTCCCCTTCTCGGAAAGAAAAATAAGAATTATCTTCTCTATTCCGGACTTAACTATTACAGCAATCTGAGTGTGATTGACACAAACGGTACGCCTACGGATGGGTCGGACGACAAGATAGCCACATTCACTTCATTCATTGACCAGGATGGAAATCATTTTGATGTCAATTATGTCTCCGGAATTTATGAAGATCCCGCGACAGGATACGTCTGGATCGGACACGGAGAAGGTGTTTTCTATTTTGATCCTGCTGAACTTCTTGCCGGTTCTCTGAAAGCAACAAGGATAAAGGTTGCCCGAAATGACGGCACTAATCTGGCAGACTATCTGCTGAATGCTGTTCCGGTGAAGGATATTGTCGTGGATGGCGATGGAAATAAATGGTTTGCCACAAACGGCGCCGGAATAGTCTGCACATCGCCTGACGGCAGAACTATTCTCAGGGAGCTCACCGCAGAAAATTCATCCCTTCCTGATAATGAAGTGGGTAAATTGGGATATAAAAAAGATTCCAATTCGCTTATCATATCCACGATGAAAGGTATGGCTGAATATTTTATTCCCAAAACTTCAGGAAGTGGGGGAGAGGAGACAAAAGTCAGAGTGTATCCTAATCCGGTGAGACCTGACTATTCGGGATATATCACAATTGACGGACTCGAGGATGGAGCACTTGTGAAGATTGTCGACGGAGGGGGAAATATTGTTAAGGAACTTGGTCCTGTAAACGGAAATTCCGTACAATGGGATGCTACAAATCATCAGTTCAAGCGTGTGAGCAGCGGAGTTTATTTCATTCTTACGTCGGCTTCTTCGGGAGATTCCTCGTATGCCAACGTAGGGAAGGTGCTGATGATTAACTGACACCTTAATTTCATTTCTGAAATCTTTAATAAATATGAGCAAAAATAAACTAAAGAAATTTGCAGAGATGGAGTCATTCCATTGTGCTTTGCAGTATCCTCGGGAAGTGCTTTTGAAGGAGGGTTTTCCTTATCAGGGGAAATGGAATGAGGAGTTTTTTAAACACTCCGGACCTGTCACTCTCGAACTTGGTTGCGGAAAAGGGGAGTACACCGTGGCTCTTGCCAAATCAAATCCTGAACGTAACTATATAGGAGTTGACATCAAGGGGGCAAGAATGTGGAGCGGAGCAAAAGAGGTGGAAAAAGAGGGTATAAGGAATGCTGCTTTTCTGCGTGCCGAGATAGAGAATATCGACCGTTTTTTTGCGCCTTCGGAAGTGGATGAGATATGGATCACTTTTCCTGATCCTCAGATGCAGAAGACCCGTAAGCGCCTGACGTCTACAAGATTTCTTAAGATGTATGGCAGATTCCTGAAACCTGACGGCATTATCAATCTCAAGACTGACTCTCCGTTTTTATATGAATATACAAAACGCCTGGCAGAACTGAACGGATTTGAAATACTCTCCATCACAGATGATCTTTACGGAAGCGGTATGGCTGATCCGGTAAGCTCGATAAAAACATATTATGAGAGCCAATGGCTGTCAAGAGGGAAGAAAATCAAGCTGATAAGCATGAGGATCAAGGATTTCGACAATCTTCAGGAACCGCCCGCCGATGATATTGAGAAAGATGACTATCGCGCTTATCCCCGACACAACGTCGTTAAAGATGAGATTTGATGCTGATGGGCTCTTATAAATTTTATAAGACTCATAAGACTCATAAGATTTATAAGAAACAGACTCATCCGAATTATCATAATAAAAGAATTATAAAAAATAAAATCATGACATTATATCCGAACTTAATTCTTGATGCCCTGAAAAATGTGAAGTATCCGGGCGACGGCAAGAATATTGTGGAAAGAGGAATGGTCGAAGATGATATCAGAATTGACGGAAATAAAGTATCATTCTCTTTGATTTTCGATAAACCGACCAATCCTTTTATCAAAAGCGTGGTGCGCTCAGCTGAGGCAGCAATCAATGCCTATATTTCGCCTGAGGTGGAAATCAAGGATAACATAACAGTGAAATATAGCCAGCCGGCAGTGTTGCGTCCTGCGAATCCTCTTCCGGGAGTGAAAAATATAATAGGTATATCTTCCGGAAAGGGTGGTGTCGGAAAATCGACTGTGGCAGCAAATGTGGCAATATCTCTGGCAGCCAAAGGCTACAAAGTAGGATTGCTCGATGCTGATATATTCGGACCCTCAATGCCGAAAATGTTTGGTGTTGAGGATGAGCAGCTCTATATGATCAATAAGGAGGGGCGCGATTGGATTGAACCGGTAGAAAAGTATGGAGTGAAAATGCTGAGCATCGGTTTTGTCGTGGATAAGGATCAGGCAGTGCTCTGGCGCGGCACAATGGCAAGCAACGCCCTCAAACAACTCATTACGGATGCCTGGTGGGGGGAGCTTGACTATTTCCTTATTGATATGCCTCCCGGCACAAGTGATATTCATCTGACCTTGGTGCAGACTTTACCCATCACGGGGGTAGTGGTTGTTTCCACTCCGCAGGAAGTGGCTCTGGCAGATGCGCGTAAGGGGATTTCAATGTTCAGGGGCGAGAAGGTTAATGTCCCCGTGCTTGGCGTCGTGGAGAATATGGCATGGTTCACTCCTGCACCCCATCCTGAGGAGCGCTATTTCATATTTGGAAACGGAGGAGCTGCACGCCTTGCTGAAGAATTGGGAGTCAGATTGCTTGCTCAGATTCCGTTAGTAGCAGATATATGCACCACGGCAGATAATGGAGAGCCGACTTCGGTGAGTCTTTTAAGAGCTGAAAAGACAGATGAAAATCCTGAAGAGAAGGCATTCTCGGCGTTAGCTGATTCAATAGTAGCAGCCTGCGATGAGAGAAATGCAACGTTGCCTCCGACTATGAAGGTAGAGACGAGGTGATTTCATTAGGCTCAAGGCTCAAGGCTTGAGGCATTAGGCAAAAGTGAAATTCTTTTTGCGGTGGCGTCTGTGTCTAAGGCGGAAAAACATGTTCCCCAGCGGATGCCACAGAAGAAATAAAGGCAGCAGCTGCCAGTGGGCGTTTGCCCCAAGGCGGTGGGCTGCCTTTGTGTATATAACCATTTCCATTATTAGGAAAAGGAGTAGGAATCCGCCGGCAAGAGCTGTCGGAAGAAGGTTGGGGAGCCCGAAGAGGATAGCTCCGGCAGCGGCAAGAGTCGCAATCCATTGCATAAGTGAAGCACACCCTGAACGCAGGAACGGAGTAAAAGGGAGCATGGCTGAAGTGAACTGGTATCGTTCTTTCAGATCAGCATATATTCTGTTTGACGCCTCTCCCCAATCAACTGTCAGAATTGATTCCGGAGTCAGGACTACTTCAGTGTTGAAGTCGTTCGCTATTTCATTGACAAAGATGTCATCATCTCCATTGACGAGATGTATGGTCTTGGAATAACCTTTCTGTTCAAAGAAAATTCGGCGTCTGTAGGCAAGATTATTGCCGTCTCCGCGATAGGGATTGTCGTTTATTGCTTCTCCCAGCCATTGACACCCTGTCAGGACATCGTCAAATTCCCTGTACCATTTTCCCGGGCCATACATATTCTCATAGTCGATGTGAGAATATCCCAGGACCACTTCGGTCACTGAGCTTTCCAAGAAAGGCTTCATCATATCCGATAGCCATGATGAAGAGGGTATGATGCAATTTGAGGCTGTGGTCAGAATGATTTCTCCTTTAGCTGCTTTTATTCCTAAGGTGAGGGCAAGCTTTCTCCGGCTCAGATTATGTGAACCGGGAGGAATAAACGTAACATAGAGATTGTCGGGATAGATTGATTTCAGAGAGTCAGAGAGCTCGGCTGTCACTTCAATGCTGCCGTCGTTGACCAAAATTACCTCATAATTAGGATAGTTCTGTGTCATAAGGGATTGAAGAAACCCGAGCAGCTCCTCTTCACGTGTGTATGTATAGACCACGACTGAAACTTTGGGATATTTTCCGGAGACCATGGCAGCCTCTTCTGAATCTTCTTCAGCAAACGAAATCTGAGAATCCGCTTTCCTGATTATGCGAATCATCGGAACAAACCTCGCTACGAAAGCCCAAATACAGGCGGTAATGGTAGCAAGGATGAGAATCCATACCTGGAGATCTATTCTGAAATCAAACGACATGTTTTCAATTTAAAATTCTGAGAAGAAATAGGGCTTGAATACAATCCCGACTCTTAACATTGAGTGAAACTTGTTGTAATCAAGAAGGCATTCACCGTATCCGTTATAGTATTGAGCGAAAAGATTAAGGTTCATCTTTTCATTTACTTTCCAGGACGCCTCGAGGATAGTGTTATAATTTAAGTTCCAGCCTTTTCTTTTAATTAGTGTGAGACCGAAAGTGAACTTCTTGTTGTAGGTGGATGCCTGCACGCCCCATTGATAAATTCCGCAATAATTGAGGATATCCTTATTGTTCATTCCGTCGATGATTGGAATCCAGACTTTACCATACACCATCAGGAATTCATCAATCATGGTGTGTCCGGCAAGCGAGATGCGGTTCCAGCTTCGTGAGGCATCTCCGTCTCTACCGTTGCTCTCATGTTCTAACAGGAGCGTGAGTTTGCCTACATATCTTCCCTTATTGAAAAAAGGTTTTGCCCATCCTATGCCCGGATTATAGTTGAGGTCATGCATGGGGAGTGAATTTTCAAAGACATTCCAGAATGTCTTCTGATTATACATCACGAAAAGATATGTGTGCCAGGGAAGCACGGCATTGGTAATTCGGAATGAAAGTGAAATCTGGAATTTCACGTCGGAATTATGGCTCGTAGGTTTTTTGAAAGGTGTGGTCCCGACGGTGAAATAATTGTCTTTGTATAATCCGAAATACGGACCATAGTCAAGATCTTTTTTCAGGGAATCCGTAAACTCCTTTTCATTCCCAACCGGGATTATCTGGGCAAACCCGCTTACGGAAAAAAGCAGGCATAAAATTGATATGACGGTATGAATTAATCCAAATCTCATAGGGAAAGGTTTTGAGAAAAGATAGATAAATATGGAATGAATAGTTTCACGCCACAAAGGTACATAAAAAATCGCAATTTTTATGTACCTTTGCAAAATCAACAAACACGATATAGGAAAATGACTACTTCAAGCAATGCCGACAGACTGAAAGAACTCGGATCTGCCAAGATATGGAGGCTACTTTTGAAATACAGTCTCCCTGCAGTAGTGGGCACAGTGGTGATGTCAATCTATAACATCATCGACTCGATTGTCATCGGACATGCCATAGATGATCCCAACGTTGTGAGTGGTATTGCCGTGACTTTCCCGGTTATGAACCTTGCGACTGCTTTAGGTATGCTCATCGGTGCCGGTTCAGCTACCCGTATCAGTATTGTGATGGGGCAGCAGAATAAAAATCTTGCAGAAAGGATTCTGGGAAATTCCGTGCAGCTGACTGTCATCGTCGGGATAACCTATATCACTCTTTTTGCCATTTTCCTCACTCCGATATTAAAGGTTTTCGGCGCTTCTCCCAATTCCCTGCCTTATGCACGGGAGTTCCTTATCTGGGTGCTTCCCGGTATGGTGCTGATGAACCTTACTTTCTCCTATAATAACGTGATGAGAGCCACGGGCTATCCCGGAAAGGCTATGTACACAAATCTTATAGGTGCGGGTCTGAATGCCATTCTTGCTCCAATCTTTCTTTTCGGGTTTCATTGGGGAATTAAGGGCGCGGCTATCGCAACGGATATTTCAATGCTCGTCACAGCCTTCTTCGTAATGTCGCATTTCTTCCAGAAGAAAAGTGAGCTTCATTTCGTGCGGGGAACATTCAGACTTGACTGGGATGTCATCAAGTCGATTCTCTATATCGGTATGGCGCCTTTCCTTATAAATGTCGCCGGCTCCGGAATCAATGCCATAATCAATAACTCACTTCTGAAGTATGGAGGTGATAATGCCATTGCCTCAGTTGTGGTGTTCAATAGATTCGTAACAATCTTTGTGATGATCGTCATGGGTATATGCCAGGGTATGCAGCCTATTCTGGGATATAATTACGGGTCCGGGAAATTTGACAGGCTTTTCCGTACACTCCGTCTTGCGATTATCTGCGCTCTGGTGTTCACCACCACCGGCAGCCTGATTGGCGCGTTCAATCCCCGAATCATAGCCAGCCTCTTTATGCAGGATGCCGCTCAGATTGAATGTGCAATCAACTGTCTGAGGATTACGACTCTGACATTCTGGATTGTAGGCTTTCAGATTGTAGGCACAAACTTTTTCCAGTCGCTCGGAATGGCGGGAAAGGCAGTTTTCCTTTCATTGACACGTCAGATATTGTTTATGATTCCGATGCTGCTCATACTTCCTCCGCGTTTCGGTCTTGATGGAGTGTGGAGTTGTTTCCCTGTGTGTGATTTTGCAGCTTCTGTCGTTACAGCCTGTATGCTGATGTGGCAGATACGAAAGATTAAAAATTCAAGACTTACTCCGACAGGTGGCGCATAAGCGATGTTGAAAAACAGACTCACCGAATGTCGTATAAATTCAAGATTCTGCTGAAAGAATAAGACTGAATGATGAAATTTGATTTTACACCATTAGTGAGGAAACGTTTCGTGCGGCTTGCAGATCGTACGGACAGATGGAATATTTCCGGAGAAGAGATACAGCGAGGCGTCCTGAAGTCACTTCTTGAGCGAGGAGGGCAGACGGAATACGGACGCCGATATGATTTTCAGGATATTGCGCGCTCGTCAAATCCTTATGAGCGCTTTTCTTCGACTGTCACTCAGGTGGGGTATGAAGAGCTGCGCCCTCTTGTCATGAGGATGATAAGAGGGGAGAGAGACGTGCTCTGGAGAGGGAGATGTCGTGATTTCGCTCAATCATCGGGCACATCAGGAGGGAAGTCAAAATTTATACCTGTGACGGAAGAATCCCTGAAAGGTAATCATTATCCGGGTGGTGCAGACAGTGTGGCTCATTATCTTCGTCAGGTGGAAGACAGCAGAATGTTCTCCGGAAAAGGATTCATACTGGGGGGATCGTTCTCAAATACACTTGGCATATCGTCAAAGAGGGTGCATATAGGCGATTTAAGCGCTACTCTTATCAACAGGATAAATCCGGTGGTGAATCTTTTCAGGGTTCCTGATAAGAAAACCGCCCTGATGTCAGATTGGGAAACCAAACTTCCGGCTCTTGTCAAAGCTGCCTCTGCCGAAGATATCACCAATATCTCCGGTGTCCCTTCATGGTTCCTTACAGTGTTGCGTCATATCATGGAAGAGAAAGGAGTTGACTCAATTCATGATGTATGGCCTAATCTTGAAGTGTTTTTTCATGGAGGAATTTCATTTGAACCTTATCGTGATGAATACAGACGCATAACGGATTCCTCGAAGATGCATTTTCTGGAGACATATAATGCTTCTGAGGGTTTCTTTGCAGTGCAGAATGATTTCAGCGACTCAGCCATGCTTCTGATTATTGACAGAGACGTGTTCTATGAATTTATTCCAATCGAAGGAGAAGACAATACTCCCCGCGCGTTATGGGAAGTGGAGAAGGGTATGGTCTGCGAAATGGTCATCACGTCGAGCAACGGTCTTTGGCGCTATCGCCTCGGCGACACGGTGAGGATAGCAGAGACTTCGCCAGTGAAAATAACGATAGCCGGGCGCACCAAAAGCTTTATCAATGCCTTCGGGGAGGAACTTATGGAAGATAATGCAGAAAGGGGAATAGC
>JAIDPA010000044.1 GCA_029062985.1 Muribaculaceae bacterium
TTTTAAGTTTCCCAGGCTCAACTTAACGGTTATACGGTTATAAGTACTCGGTGAAGTGTGCCTCACCGTAACCCCTTAACCCCATAAACCCCTTAACCCTTAACCCCATAAACCCATAGCCCTCAACTTGAGCTTGTGAAAGTTGAATCATTTATCAACAAAAAGGCACACTCTGCAAGGAATGTGCCTTTCATAAATTATCTTTTGAAGAATGCCATCAAAGACATTCCTATGTACCTTAATTTGTCTGGATTACAAGGAAAGGAGTCATGCTCCAGAACTCTGTAGGATTCGTAATCTTGATTGTCTTAGTGCCATCGGCATTTTCAACAAGTTCATAAGAACCTTCCGGCATGTTAGTCCAGATCTTCACTTTCTTACCGCCTGTAGGAATCATTGAAAGCGTGCGCTTATCAGCCTTAGTGAAGTAAGATTCATTAAACTCACCTTTCAGGACTTTTGTCTGTCCGAGGAACTTCTTCTCAAGGAGACCGTTCTTCTTAAGTTCCTTGTTAGAGCCAATTGCATAATAGACTGTATTGGCAGCGTTTTCAACAGCCACGGTTTCAGCCTGAGCAGCTTCCTTAGCTGCAGTCTCTGTGCGGAGGCTATCAGTTGTCGCAGCTACCTGCGTATTAAGATTCTCTATCTCTGTGCGTGCCTTGCTCAAATCGCCTTCAAGCTGAGCTATCTTCTCATCCTGCTGAGCGATACGGTCTTTAAGCTGAGCGATTGTCTTGGCGAGCACACTGTTTTCGTTACCGCTTTTTCTAAGCTTAGCCTCCATTTCGTTAAGGAGCTGACGGTTTGCTGCCAGACGAGCCTTGATATTAGCCAAGTTCTGACGAATCTCCGCGCGACGGTCGCCGCTCTCGCCGTTCCCCATATTATAAAGAAGACCTTCCTGCATGTTGATGGAATCAAGTCCGGAGTAGATGTCTCCCATAAGAAGCATCAACGAATCGTTAAAGCTGCTTGCTTCAGCATACTCGGCAGAAAGTTCTGCAATTCTGGCTGAATCTTCTGCAAGTTTCTTGTCGTTGCCTGAGCAAGAGGCAAGAAGGAGGGCACCAATGCCCAATGCGATAAAACTTTTCTTCATTTTGGGTATAATTTTAATTTTTTAAATAATCATGATTAATTATGAAATGCATCAACCATTTCTTCATTATTTGAGGATGAGCTTATTCCTCTTCATTGTCAGAAAGCTCATCGTTTTTAGCTTTGCTCTGCAAACCTTTAACCACTATAACAATTTCTCCCTTAGCTTGGTTCACAGCAAAGAACTCCGAAAGTTCTAAAAGAGTCCCTCTGTGGTAAGTTTCGTGTATTTTTGATATTTCGCGACAGACCACTGCTTCCCTGTCCGGAGAAAAGAACTCTGATAATTGGCGCAGAGTGCGAGCAAGGCGCTTAGGCGATTCATAGATAATCACAGTGCGCTGTTCTGATGCGAGCTGAGTCAGACGGGTTGCCCTACCCTTCTTCGGAGGAAGGAATCCTTCAAATACAAACCTATCGCAAGGGAGTCCGGAAGCCACCAACGCAGGCACAAACGCTGTTGCCCCCGGCAGACATTCGACATCCACATCCAGACGCCTGCATTCCCGACTGAGCATAAAGCCGGGATCAGATATGCCGGGGGTGCCGGCATCTGATACCAAGGCAATATTTTCTCCTGCCGCAACTCGCTCAGCAATCTTGGGAGCCTCCTCATGTTCGTTAAACTTATGATGACTCCGCATAGGAGTGGATATTTCATAATGCTTAAGAAGCACTCCCGTAGTGCGTGTGTCTTCTGCAAGAATAAGATCGGCATCCTTCAAGACCTTTACGGCTCGGAATGTCATGTCTTCGAGATTACCTACCGGAGTAGGCACTATGTATAATTTCCCACTCATCTCCCGGGAATTGTAATTTTAAAATTAGATGAATCACTTGAAATATTTCTTCAGGATTTCGAGAAAATCCTTTACCTCTTCACGAGAAGGGTTCCATTGGAGCTCTCCCAAAAAATAATCTTCCGCCTCGTCATAGTTCTCGAGAGAAGCCACATAGGAGAGAGTATTATTAAACTCGGAATCTGAATTTCCGAAAAGTTCTTTCTTGAAACGGAATCTGTCGTTCAGAGTGAACACAAGTCGCCCCCTATGTTGAGACTGAGCAACCGGTTGCCCGGATTCCCCTCTTGATGTCTGGACAGCCACCTGCGTCTGATTCTGAAGAGACTCCACAGCGATATCCTCAACAATATTTTCAAGAGTTGTCTCCTCCGCATCCGCGACGGCATCTGAAAGATTCTCAAGTTCTTTTTCCGTCGGCACTACGGCTGCCTCAACATCAATGGCATCTGCAATTTCAGCCTCCTCATCAGCTACCGAACTTTCAGATTCCTGACTTCCGAAAGGAGCCAGTATTTCAGGTGGTTCATGACCATCGTCATAAGTCATATCATCCTCCTGATAATGTTCACTTTCAATTTTTTCAGGGACAGGCGCAGTCATTTCCAATGAATCTGCCACCATCCGAGACTTTCGGGCAATCAGCGACTCAAGCACTTCAGGAGCATCGTCTCTATTAATTGCCAATAATATTAATCCTTCCAATTCATAGACATTGTCAAGGATTGCATGGAGTTTTGTCTTATTCATTATTTTTGATTTGAAGTTTGAGAAGAAATTTTCAGGTTTTAGGCTCGAGGCTCAAGGCTCAAGGCTTTATGCCTGCGAAACTTAAGAAAACAGAAAGATTTATTCTTCGCTAAAGATTTCAAGCAGCATACGTTCAGCTGCCTTCTTAGCGACGTCCCGACTTCCGTTGATGTCATTCATGATTATGACAATCGTATGTGTAGGAACGTAATCATCATCCAGTTTATATCCTGCATAACATTGAATGCCTTTCATACTTCCTGTCTTCATTGCCACATAACTGTCAAGAGGAGTATTGACAAGAAAACGGCGTAGAGTGCCTTCCTGCCCGGCAAGCGGGAAACAGGAAGCATACGTAGCATCGTCACTCATTGATTTAAGCATGGCAGTCATGAAATCAGCAGTGACTCTATTAGAACGTGAAAGTCCTGAACCATCAACAATTACAACTCCTTCAATCGGGAGATCGGATTTTCTCCAATGTTCCATAGCTTTTGACGCAGCATCAGCAGCCGAACCGGAACCGCCCCGCAGCCTGCCAAACATCCTGAGCATTGATTCGGCAAAAAGATTATCACTCCTCATCATGCACGATCTCATGATCTCATCCAAAGGAGGGGATAAATGATCAAGAATAAGTGTGCGCCTTCCTATGCCGACTTCCTTATTTTCTACCGGAATGCCGGATGATGCGAGTGATGAAGACAGATGACGGATAAATAATGCGGATGGATTCTCCACAGCTTTATTTCCACTTGTATTGTTGCGATAATTCAAGGCATGGAAACCCGTTCCGTAAGTAGTTGAGAAATCAGCTTTCATCCAGGAGGCAGGCCGTGATGGTCCGGGATAAGCCGATTCGTCAACGATTATTTTGCCCTCAATCTGGATTATACCCATGTCATGCAACGTCTCGGCAATTTCCTTGAAGAGATCTGTCCCGTATGGTTCTACTGAAGAGTATAAGGAGGGGTCGCCGCTCCCTTCGACAACGACATTTCCACGCAGGATACCCATATCCAGTATTCCATCGATATAAACACGGGTATGAAAGCGGAAATCCGGACCGGCTTCTTCAAGAAGAGCGGCAGACGTGACAGATTTCATAATAGAAGCAGGCACGAGAGGCGATGCTGAATTATGAGATGCAAGTGATTTTCCTGAAGCGAGGTCTGTCACTTTCACAGCCAAAGATTCTGCCCTGACACCTGATTTCCTAACAAATTCATCGACAGCTGCCTGTGGGTCGGATGCATAAGCCTGCAAGACGAAACAGGCTGCCAGCAGCACTATTAATTTAAGATTCTTTATCATATTTCAAAAATCATGCTTCCAATTCAACATAAATCAAAGAGATTGGCAGCGTTATATCGGCAAAGTTACAAAAAGTTTTTCGGTTTTTTCACTCTCTTTTTTGATATACGGGATTTAGTTGTTAATTTTACTCTCTCAAACTACCATACTAAATTATCTATCCCGACAAATGGACTCTGCAGACAGAAACTCACGCCGCCCCTATACATTCGACAGAGTGGTGAGGATAATGTTTACTGTGTTCACACTTTTCGGAGTTGTGTTCCTTCTTGATGCTTTAAAGGGCGTTCTGCTTCCCTTTTTAGTGGCATGTGTCATCGCATATCTGCTCGAACCGATAGTGAAATGGAACATGCGCTGGACTCATATCAAGACACGCCTTGTCCCGGTTATGCTGACGCTGCTTGAAGCTATGGCTATCGTCACAATCTGCTGCATTATCTTTGTGCCTTATCTTATCTCCGAAGCCTCACAAATGGCTAATATGATAAGACATTACGCGACGACTCAGTTTCAGATTCCCTATATTTCGGAAAGCATCCATTCTTTCATCAGAGATAATATTGATTTCAACGAGCTTGCAAGGATGCTTTCCAAAGAGGAATGGACAGCATTGATAAAAAGCACTCTCACTTCGTCATGGAATTTTCTGAGTTCAGGTCTGGCAATCATATTCGGCATTCTGAGCTGGCTGATTGTGATTCTATATATCATTTTCATCATGCTTGATTATGAGAGAATTATGCTGGGCTTCAAAAAGCTTGTCCCTGTCCGCCACCGCCACCGCACTTTCAGAGTTTTCAATGACATAACAAATGCCATGAACCGCTATTTCCGTGGACAATTTGTGATTGCCATGATGGTGGGAATTCTTTTCGCAATAGGCTTTCTGATAATAGGTTTGCCAATGGGAGTGATATTAGGTCTGTTTATAGGAGTTCTTAATCTTGTCCCCTATCTACAGGTCATCTCCTTCCCTATTACAGCTCTTCTCTGTCTTGTCGCAGCAAGCACCGGAATGGATTTCTGGGTAATCTTAGGAGAGAGCGCTCTTGTCTATCTGATAGTGCAAGGGATTCAGGACCTGATTCTGACCCCCCGAATAATGGGGAAGGCGATGGGGTTAAATCCCGCCATCATTCTCCTTTCGCTTTCAATATGGGGCACATTGCTGGGCTTCATGGGGCTAATCATAGCACTTCCACTCACCACTCTTCTCATCTCCTATTATGACACATACGTTGTGAAGCGTCCGCTTCTGCGACACACACATAATAAACAACTCACAAAATAAAAAACAATATGCTGACCCTTCCCATCGCCTCCGGGCTTGACATGAGTCTTCAAGAAGTGGCAACAGAAAATGTTGCAGTGACTCAAACGGAAATACCCGTTGAAACTAACGGCGGAGAAGAGAGCCATACCAACGGGCTGATAGGCGACCTTGCCTGGATTCTTCTTCTTGGTGCGATTGCCACCCTGTTGTTTAAAAAACTTAAGCAGCCGGTAGTGTTAGGGTATATTCTCGCCGGATTCCTTGCGAGTCCGAAATTTGTATATCTTCCTTCAATCTCCAATCTCGACAATATTGAATTTTGGGCTGATCTGGGTATAGTGGTCCTGATGTTCACATTGGGTCTCGAATTCAGTTTCAAGAAACTGATGAATTCCGGCTCTTCCGCAGTCATTACAGCCCTTATTATTATCTCCGGCATGACCTTTGCGGGATTCGGTGTCGGCAAGATATTACAGCTAAACTCTATCAACTGTATCTTTCTGGGAGGTATGATTTCAATGTCGAGTACGACAATTATTTTAAAGACTCTGACAGATCTCGGAATGAGGCAGAAGAAATATGCCTCGCTGGTGCTCGCCGTGCTAATCATTGAAGACCTTTTCGCGGTGTTGATGCTGGTGCTTCTTTCCTCTCTGGCAATGGGTAATGTCGAAGGGAGCGAATTGCTTTATTCAGTCGGCAAACTTCTGTTCTTCCTTATCATCTGGTTTCTGGTCGGCGTCTATGTCCTTCCGACATTCCTCAATAAAGTTAAACATTTCCTGAACGATGAGACACTCCTTGTCGTCGCAATGGGACTCTGCTTCTCAATGGCAGTTTTTTCCGTCATGTGTGGTTTCTCCCTCGAGCTGGGTGCTTTTGTGATGGGCTCCATACTTGCAGGCACTATGGTGGCTGAAAGAATGGAAAAAGTCGTTCAGTCTGTCAAAGATCTTTTCGGAGCTGTATTTTTCATCTCTGTGGGCATGATGGTAGAACCGAACGTACTGGTCACGTATTGGTGGCAGATTCTGCTTCTTGCCGTAGTCGTCATCGTAGGAATGATTTTTTTCGGCTCAGTAGGTATGCTTGTCACCGGTCAGACCCTCAGAGTTGCAATAGAGAGCGGTTTTACGCTGACACAGGTAGGTGAATTTTCATTCATCATTGCCTCTCTGGGTATGAGTCTCGGAGTTCTTCAGGAATCACTCTATCCGATCATAGTAGCCGTCTCGGTAATCACGATATTCACGACGCCTTATTTCGTCAAGCTTTCCCAGCCGGCTTATAAGTTTGTTGAAAAACATCTTCCCTCTCGCCTTAACTTCCTTATTGACAGATATTCAAAACAGGTAGTTGACACGAGTGAGACAAAAAGGCTTTGGAAAGAGATTCTCAGCCGTTATCTCTGGAGAATAGTGCTGTATTCGGTAGTGCTTTTAGCCATTGTCTTGATTTCACGCTATTATTTCTTCCCGATATGTGAGACTTATCTTCATTCCTGGGGAAGACTTGTTGCAACCGTGGTCACTTTCCTATGTATGCTGCCTTTCCTTTTCGCCCTTTCCTTCAGCTCAACCAAGCCGGACGAAAAGAATCAGCTTCATGCGACTGCAAGTTTCTACGATGTGCCTTTAGTTGCAATGCGCATAATAAGGTATCTTGTTTCGCTGCTCTTCATCGTCTATCTTTTTGCTATTGCATATAATTCTTTGGTGGCATGGGTCGCAGGTCTGATATGTTTCAGTCTGATACTGGTGTTTGCATCTTCCAAACTTATGACCCACTACGGGAAGATGGAGACCAAATTCATCAACAATCTGAACTTGCGCGAAGATATGCGTACAGGAAAAAACAATCGCCTTGTGAACGATCTTCACCAAGCATACATCGAGGTAGGAGCATATTGTCCTTTCGTGGGTGACAAACTCAGGGATTCAGGTCTGAGGGAAGACTATGGCATAAGCATTTGCAGCATCCAGCGCGGAGAACGACTTTTACCCCTCCCTTCCGTTGATGCCAGGATTTTCCCCGGTGATATTTTGGGCGTGATAGGCACTGACGAACAAATCAAAAAACTCAATGATGACATAGAGCGGGATGAAAAGGCATTTAAGGCAGTCGAGGTTTCTCAGCCGAATGTCGAACTTCATAGCATCAAACTCTCTGCCAATTCTCCTATAATAAATATACCTCTGGGTAAGACCCATCTGAGGAAGGATTATTACAGCATGATTGTGAAAGTGCAGAGAGATGATAATGAATTTGAACAGCCCGGAGCTAATACAGTGCTCCGCGAAGGAGACATCATCTGGGTGGTCGGGGATGCTTCCCGAATCGATGAGATGAAATAATATATGCTGACGACAGGTAAACTTGGTTTCTGGGGTCTGACAGCTCTTGTCTTCGGACTCATGGTCGGGGTAGGTATCTATAACCTACCCCAGAATATGGCATCAGCTGCCTCTCCGGGAGCTGTATTCCTTTCTTGGATAATTACAGGATGCGGAATATTGCCGCTCGTGGTTGCATTCAAATATCTGAGTGATAAGTTTCCTCAATATAATGCAGGCTTATATCAATATGCCCAGGCAGGATTCGGCAATTATGTCGGCTTCAACATCGCCTGGGGATACTGGCTTTGCACAGCCTTTTCAAATATCACTTACGGAGTTATGCTCAATGACTCTTTCGGAGCATTGTTTCCCTCCCTGTTGCAGCATGGATGGCAAACGGTCGTCTTCACTTCCGTGCTGATCTGGGTAATGTTTTTCATCGTTGCTACCGGAGTCAAGACTGCCAAGATTATAAACACCCTTCTCGCTTTTATAAAGATCGTAATGCTCATCTTTATAATCATCACCTTCATCCTCTTTTTTAAGACCGGACTTTTTGAAGCTGATATATGGGGCAGAATGATATCGGGAGAAGATCTCTCCACGCAGATTAAGGGGACCATGATGATAACCTTGTTCTGTTTCTTTGGAGTGGAGGGTGCAGTCATGATGTCGGCAAGAGCAAAGAAAGCATCAGATATAGGGAAAGCCGGGTTTGCAGGTTTCTTTATTTCTCTCGTTCTCTATATGGCTGTCTCCTTACTATGTTTCGGACTGATGACCCGGGCTCGTCTGGCAGCTTTGCCAAATCCTTCTATAGCATATATCCTTCAGGACGTTTGCGGCAACTGGGCATATTGGTTTGTAATTTCGGCAGTCATTATATCATTACTGGGAGGATGGGTGGCTTGGACTCTTGTTGTCGCTCAGGTGCCTTATGAGGCATCTATTGTAGGAATAATGCCTAAAGTTTTCCAGAGACTTAACAGGCACAAGATGCCGGCTTTCGGACTCTTTGCCTCCAGTGTAGTCATGGAGCTTTTCCTTCTCCTTGTGGTGATGGCTGATGACGTTTATCTGGCTGCATTGCATATCACCGGATTAATGATAATTCCCTGCTATTTCTTCACTGCCCTTTTCCTCCTCAAGAAAGGGGAAGGATGGCTGATTAAAGGGATAGCGCTGACGGCTGCCGTTTTCTGTCTCTGGATGGCTTATGCCGGAGGTCTGGAAGCCATGTACAAGACTTCCGTATTTTATCTTGCAGGAATTTTCTTTTTCATTAAGGCAAGAAAAGAGAGCCGGTCCACATCTGCTCCAATCTTTACAAAAATTGAGAAATGGGGACTGGCTCTTCTTATAATTGCCTCCGTAATTTCCTTGGTTTCCCTTTTCAGGCAGTTTATAGCCTGATAAAATATTACTTCTCAGAATGGAAGACCCGTTCCGATAAATCCTATCGTTACCTCTTCATTGAAATCAGCAACTGTCGGAGGCATATCGGAATGATAAAGACGGCGTGTCAGAGTCTCTGAGAGATTCTCCTGAGAGGGAGCAAACCAGAGGCCCTCCCATGTCCAATACCACATGCCGGTGTCATCATATCCAGCCCACTCTGCCTTAACGCCGGGAAGCTCGAGCACTCTGGAAAACTTATCGCCTAAGCTGAAATCACCTCTGGGAGCCTTTACCTTGACATAGTTACCGATCAGGTTCAGCACATCGATTTTATTTTCACCAAAATCGAATGCCACAAAACTTTCCCCTTTTTCGTTTGAAAACTCAACTGTGACTGCATCCTGACTCGCACCGTTGACTTTCTTATTATAGAGTCCCGGGACTGAATCGGGAATCTCCTTCATCGGCATTCCTATATGAATAGAGCCAATACTGTCTCGAGTGATATAGGCGACCGGAGACACTGAATCAGTCTCCATCACTTCTACAATTTCCTCGCCTGCAATTATGGAATCGGAGTCAGTATCAGAAGTTTTCTTACTTCCGCAACTACATAAAATCATGACCCCGAGGGCAAAATAAATCAGTTTTATCATTATTATGTTAGTTTTAATACTCAAATTATTATTTATTTAGGTTTCTCAAGTTTAACCTAAGGGTTACATAGTTAAACGGTTATGGGGATATTTTATTATTGTCCGCCGAATTGCTCCGGATAGATAACAACAAGATTATGGCGCGAAAAATTTTTACCGAGATATGAGGGCATAGTCTCCAAATCAGCAGAATAGGATATGGATCCTTTTCTTGCTCCGACCACCATCAACAAATCTTCCTCTCCGATGTCAGCAGAAAAAAGAATGAAATCGTCCCAACCTGATAATTCTCTGTATTCATGCCGGATTGAGAAATGTTCATCTTCCAGCACGTTATGAATAAAGCTTGCCGTCGCCCTGTAAGCCAGGAATATCACCTTTACAGCCAATTGAGTTGCGAGATTGCCGACCCTTTCGACCCATGTCTGAAATCCTGTTTCATATTCCGCCTTATCAGGCACCAGCACAATCATCCTGTTGACAGTCTCCACCGGGATGAAGCATCTTGAGATAAATATCATCTTGTTGGATGCCTTCAGGAGCTGCTCAATCATTGATCCGTAAAACGTATCGACAAGATTCGACTTTCTGTGCAGACCTATCATGATATCTGAAGCCTTTGCCTGTTTAGCCTCATTCACAACGCCAGCCACAACATTTATGTCATATCTCTCAATATCATCCACTTCTATATCGACTGCCTGGGCTGCGGACACTGCCGACCTCAAGGCATTACGTCCCATTTCCAAAGAGCGCACATCGTCCGTATTTCTGACAAAAAGAGCAGTCACCGGATTTTGATTTTTTCGGTTACGCATCAGAAGTGCCATTTTCATAAGTCCCTCTGCCGTGATGGGATTCGCAACTGCCACGAGCTGACGGGCATATTCACCCGGCACTCTTTCCTCCTCAGAATGTAAAGCCTCTTCCGTGCGTTCTATCCTCAATCTTTTAGAGGCTGCCTCAGTAGTCAAGGTTGAGACAACACAACAGACAAGTATCATCAGCACTGCCCCGTTCATCATATCCTCGTTAAGAAGTCCATGCTGAAATCCTATCATAGTTGCGGCGATAGTCGCTGCTGCTTTTCCGGAAGTCAGACCGAACATCATGCGTCTGTCATTCTTTCCGAAACCGAAAATCCTGCCTCCGAGCCAAGCCGCTAACCATTTCGAAGCCATTGCCACTACAACCATATTGAGCGCAACCCAGCCGACACTCCAGCTCTTAAAAATGACATGTACGTTTATGAGCATCCCTACTCCTATCAGGAAATACGGGATGAAAATGGCATTTCCTACAAAGCTGATACGCCCCATCAATCCCGAGCGGATAGGGATGAATCTATTCAGAATCAAGCCGGCGAAAAAGGCTCCCAGAATGGCTTCCAGTCCTATGAGCTGAGCGGTGAGTGATGATATGAAGACCACGGCAAGAACATAGATATACTGACTGACCTGATCGTTAAATTTCCGGAAGAAATATTTTGTAGCGACTCTCAGGCATGAACCCATTATGAAAGCATACAGAGCCATCATCAGAAGCAGCCGCAGCAGACTGAACATTGAAAATCCTCCTTCAGCTGCTTCAATCACTCCGGCAAGAGTGAGCAATGCAAGGAGCACTGCCACAATCGTAGAACAGACCGCTATGATCGCTGCCTTTGCGTTTTGCAGTCCGAACCGACTGATTATCGGGTAAGATATGAGAGTGTGTGACGCATACATTGAGGCTATGAGGACACATGTGTCCCAACCGGCTCCGAATGCCAGCCGCGAACCGAAAACACCTGCCAGAATTGGAAGAATAAAGGTGAGGAGTCCGAATGTGATGCCTTTCCCCAGATTCTTCTTTAAATGGAACATGTCTATCTCCACGGCTGCCAGAAACATCAGATAGAGAATTCCGACTTGTCCGAATATCTCAAAACTCGCATCCCTCGCAAGAAGATTTAAGCCGTAAGGACCGACTGCCACTCCTGCCAATATGAGACCCACTATCTGTGGGATGCCAAGCCGACGGAATATTATCGGACAAAGAAGAATTATCAGAAGAACCAGCAGAAATATCGCTACCGGCTGCGTTAATGGGAAACTAACAATCATAAGCTGAATGTTTTCCTTGCGTTCCTATCAGTGGCTTCCTCCGCTTCTCCCGGCTCCATCCCAAGCGCATTTGCCACTGCATTAAGAGTATGCACAAGATATGCGCTTTCATTTCTTTTGCCTCGATGAGGCACAGGAGCAAGATAAGGGGCATCTGTCTCCAGAAGCAGATAATCAATTCCTATTTCCGGAATAGACTCACGAAGAGACTTTGCATTCTTAAACGTCACTACTCCGTTGATTCCGAACATCGGATTACACACCTTCCTGATTTTTCTTACATCATCTGGTGAACCTGTAAAACTGTGGAATATCAGAGGCACCGTAGGCTTAACCTCCTCTATGACCTCGAGAGTCTCATCAAGAGCCTCCCTGCAGTGTATAATGACAGGAAGACGCATTTCCTCCGCTATTTTCAATTGGAGAGCAAACGCTTTCTTCTGTGCCTCCTCGTGTGATTTGTCCCAGTAAAGATCCATTCCGACTTCCCCGACTGCCACACATTTTTTATCCTGAAGGATTTCCTTCATTCCCTCCACTACCTTTTCCCAGTCTTCCCTCACTTCAGTAGGGTGCAGACCAATTGCTATTGAAGTCGCATCCGGACGTGACTCATGAAGAGCAATCATCGGCTCCAACGAGGTTATATCCACGTTGGGGAGAATGATATGGGAAACGCCGGCAGAAAGGGCACGGTCAACCGCACCCTTACCGCCATCGTCAAATTCCGGCAGATATGGATGAGAATGTGTATCTATCATTTTTTACGTCCGATAAGTTTTTCGGCAAGCTTACGGAATGCCTCTTTACTCTCTTCAGAAAGTGAAGTCGCATTCAAAGCTTTCAATGCCTTGGCAGAATAATGACCTACCGCTTTCTTGCACTTCTCGCTCATGCCGAGCTTTTCATAAATACGTGTTACTGCCTTGACACGCACATCTCCGGCAGGAATCTGATATGCAGACTTAAGTGCCTCAGCTGTCTGTCCTCCTTCTGCGAACGCTGCCACATATAGATATGTCTTTTTCGCGTTGTTTATATCTCCGCCGATCGGCTTTCCGAATGTGGATGAGTCGCCGAAGGTATCCAGCCAGTCATCCTGTATCTGAAATGCAAGCCCTGTCATCACTCCGAACTCATACATCAGAGAGGCATCCTTTTCATTAGCCCCTCCTATGATTGAACCTATCTTCACTGCAGCGCCCAGTAATGATGTCGATTATAAACATCTAACGAAGCCGACGACTT
>JAIDPA010000045.1 GCA_029062985.1 Muribaculaceae bacterium
CATTTATTCAGAAGGGTATTGAAGAGTATTTAAACAGGCTCCGAAGATACATTTCTTTCAGAATAGAAATATTATCTGATATCAAATGTACGAAATCACTTTCAGAAGAACTTCAAAAAGAAAAAGAAGGTGATTTAATTTTATCATTTGTAAATTCCTCTGATTTGTTTATACTCCTTGATGAAAAAGGAAAAGAATTCACATCAAAAGAGTTTTCAACATATCTGCAAAAGATTATTGGCTCAGGGAAAAAGAGAGCAGTGTTTGCAATAGGAGGACCCTACGGTTTTTCCAAATCTGTATATGAAAGAGCGGATCAAAAACTGTCTCTTTCCAAAATGACATTTACCCACGAAATGATCCGGCTTTTCTTTATAGAGCAAATCTACCGTGGGTTCACGATTCTTCGTGGCGAACCTTATCATCACGAATAGTAGAGGTTCATTTTCTATAAAAGTTTAGATGGTAAAAAATGGTCTCCAAAAAAGTTTATTTTAAACCGTTTTGGAGACCATAAGTAATGGAATCAGTATTGTCAATCTTTACCGACTTCATTTTTTTCACTGCTTCTTCTAAAATAAAGATTTCTTAGTTTAGGCATAAACGATAATACTATCAGCACTGATAATATTATCAAATAAATTCCCATTATATTGCGTAAAATAGCATAATTTTCAAAGCCGAAGCTTTTTGCATCGGTCGACGTATCCGGTGAAAGGAAATCATCTATGTTAATTGCAGCAAGCGTACTTTTCCATTCGATAATGCCATCTTCCAGATAAACAATCCCCGGATTACCTCTTACAATTTCTTTAATTTGGGTGTCGTCAGCTGTATATACTGCATAACTCGCCATGGACAAATCTTCCCATTCAGCTATTTCTTCTTTCGTTCCGGCAACCACACCAATCATATTCACATTATTCTTGAGACTCCATTCATACAGAGAGTTCAATTTCCAAGTGGTAGCCGGTGACACCAGGGATAACTGCGGCATCATGACGATTAATTCCTTTCCTTCCGATAGAATTGCTTCTTCCGTTTCGTCCTCTTCTCCGTTTTTATCCCATATTCTGAAATTCTTTTCATGTTTATAAGAATCGGCAACATTATTCCGAGGAAGTTCTATCCTTTCGATGAAAATCCAACCATCGTCTTCGGAAGGCAATTCATCATTTTCCTGAAAAACCTTTCTCTCACCATTCTTCTCATATACAAATTCGTAAGAAGGCAGTTCGCTCACCGAGGTTTCTACATCATATATACGTTCTCCTACTTGGTATTGTCGGAAATCAACTAATGGCTGATATAAATAACCTATAAGAGAAATTATAACAATGAAAAAGCCTGATGCAACAAAACAAATCCATTGAAGTGCCGGAGTGATAATCCAATGCTGTAATCTATTATATTTTATCAACCAAATAACTCCGGCTGATATTAAAATATTTTTCCAAAAGGTAGCCCAATTTGAAATTATCAATGCGTCGCCAAAACAGCCGCAATCTGCAACAGGGTCGCTCAACGCAATCCATAATGTTAACGGCAGCATAAAAAGCATTATTAAGCCTGCTACAATAGGAATAGACTTTCTGAAACATCCTAAAAGAAGGAAAACACCTGTCAAAAATTCTATCCCGCACAAAAAGAATACTCCCACAAGAGTCAGATTCGGCCAAAGGTTAAGAGACATTACAGTCAGGTAATCATTAACCTTGTAAAGCGTTCCCCAAGGATCGACTGCTTTTGTAAACCCCGAAAAAATAAATAGTCCTCCTATCAATATACGGAAAGACCAGGTCAAGATGCCTTTCCAGGATTTTCTAATATTCATTTTCATAAAAGCTGTTTGAATTTTCATCAGATTTCAGACATTATCTACTAAATGCTTTCTGCCGAAAAATTAAACAGCTTCAAAGTTGAGTTTAATCAATGCGAACAAAGCATAATTAATCATATCCATATAATTAGCATCAACACCCTCGCTAATTAATGTTTTTCCGTTATGATTCTCAATTTCCTTTGTTCTCAAAAGTTTCTGCAGAATTATATCCGTAAAACTTGATACACGCATAGATCTCCAAGCCTCATCATAATCATGATTTTTATCTTGCATTAAGGAGGTTGATTCAATGAGTGCACGGTCATATAGCTGAATAGCCTTCTCTTTCGACAATTGCTCCCCTGTTCCCAGAGTCAACTGAATCAAAGCAATAGCACAATAATTTACTATTCCGATAAATTCAGGGATAATTCCCTCTTTAATTCGTGCAGACTCCTCCCCTTTTTCTTCAATATTTCTTATTCTGCGCGCCTTTATATATATCTGATCTGTCAGACTCGAAGGTCTCATTATTCTCCAGGACGTTCCATAATCGTCAAGTTTTTTTTCAAATATATTTCTGCATTCAGCTATCATTGCTGAAAATTCTTCCGATGTATTGTGGACAGTGCTTTCAGTATTCATGTTCAATATTTTTTCGCAAAATTAATCATTTCAAAGAAATAAATAAATCAATGTAAAAACTATCTTAAAAAAAAGTCAATTTCATTGTAAAAAATTATTTTCAATATTGAAAATATTCATTGATTTTCTTAATTTTGCGAAATTGTTAACTTATTTATCCTCTCCTCTTACAAAAATAATGAAAACGTTTCTTCCAGAATGGGCGCCCCAAGAAGCGATTCTCATGGCATTTCCTTCCCCAAAGACTGATTGGGATTATATCTTGGACGAAGCACAAGCCCAATATGAACGTATCGTCAAAGCTCTTACTAATGAAAAAGTTAAAGTAATAATGCTTTGTCATGATATTGAAGAGGCAGAAAATGTTCTGAAGAATTGCGACAGAAATTATCTTTTCCTGTATCAGACAGAATATAACGATACATGGACCAGAGATTATGGACCGATATCAATAATTAAAGATGAAAAATTAAGGGCTCTTGATTTCGGATTTAATGGCTGGGGATTGAAATTTGCAAGTGATAAGGATAATCTGGTGAATCTTAGAATGTACCAACATAAAATTATTTCATCCTCCATTTACAGGAATGAACGAAGTTTTGTACTTGAAGGTGGTTCCGTAGATACAGATGGAGAAGGAACAATCCTTACTACTACGCGTTGTCTTTGCTCTCCTAACAGAAACGGAGGTTTATCAAAAAGAGAAATAGAGGGAATACTTCAACAAAGGCTTGGAGCTACTCATGTTCTTTTCTTAGATTATGGTGCCTTAGAAGGTGATGATACAGATTCTCATATCGACACTTTAGCAAGAATGGCTCCTAATAATGTAATTCTGTTTACGGGATGCAGGAACATCGATGACCCTCAATTTGAAGAACTACTTAAAATGAGAGCTCAACTTTCAATGTTCAGAACAGCTGAAGGAGAAGCCTTTAATCTCATTGAACTTCCTCTGCCTGAACCTATTTATGATGAAAATGGAGAACGTCTGCCCGCAACTTATGCTAATTATCTGATCACTGATGAGGTAATTTTTATGCCCACCTACTCACAGCCTGCCAATGATATGTTGGCAATGCAAACTGTCAAGGTAGCATTTCCGAATCATAGAATAATTGGAATTGACTGCACAACTCTTATAAAACAACATGGTTCACTTCATTGCGCCACAATGCAAATACCAAAAAATATTTTCAATACTGATATCTTTTTCAAATGACTTCAAATAACTTTAATATCCAAGATGAGCTTATGTCTGAGGTTTCTGCTTATGATATGGAAAATGGCGATAATAAGAATCTTCTGAAGGTAGGGATAGTTCAGCATTCATTCTCTCCTGAGATTAGCGTCAACCGACAACGTATTCTGACCGCTATTGAAAACTTAGCGGCTGATGGCGCCCAAATTATTGTTCTGTCCGAACTTCATGATTCACTTTATTTTTGTCAAAGTGAAGATGTAAATAATTTTCGTTACGCTGTCAGATTAGAAGAATTTATCAAAATATATTCTAAAGCAGCGGCTGAAAATAATACAGTAATTGTTGCAAGCACTTTTGAGAGACGTGCACCCGGTCTTTATCATAACACCGCTTTGGTGTTTGACTCTGATGGTTCCGTAGCCGGGAAATATAGAAAAATGCACATTCCTGATGACCCGGGATTTTACGAAAAATTTTATTTTGCGCCCGGAGACATGGGATTCGTTCCTATAGAAACATCCGTGGGGAAATTAGGTGTCCTTGTTTGTTGGGATCAATGGTATCCTGAGGCAGCTCGTTTGATGACGTTGCAAGGGGCTGAAATATTAATATATCCCACTGCAATAGGATGGAATCCTGATGATGCCAAAGATGAGAAAGAACGTCAGCGCGATGCTTGGATCACTATTCAACGTTCACACGCGATAGCCAATGGAATACCGGTTATCAGTGTCAATCGTTGCGGTTTTGAAGAAGATCTTTCAGGTCAGACATCGGGTATTGATTTCTGGGGTTCAAGTTTTGTTGCCGGTCCTCAAGGTGAAATCCTTTTTATGGCTCCTGAAGAACAGCAGGAAGAAGCAATTGTATCTGTTGATAAATTGCGTACGGAAAATGTTAGAAACTGGTGGCCGTTCCTCAGAGACAGAAGAATAGATGCTTATGAAGGCTTAACCTCAAGATTTATTGATTGACGGTGGTCTGATTAAGAGCAGACAATTTTAAGAAAATCGACTTAAGGATTGGCTTCAGTAAATAATTCCTCAAGCCAATCCTTATATTTTTCAGACTCCTCTATCAATCCGGCTCTGTCGTAAAGATCTATAAGATGCAACAAGGGTTGTTTGAGTTTCTTATTTTTCTTATGTGCAGCCAAATAGGACAGAGCTGCCCGAGAGGCATCATTTTTCTTTTCATATAAGCTCCCCTTCAACATCAAAGCTTCATAAGCTGTCTCTCTATCACACTTTGAAAGGGAATTAAGAATCTCTAAGGCGGATTCAATATCATTATTCTGGGCTAAACACTCCGCCTTTCCCAAGTTTGCTTTATAGTTTGTTTTATCAAGAGCTAAAGCCTTATCGAAATATTCAATGGCTAACCTATGGTCTCCCTTTTCATTCATCACAGAAAAGCCAAGACCCGAAAATTCTTTAGACGTTTCTATCAATTTTTTCCTTGCTATCGAAAGCTCTTTCTGAATTTCATTAATTTTTGCAAGCTTTTTGGCTATAAGACGCCTTACGCTACTGTTCTTTAAAACATCAGAGAGTTCATGACTCTTCCAGACATCTTCAACTACTTCCTTAAAATTTCCATATTCAAATTCTTGCAAAGCCTTAATTGAAAGTCTCTCACACTCAGCAGTCCTGAATACTGTATCAATCAACCCCTCATCATTATAATAATGGCTAAACTGATTAGCCCCCCTACTGACTATGACATCTCTATACCTAATCGGGCTAATCATTCTTATACCTTCCAGACTCCTGCATCTGCTTAAGGCAACGTAAGTCTGCCCTGCTGAAAAAGCACCAACTCCCATATCAATAGAAACGTTGTTAAATGTTAATCCTTGACTCTTATGAATCGTCAATGCCCAGGCAGCCTTTATCGGGAATTGAATAAACCTTCCTAAAACCTCTTCTTTAATTCGTTTCTCTTTTTCATCAAAAGAATAAGTAATATTTGTCCATTCTTCTCTTTCTACCTTTTCTTCTTTTCCATTTTCAAGCTTTACCGTTATCGTTTCCTCATCTAAATCTATTACTTTAGCCAAAGTCCCGTTCACCCATCTTTTATCTTTATCATTTCTGATCATCATTACTTGAGCTTCTTTCTTAAGAATTAGATTCAGATCAGTCGGTAATTGTTTTTCCGGGAAATCATCTTGAATCATACCATTAAAAACATATTCCTTTCCCGGCAGACATTCCATTTTTTCTTTATTAACTCTTGAGGCAATATCTCTACGAGATGTCAATGTTATGTTGAACAAGTCTTCATCTGATGGATTCTTTGAAACATAACTTTGGTTCAAAATTTTTAAATCCTCTTGAGTCACATTATTTAATCTTATTCGGTCAAGCAGTTTAATAAAATTTGAGTCACTTTGTCTGTATATCTTTTTTAACTCTATTGATACGAGCTTCGAATTCTGATACGCTTTGGCATTAAAGAAAAAGAAATCAGTATAATAATTTGTCAGAATTAATTTTGTGTCATTATTAATTATCGGTTCCAATTGAAAAATATCACCCACCAGAAGTAACTGAACACCACCAAAAGGTCTGTTACTTCTTCTGACTCCACGTAGCAACCGGTCAATATAATCAATCATATCGGGTCGGACCATTGACACTTCATCAATGATGATCAATTCTAATTGACGTAATAATTTTAGTTTTGACCTTGAAAAAAGTTTACCTCTTTTAAATGACAAAACAGAATAATCCGGATCATCCGGAGGAACCGGGCGCAAAGGCATTTGAAAGAAAGAATGAATAGTGACTCCTCCGACATTGACAGCAGCCACCCCTGTAGGCGCAAGTATTACAAACTGTTTTGACAGGTGGGTGCAAATATATCTTAAGAATGTTGATTTTCCTGTGCCCGCCTTTCCGGTCAAAAAGACATTAGCGTTCGTTTCTTTTAATAAACGATACGCATTCTGAAATTCATCATTATTAAGATCTATGTCAGAAAGATATTTCTTCATTGATAAAAAATGAGTTTGAAAATTTAGTGAAATAATTCTATTTTCAATCTAATATACCCATATTGTGTAGAACATCTCACAGGGTCAAAAATTGGACTAACACATTTCGAAAATTCACCATAAAATCCCCAAAATTCACATAAAATGATCTTGAGTATTTCGAAATAAATGTAAAAATAACTTGCTTAAAGATTTTGTAAATATCTATCTTTTAGCAAGTTATCAAAAGTGGAGCATATCGGACTCGAACCGACCACCTCTTGACTGCCAGTCAAACGCTCTAGCCAGATGAGCTAATGCCCCTTTCTTTTCACAAAATTACAAATTAAATTTGATAAAACAAAATAAAACCGGAGAAATACAAAAAATTCTTTTTCCTGCGTTTCGTGTGAATGACAAAATTTAAATACATATAATCATTTGGGAAAAATCAGGCGCAGAATTGTGCTTGAGATATATTCCATATTCGGAACTCCATCGGAGTTTTATATTCTACTTCAACTAACCGTGCGGAAGCCGTTGCCGGCATCCTCAATCTTCCAGCCTACTGATATGGTGGCATTATTTGACATTTTTTTAGTTTTTAGTCAAATTTTTTGTTTAGTTTTACGTTATATAAAAAAAAGAAAATTATGATACTCCTTAACGTTGTTACAGATTTGGCAAGGCTCTTTAACACAGATCCTATAACTATTAAAGTCTGGGTTGCTCTTTTGTGGGGAGCTTTTGTCTTTATTTTTTGTTTAGTGGTTTATCTTATCGCATCCCATAAGAACTCAAAACGGCCGAAGGCACCCTGGTTCATTCCCTGACTTGGTGGTAACTCACCATCCGAGCCGCTCCTTTAATCGGCGCTCATTCTCATGCCTCTCCTCTGTCGTGAGCTCCGGCGGTGCCTCCTGCGCCTCCTCTTCATCCCATGGAAAAGGCAGAAGTTTCTTGGAGTTTCCCAGATCCTTACAGAAGGGGGGTAAATAGGCAAATCGTCGCTTCCTGCAATAGCTTCATTTTTGCAGATTTATAAAAATTAGCAAAAACTTAAAAATAAATTCAATAATTTATAGAATAGGAAAAAATATTTATTTCATTATTACTATCTTTGCGGAAAATTACCCTGAAAATATGATAAGCGATTTTATCAAACAATTTCATCTTGAGGGCATCCTTATAGGTCTTGCCACCTTTATAATTATTGGACTATATCACCCTTTAGTAATCAAAGGAGAATACTATTTTGGTGTAAAAATAAAATGGTGGTTTCTTGCTGCCGGTGTGATTTTCCTTGCAGGCTCGTTGTATGTTGATGATTTTATCGTATCAACTCTCTTTGGAGTAGCATCTTTCAGTTCTTTCTGGAGTATAAAAGAAGTAAACGAACAGGTGGAAAGAGTAAGAAAAGGATGGTTTCCTTCAAATCCAAAGAGAACTCAAAAAGTAGAAAAATAAGTTCTCCATCTTTCGAGTCCTCATAAAAAATTGTAAGGTCAATGACCTTACAATTTTTTTATCTAAGCTTAGCAATAATATATTTAATCCAACTATTGCCCGAGCATCGACATATGATAACCAAGATTATTTAATTCAAGTGCTATCCCTTTAAGATATAATTGATGTAGAGCATCCACATAAGCAAGGGCTGCCTCTGATGTTCCGGGTTCTAAGTTTGAGTGATGTAAGAGACTTAGTGTGCGCGAAGCACATTCTCCTACGACCTGCGACATCTTTTCAGCTTCATCATCAGGGAGATTAAGAAGTGTTTTCAATATATAGTCATCCATATTATCATATCCCATAGGATCCTTTAATGATGAATATAATTGGGAGACACTTTCTTTGGAATATTTTTCCCAGTCAATATCCCAATAAAAAGCAAAAGCCATCCCAATAAACATCATCCAGCCGAGTGAAACAACCGGGTAATCTTTAAATTCTTTTATGCCATCAGGAAGATAAATTTCTTCCAGTGAATGCCATAACTCTTCAAGATCCGGACATTCCGGAATCTTTTCGTCGACAAGACCTTCCTTTATTAAATATTGGTGAAGATCTTCTGATAATTTTGTTTCAAATTCAGTCATTTTTTCTATTATTACAACTAACAATAATATTAAATCTTCGAATATCTGATCTAAATAAACATAAAAGTTTATATTATATAAACAATTAGACTGAAACAATTGATTGTTTCAGTCTAAAATTTTAACTAATACAAATATGAAAATTATATTGATTAAATTTTTGCAGAACAGTGTCGATGTATTCTTCTGCAAAATTTACCTGTCAAGATTCTTTAATATCGAGATTTTCTCGCATGGATCTGAAGAACCAAATACATAACTTCCTGCAACAAGAATGTCAGCTCCGGCTTTAGCCAGCTCAATACCAGTCGATTCATTTACTCCCCCATCAACCTCAATCAAAGCATTTGAACCGCTCTCAGCTATAAGGCTTCTAAGTTCATGGATCTTTTTTAGCGTATTTCTGATAAAGGGCTGCCCACCAAATCCGGGATTTACCGACATCAGCAATACTAAATCCACATCATTTATAATATCCGTTAGTAATGATACAGGTGTCGAAGGATTTAGAGTCACGCCGGCTTTCATGCCTGCCTGATGAATTCTGGCAATAGCACTATTCAAATGAGTGCATGCCTCATAATGGATATTCATCAACCAAGCTCCTGAATCTCTTACCTGGGAAATCCATTTATCGGGTTCGACTATCATCAGATGAACATCAAGAGGCTTTTTACATATTTTACTAACTGCCTTCATGACAGGGAAACCAAAAGAAATGTTCGGCACAAAGACACCATCCATGACATCGATATGCAGATAGTCCGCTTCAGAAGAATTAATCATCTCTATATCCGGAGTCAGGTTAGCAAAATTTGCTGATAACAAAGAAGGTGAGACTTTCATACAATTATATAAGATTAATATAAGTCAAAGAGTCTGAAAAATATAGTTAATTAATTTTATCTTTTTTTGGCTTAAAAATATTCCAAAGAATAAATATTAGACAAATAAATGCAATCCCATACCCTATCCAAGTGAGGTAAGAATTATACTCTTCCACCTTTACAAAGAGCTGATCGGGCGCAACTGTCTTAGCCAGCCAGTAACCCAAAGCTCCGAGAACGCTATTCCATACCAACGCTCCTAAAGATGTGAATATAGCAAACTGTCCGATATTCATCTTCGCTATTCCAGCCGGTATTGATATCAACTGTCTTATAGCGGGTATCAATCTGCCGACAAATGTAGAAATTGCACCATGCTTATCAAAATAAGCTTCTGCCTTTTCCACTTTTTCCTTATTAATCATTAGTATATGCCCGAACCTACTATCTGCGAATGAATATACCACCGGACGTCCAATCCATAATGCAAGATAGTAGTTTATGAATGCTCCTACCAGCGCTCCCAAGGTTGCCATCAAAATTACGACAAAAATATTCATATCCGAACCTGCCCCGGTATTTGTACATGCAAGATAAGCTGCAGGAGGGACGACCACCTCAGAAGGGAAAGGAATAAATGAACTTTCAATCACCATAAAAATGAAGACAAACAAATAGTTGGCATGTTCAACAAACCATTGAAAAAACTGGCTTGCATCAAAAAGAGCCAGAGGAATAAGATCAATCAACATAAAAGTTTTTATCAAAAGATTTTTCTATAAAAAGATTAATACAAGCAGTTGTGCCAGCACTACTCTCGAAAACATCGCTAAAGGATAAACAGTAGCATAGCTGACAGCGGGAGCATCTCCGGGTATAGTATCACTTGCATAGTTTAATGCCATGGGATTTGCCATTGCTCCGCACATCATTCCACAAGTTGTTCCAAAATCAATATGCCATAGTCTCATAGCAATTATGGAAACAATAAAAATCGGAACGATAGTCAGGAGAAAACCGGTCCCAACCCAGACAAGCCCATCCCCTCTTAAGATGGTTTCTACGAAATGAGCTCCCGCATCAAGACCAAGACATGCAAGATATAATGACAGACCTATTCCTCGAAGCATTAAATTTGCGCTTCGGGTAGTGTAAGTCACCATGTGGAAACGAGGTCCGAATCGACCCAATAAAATACCGACGACTATCGGACCTCCCGCCAGACCCAGTTTTATGGGGACAGAAATTCCGGGAATAGAAATTGGGATTGACCCAAGGAGGAGACCTAAAACAATTCCAATAAAAATGACTGCGAGGTTTGGATCCTTAAGTTTTGACTCACGGTTTC
>JAIDPA010000046.1 GCA_029062985.1 Muribaculaceae bacterium
ATACGAGATACAGGCAATCACAGGTATCGACTATTTTATCGGCATACTTAAGGGATTGGGTAAGGATAAACCGACTTCAAATTACCATTATGGCGATGGAAGAAGCAAGAAAGATATGTTTTCATGGCTTCTCAGTGTTAGCTGTCCTTCTGAGGGAGACACTCCGGAAGAACTCGGACGCAGAGCCGCTGAGGAAGGCATTTCTGAAGAACGCCTTGTAGAGGCGTCTCTGTTCTCACCGCGCTGGCTGGAACTCACTGAGAAAGCTGTAGGATGGAAGGGGCTGGAAAGTGCGGCTTATTATTTCCTTGCCCATACCGGCGACAGTCTTTCAGACAATATGAAATCTCATATCTCACGCTACACATCAGTGCCGGCAGAGGATTTTGCTGACGGAGCTTTTGATCCGGTATGGTTTAAGGAGGTCTATAAGCAGCTCGGCAAATCTCGTTTTGAAGTGGTATATGATGCGGCAAAATATATTGCTGAGGGTAACCGTCATACACGTGCCCGTAAACTTTCAGATGCTTCTCTTGGCATTCTTAAAGCCAGGGAAGTGCAGAAGGCTATCGAGGAGAAGAGAAATAAAGATCTTGTCGTCTCGTATGGTCTGATTCCCTTAGGGAGAAACAGGATGAGCGATCTTCGACAGAGATATGCCGCTTTGCAGAAATTCCTCAAGGAAAGCAAGCAGTTCGGGTCGCAGCGTCAGGCAAGTGAGGGCAGGGCGGTTAAGCTTGCGCTTGATAATCTCGCACGCACAGCAGGATTCGGTGATTCAGTGAGACTGACCTGGAGCATGGAGGCGGATCTTGTGAAGGAAATATCTGAATATTTGGAGCCGAAAGATATTGACGGCACTGTCATATATATCGAGATAGGGGAGGGTACTCCCGAAATTATAGTAGAGAGTAAGGGAAAACGTTTGCAAAGCATTCCTTCGCGTCTGAAGAAAAACAAATATGTGGAGAAATTGCGTGACGTATATAAACAGTTGAAAGAGCAGCACGTCCGGGGAAGAGCCTTGCTTGAGACGGCAATGGTCGATTCTTCGGTTTTCACCGGGGAAGAGATAGCACGTCTGAGTGAAAATCCGATAATCTGGAAACTGTTCTCGAGGCTTGTATTGGTCACAGATAATGGTGAATTCGGATTCCCGGGTGATGATGGTAAGAGCATCGTAACCTCATCAGCAGAGATTGTTGAGTTGACACCTTCTGCCCGTCTAAGGATAGCCCATGCTTACGATATGTATAAAGCCGGAGTCTGGGGAGAGTATCAGTCTGCTCTGTTTGAACGTCAGTGGCGTCAGCCGTTCAAGCAGGTATTCCGGGAGCTTTATCTCCCTTTGGACGAGGAGAAACCGGAGAGTAAATCCATGCGATATGCCGGGAATCAGATTATGCCAGCCCGGACTGTCGGAGTGCTTAAGAAACGTCAGTGGACCGTTGATTATGAGAATGGTCTGCAAAAGGTATGTTTCAACGGTGACGTTACTGTTGTCCTTTACGCAATGGCTGACTGGTTTTCACCTGCCGATGTTGAAGCTCCTACCCTTGAATATGTGGCATTCTATGATCGCCGTAGTTTTAAGCCTAAGAAAATTGAGGAGGTAAAACCTATTGTCTTCTCTGAGATTATGCGCGATGTCGATCTTGCGGTCAGCGTGGCGCACGCAGGAGGGGTGGATCCTGAAACGAGCCATTCTACTATTGAAATGCGCAGGATGATTGTGGAACATGCGATGCCGATGTTCGGTATAACCGATTTTGTGATATCCGGTAATTTTGTAAAGATCAAAGGGAAACTCGCATCTTACAATATTCATCTTGGCAGCGGAGTTATTCATAAGGAAGGAGGCGCGCAAATTGCCGTGCTCCCGGTTCATTCGCAAGGACGTGGCAGAATATTCCTGCCATTCCTTGATGAAGATCCAAAGACCTCAGAGATTATATCAAAGATTCTTCTTTTTGCAGAAGATGATAAAATTAAGGATCCTTCAATACTTAATCAGTTGTAGAGTATTTAAAGAAACGGACATCTGAGAAATATACATCCGAGGAATATAAAGAATATGAATAAAAAGGAAAAATTAAAAATACTTAATGTTGGGTTGCTTCCGATGACGCTGGCTATACTCGCATCAGGTATTCAATTGGAGTTGACAGAAAGTAGTGGGACAGGCTCAGTCTGGACACACATAGGGATAGGCATAGTGTTTATGACTATGGTGGTCTATCACATATATATGCATTTTGGAAACTCAAATTGGTTTGCGCGTTTCAGTAAGCTGAAGAGCCAGTTTACAAGGATACTATGGTGGGTTTCACTGATAACTTTATTTTCAGGCGTTATAGCAATGATTCATTGGTTTGTCAGTCAGGAGCATTCTCCTATAGGAGGAATCCATGGCAAAATCGGTTTCCTGATGATATTGATGGCAATATTTCATATAGGCAAAAGAATCAAGTTTTTTAAAGGTTAGACAGAAATATCGAATATTCAAAAATGGAAGAAGAAAAAAATAAAAAGATTGAAATTACGGGCAGCAGTATATGCAGGATAACAGGAATTATATGTCTTGTTTGCGGGATATATTGGCTTGTGAGAGGTTTCGTGACAAAGGAATTTAATCTGATTATGTTGCTCACATCAATCGGAGCTGCCTTAATTCTCTTGAAATATGGCGAGAGGAAGTCAATATAATTCTAATCCTCAGAAGAAAATTAGGGGGGTGGTGAGGTGATTATCCGGTTAGATGTTGTGAATAAATTTTTCGTTTAAATTATGATTAGAAATATAATTTTGGGTCTGTTAATAGGATGCCTGGTGCCAATCGGAAGTTGTGAGGATCCTCCCGGTTATGACTACGAGTTAACCGAGAATGTCTTTGTTCCGGTGACTCCTGATTATTCTGACAACACGATGTGGACTATTCTTCAGAATGATCCGGATGATAAGGGAGCTGACGTGTTTTATATCCCGTCGACATGGGAATACGACTGGTACACTCAGGACGGGAGGATATGTCATTATGCCGATCCCTCAAGAGCTGACCATAGAGCAGACATGAGTATCGAGATTGACAGTGTGGCTCTTTATATGGCTGAGGGAAATAATTTTTATTCACCTTATTACCGCCATATCACGCTTGATTCGTGGGCAACCCTTAATGAGGACACAATCAGCAGACGATATAATGATGTGGCTTTTCAGGATATTAAAGCGGCATTCCGGCGGTATCTTTCAGACTATAATAACGGAAGACCTTTTATCCTTGCCGGTTTCAGTCAGGGAGGAAAGTCAGTTGTGGAATTAATCAAAACCCTTGATGCTCAGACAAAAGAGAGAATGATAGCAGCTTACGTCATGGGGTATAAGGTTACGCCACAGGATATTGTGTCATGTCCGGATATAAAGGCTGCCAAAGATTCTTTAGACACAGGTGTCGTAGTATGCTATAACTCGGTGTCTGACGTGAAATATACCAAGCCTATTGTCAGTGAGCCTAACGTAATGTGTATAAATCCGGTCAATTGGCGCACTGACAACACTCCGGGAATCCTTAATGATACAATTACCGTTACGCTTGACCCTAAATTCAAGGTGTTGGTGGTGAACGGCTTTGACGGAAGCTATCTCTCTAATATTCTTGGCATTCTGAACGTTGGAGATTATCACGGAGCTGAACCTTGGCTTTACAGTGACTGCTTGCGGCGCAACTTCCGTCAGAGAATAAACTCATATAAGAGAAAAGGATATGACGGGTGAAATAGATGATAAAATTATTGATAAGAGAGTGTCTGCAAAAATGGAAGGCACTCTCTTATTTTGTTAATTTGAGCCATTTCCCATAAGTAAGCATTCTCCATACCCATTCCAAGGGACCGAAACGAAAGAATGACAACCAGCATTTGCTGAAAATTATCTGGAAGGTAAATACACAAAGAGCTATAAGTTCGGTGGCTGCAAGTCCGACTGAGGCTCCTAATGCAAATCCTATTCCGTAGAAGAGGAAGATTCCGATGACTGATTGCGAAATATAATTGGTCAGTGCCATACGTCCGGGGGCTGCAATAAATGACCATATTTTCCAATTCGGGTGGTGGATACAGAAAAGCCCGAGGAGAGCTGCATATCCAAATCCGAGAGGATAAACGCTTACGGCATAAAGAAGGGAATGCATGCCGTTGCCTAACGGATGACTGAAGATCGCACTCCATGCATACAAAAATGAGAGAGGAAATCCTATTATAAAACCGATAGAGACAATTCTGAATAACAATTTTTTATAGGCTTTCAAATCTGCATAAATCCTGTGGCGACCAACTACGAACCCTATAAGAAAAAGACCTAAAACCTTGAAATATCTGTTTCCGTCGATAAATTCATACATTCTTTCCCACGCACCTTGTTTGAGAAACTTAAAAACATCAGGATAACTTACCGCATCTCTAAGCCATGTACCGAAATTTTCTTCTGTGATGCCGTAAAGTGTGGCATATTCCCACCATTTCCTGTAAGGATAACCTGCAAGAAATATTCCATAGTGCTGACAGATAAAATCAATAACGACAGGAAGAATCAGAAGAAATATGGCAACAATAATTATTTTCTGATCGGATAATTTCCTGAAGAGGGGGAGTATCATCCCTAAAACGGCATATAACAGCAGGATGTCGCCACTCCACAGCAGCATTAAGTGGGAGCAGCCGATGAGGGCAAGTATCAGCATCCTTCTGTAAAATATCCGCATTCCATCAGCTCCCCTTTCAGCAGCGTGTGAGATAATAATGGAAAATCCTATTCCGAAGAGCAGTGAGAAAAGGGTGTAGAATTTTCCATTGATTAGGAGATATTGAATAAATTTCACAATATTATCAATTCTGAAAGATGGCATACTTTCAACCACACTATCGGGCTGAAACGTGAAAAGAGAAAACTCCGGGTAATTTGCCAGACAGACTCCTAATAGGGCGAAACCCCTGAGAGCATCTAAAAAAATATGTCTTTTTGTTGCTGCAAGAGGAGCACCTTTAGATAGAGGGTGATTTTTCATGACAAAACTTTAATACCTATAATCGATAAAATCAAGGTGGTTATAAAGAAGAGACGCCAGAATGAAGTCGGTTCGTTAAAAAATACGATGCCTACAATTACTGCTCCGACTGCACCTATACCGGTCCAGACAGGGTACACGGTCCCTATGGGCAAGCGTTCAGCAGCTTTTGCCATTAGGAACATGCTGGCAGCGAGGGCAAGCAGGAAACCGGTCCACCACCATATTAACGTTTGCCCTTCTGCGCTTTTAGTCTTTCCGAGACAGAAAGTGAAAGCCACTTCCATGAATCCTGCGAGGATTAAAATGATCCAGCTCATTTCTTATTATTGATTTAATTTTGTAAGCTCAGTTTAGCAATATGGAAATAAACAACACTGAGCATTGACCGACTTTATTACAAAATTAGGAAAAATCCGGCTAAATATAAAACTCTTTCCCAATAGGAAGCCTTTCCGGCACTTGATGTATGTTGTGCAACATATATTATCACTTTATACATAATTTATTCGTTATAATTTTAAAAGGACTTTATAATTTATCTATCAATGGAAAATTCAAGAATCATACCCTCTTCTCAGCTGATCATTAATGATGATGGCTCTGCGTTTCATATTCATCTGAAACCTGAACAATTGCGTGACAATATAATTCTTGTCGGCGATCCGGGACGTGTCAAAATGGTCGGGGAGATGTTTGATAAAATTGATTATGATGTGCAGTCGAGAGAATTCCATGCCATCGGAGGAGAGTATAAAGGCAAACCGCTGATGTGTATTTCACATGGCATTGGATCTGACAACATCGAAATTGTCCTAACCGAACTTGATGCCCTCGCTAATATAAATTTTAAGAGCAGAACTGTAAAACCGGTTCACAGAACATTAAATCTTGTGAGGGTCGGCACCTCGGGAGCACTCCAGGATTTCTTAAAGATTGGAGATTGTGTAATTGCTGAAAAAGCAACCGGTACTGATGGTATCCTGAATTATTACAAAGGAAGAGATGAGGTATGTGACCTTGAGTTTGAAAAGGCACTTGTGGAACATACAGGATGGGATAAATCGTGGGCAGCTCCTTATACTGTAGAAGCGGATAGGTATCTTATGGAGAAAATCGGGAGAGATGATATGGTGAGAGGATACACGATTGCAGCAGTCGGCTTCTATGCTCCCCAGGGAAGAGAGATACGCCTTCAGCTCAAGGATCCTTCCCTTATTGAAAAAATTGAAAGCTTCAGATATGACGGACGTCCTATAACAAATTTTGAGATGGAATCAGCTTGTCTTCAGGGGATGGCAAAGTTATTGGGTCACAGAGCAATGACGGTTTGCTGCATTATAGCTCAAAGACGTGTGGAGGAGACAAACACGAGTTATAAAGATTCTGTCCGTCAGCTGATGTATAATGTGCTTGAGCGAATTTGACAGCTTTATCTTAATTTTTAGGAACGTGCTCTTTACTGATAACGGCATCAGCTGATTGAAAACCTATTGCCGGGATGGCGTATAATGAGTCCGTCAAATTCCATTTCCCCGAGCAGCGACATAAGTTTTGGCATGGGGAGCAGCGTGAGGTGGTGGATTCTGTCTGCCTGCATAGGATCAGCAGAAAAACTTATAGTGTCATAAATTAGTTTTGTATCCCCTTCAAGCTCAGGAAAAAGATTTCTTTGAGTGACGTCAACATTCATACCCAGAGGCTGCCACCCTGTTATCTCAATAAGGTCGGCAGCCGAGGTTATGAGGTGGGCTTTCTGTTTCCTGATTAATTTGTTGCAGCCGCTGCTCAGTTTGTCGGATATACGTCCGGGAAGAGCCGCGACCTCTCTTGAAAAGGAGAAGGCTGAATTGGCAGTTGACATTGCTCCCCCTCTCAGATCGCTTTCTGCAACTATTGTGACATCAGAAAGAGCTGCTATAATTCTGTTTCTCTCCAGAAAGCGTTGTCTGTATGGTGTTGAGCCAAAAGGATATTCAGTTACAATCGATCCTCCTGAAGCTATAATTTTCTTAGCTAAGTCACGGTGCTGTGCAGGATAGATCATGTTCAGTCCGTGAGCTACAACAGCAACCGTATTGACGGAATTTTCAAGAGCCGCTGTATGGGCGGCGGCATCTATGCCGTATGCCAATCCGCTGACTACTATTAAATCAGAAAAATAAGCTGATAAATCAGTGACTAACGTCTTACAGAAACTGATTCCGTAAGGAGTTGGTTTTCTTGTGCCTACCAGATTTATAATATGGGGGGAATCGAGCGATGTGTTGCCAAGCTGGTATAGAATGACCGGAGCATTCTCAATCTGATATAACCTGACGGGATAATCAGAGTCAAGGATAAAATAAGCCCTGATATGATGTCTCTCCATTAGCTCTATTTCCTTTCGGGCTTTGAAAAGAGCTTCATCGCGATCCATTTTTTCAAAACGCGTTCCTGAAGAGAGCCCGAGTGAATCTGAAAGTGCGGGAGTATCAAGCGTGAAGAATTCCTTTGGGGAAATTCCAAATTCCTCCATTCGTAAAATCAGATTCCTGTTGCTGCCTTTAACCATTGACAATCCGACCTTATATGTCAGTTCGCTATCACTCATTATCAGAATTTGCCTTTTCTTAAATTGCTTTTCTAAATCAGTTGATATATTTTGCAAATACTTTTGCAAGTTCATCGCCTCGGGATAATTTACCATCCTTCAGGACCACAACTGTAACTACACCCTCGGCGGCTATTTCTCCGGTAGATTTGAGAATATCCTGATGGAATATAAAGCGTGGCCCTTTTCTTTCGAGACGTATGCAGCTGAGGAAAGAGTCGCCTCCCCTGAGCGAGTTCTTATATTCCACTTCGATTTTCCTGACGACAGCGTCAATCCCTCGCTGATGCATTTCAATGAATGACAATCCGGCGTCGGCACAGAATTTATGGCGTGTATGCTCCATATAATGGAGGTAGTTGGCATTATTCACGATTTGTTCGCAATCAAGCTCGTAATCACGAACCTCCATATCCATTATGAAGCAGTATCTTTTATTTTTCTCTTTTAAAATTCTCATTTAGCTTGTGTTTAAGGTTATGTTGAGGTATATCCTACATCCGTCTTTCCCTGTCGGAAAAGTTTTTCATAGAGCATATCGACTGCTTTTTTCAGCATTTCGTTTTGACTGAATGCATTAGCCGGAATCCAGACGAAACCTCGTCTGCTATCCTTGAGGGGCACCATTAAATAATTTCCACCGATAAGATATCTGCTGAAATCAGAGTAGGGGAGCGTCTTGATGAATGAAGGTACATCCTCCGGATCATTATAGCATTCAATCTTCATTTCATCCTGACGGAAAATTAACCGGTGAGAAATGGTATTGAGCACAGTTATCTCTTTTAATCCCTGTTGAAAGTAGAAAAATGCGGCAACAAGAGGAATAAAGAGAAATAATATCATCAGAAATACAATCAGCCATCGGATATCAACTGTGAAAGCAAGTATAAGGATTCCGAGGGATAGAAAAACGGCAGTAGATATCCATGGCAATCCGTATCTTCCTATCATGAGTCTGATAAAAGTGGATCCTGACATTCGGAAGATGTCAGTCATGATGATTTCCGGTTCATCATTTTCCATTGTCGCGTCGTTCCCTCTCGCGTTTATAGGTCGCTAAGTTAATTGGCACAAGTGTCTGGACGTAGCCGGTTCCTTCTTCATTGAAGAGGCGGCTCATGTCAATATACTTTTCACCGTTTCCTTTAGTAATGGGGAATACCTCAGCACGTCTTGCCTTAACTTTGTCGCCCTGAGTGGAGTGTCCGTTAGGAAGCGATCCCTTAAGGGCTTCGTCAACACCCTCAGACATACATCTGACAGCCATAATTTCAGAACAGGGGGGATAGCCCAATCCTGTCCACATTATATATTCGTTTTCAATAAACTGCTTTGAAAGCTCAGACTTTGATGATATCGGTTTGCAACCCTCTATTACTATTGTGGCTGTCGATTTGAAACGAGGAATAAAATCCTGGTCAATCACCCATCTGTCAGGACCATTTGCGTAATCACGTTGTTTCATATCGTGCCAGAAAGAACGGCTGACAGTCTCAGTCAGTAATTCCGGAGTTATTTCTCCTTTTGCAGCGTATGGTTCAAGAATATGGCAGGCGTTGGCTTCTCTGACAAATCCATAACCTTCGTTGGGACGTCCCGACTTACTGTAATTCGTACGCACGAGAATATGGTCTTTGGCGTCCGACAAGTTAAAGCGGGTGAAGGAATGGTTGTTTGTTTCAAAGAAAGCTCCGTTTCCGAAAGCATCGATGACTCCAAAATTAGCCTCGACCCCCATCGGTCTCGGAAGTGATTTCAGGAGCTGCTCAAAATCATCAACAGTGACACATTTCTTCAATGCTTTAGTCATGACGAATCCCTCTTTATCCATAAGCTTTGAGCTGACTTTGTCATCCTTAAGATTATATGAGGCGGTATTCATTATGGCGAATCCTGAATCGTTCATACCCATCCAAGCCTCCTGCAGTTTACGGTCTTGGGCATTGAATAAAGCCACGTATGAGTGTTCGCCGTTTTTCCCTTCAACATACTCTACTTTATTGTCAATATTGCTTGTGTCGCGGTTTTTCCACAACAACGGTCTGCCGTATGGATTGGCTTCCGCTCCGATGATGGCAGAAGTGCAGCATAAAGAAGGTAAGACTGTCAGAAGTCCGAAACAAACCGAGAGAATTAGTCGTTTTATCATAAATAGGAATTTTTTACAAAGTTAATCAAAATCTTTATAAATACGAATATGACATTACCACAAGATCCCAACATGCTGGCAAGTATAGTCAACATGAAACTCCGCGATGGAAATTATGACTCATTATCAGACTTATGTCTATCCCTTGGAATCGATGAAAAAGATCTGAAAAAACGTCTTTCTGAATCCGGTTTTACGTATAATCAGGAAATCAGACAATTCAGATAATCGCTGCAGCTCTTTCTCTTCTCCTTGACCCCGCAGAAAATGTGGAAAAACATTTTCTGCGGGGTCTTTTTTTATGGAAGAGTTTTCTGAATTTGAAATGATTAAAGACTTGAATAAGACATTCCGAAGGTATCTCCGCTGCGGATGTCTCCGGTGGCAGCTCCTTTTTTAAGCCATCTTACTCTCTGTGCAGAAGTCCCGTGATTAAAGCTCTCAGGCACGGCATAACCGCGTGCCTGTTTCTGGAGATAATCATCGCCGATTTTTGAAGCAGCATTCAGTCCCTCTTCAATATCTCCCGGTTCGAGACTTCCGAATAATCTGTTGTCATGATATGCCCATACCCCGGCATAATAATCAGCCTGAAGTTCTGTTCTGACACTGATTTTGTTAGCTTCCGTCTCTGAAAGTCTCGACATCTGTTGATGCGCATCTCCTAAAGTGCCGAGAAGATGTTGCACATGGTGTCCAACCTCATGGGCAATAACGTATGCAAAAGCGAAATCTCCTCCCGCCTTCATTTGTTTCTCCATTTGATCAAAAAAAGAGAGGTCGATATAGACCGTCTCATCGCCTGAACAATAAAAGGGTCCGACGGCAGCTGTCGCGTTTCCGCAGGCGGATTGAACACTTCCCGTGAAGAGAACCATTTTGGGAGGTCTGTAAGTCATGCCCATCTTTTTGAATTCTTCACTCCATACATCTTCAGTGCCCGCAAGAATCTTTTTGGCAAACTCAGCATATTCTTCTTCCTGAGCTGTCGGTTGATAGTCACTCTGAATTTCCTGACCTGTAGTCAAGCCGTTTCCCTGTTGAAGCACACTGAGGGGATTTCCACCGGAAAGCCACACGAATAATGCAGCAATAATCAAGCCGCCGATACCACCGACAACCGCTAATTTCATGCCTCCACGGGATGCTCCGCGTCGGTCTACCACATTGCTGCTTTGCCCTCTT
>JAIDPA010000047.1 GCA_029062985.1 Muribaculaceae bacterium
TTATTTTATCATTGAATCCACTTCTGCATTCAATTCGGCTGCAAAGTTAACAATTTTCATCGTACCTTTATCACCTTCGCCTTGTTTTCTTACAGAAACTTCATCATTTTGTGCTTCTTTTTCTCCTACTACGAGAAGGTAAGGCACTTTTTTAAGTTCATTATCCCGGATTTTCTTTCCAATCTTCTCATTTCGGTCATCAACAAAGGCGCGGACTCCGTGATTTTCCAGTTCGTCTGCTACTCTTCTTGCATACTCGTTATATTTCTCACTTATGGGAAGAATAACGGCTTGTTCAGGGATTAGCCATAAAGGCAATTTTCCTGCTGTATGCTCAAGAAGAACAGCTACAAATCTTTCCATTGACCCAAATGGAGCTCGGTGAATCATTACAGGGCGATGTTTTTGGTTATCACTGCCTGTATATTCAAGACCGAAACGCTCAGGAAGATTGTAGTCTACCTGAATTGTACCCAACTGCCAGCGTCGTCCTATGGCATCCTTAACCATAAAGTCGAGCTTCGGTCCGTAGAAAGCAGCTTCCCCTTCTACCTGCTTGGCATTGAGTCCTTTTTCAGCACATGCTTCTATGATTGCCTGTTCGGCAAGATGCCAATTTTCGTCAGAGCCGATATATTTCTCCTTGTTGTTTGGGTCTCTTAACGAAATCTGAGCCTCGAAATTCTTAAAGTCAAGAGCCTTAAAGATATAAAGGATAATATCCATAACCTTGAGGAATTCTCCTTTTATCTGGTCTGCGGCACAGAAAATATGAGCATCATCCTGAGTAAATCCTCTGACCCTTGTCAATCCATGCAACTCGCCACTCTGTTCGTATCTGTAGACAGTGCCGAATTCAGCAAGCCGGAGAGGCAATTCTCTGTAGCTTCTGGGACTGGATTTATAGATTTCACAATGATGAGGACAATTCATGGGCTTGAGCATATATTCCTCACCCTCTTCCGGAGTATGAATAGGCTGGAAGGAATCTTTACCATATTTAGCCCAGTGACCGGAGGTTACATACAATGCTTTATTTCCGATATGCGGAGTTATGACCTGCAGATAACCATATTTTTTCTGAATTTTGCGCAGGAATTGCTCAAGACGATCTCGCAATGCAGCTCCCTTCGGAAGCCATAAAGGAAGACCCTGACCGACTGTCGGCGAGAAAGTAAACAACTCCATTTCCTTACCAAGCTTTCTGTGGTCGCGTTTTTTTGCTTCCTCAAGCAAGGTGAGGTATTCATCGAGCATCTTCTTTTTCGGGAAGGTGATGCCGTAAACCCTGACAAGCTGATTACGTTTTTCATCGCCTCTCCAATATGCCCCTGCAAGCGACAATATTTTCGCAGCCTTAATTGGAGCAGTATTAGGGATATGTGGTCCGCGGCAGAGATCTGTAAACGCACCTTGAGTGTAAGTGGTGATCGTGCCGTCTTCAAGTTCGCTTATAAGCTCACATTTGTAAGTCTCTCCCCTGTCGCCAAACATTTTCAAGGCATCTGCCTTTGAGATATCAGATCTAACGATATCTTCTTTCTTGGCAACGAGTTCCATCATTTTCTTCTCAATCTTCGGGAAGTCTTCTGATGTTATCTTGTGCTCTCCCGGGTCAATATCATAATAGAACCCGTTTTCTATGGCGGGACCTATACCGAATTTAACGCCCGGATACAGTTCCTGAAAAGCCTCTGCCAGAAGATGGGCGGAAGAATGCCAGAAAGCATGCTTACCTTCTTCAGAATCCCATTTAAACAGTTCTATCGAAGCATCTTCGTTTATCGAGCGTGATATATCCCAGTCCTGCACGTTCCACTTAGCTGCTAGGACGTCGGCAGCGAAAA
>JAIDPA010000048.1 GCA_029062985.1 Muribaculaceae bacterium
ACACGCAGCTGCCCTCTTTGATGGGGGGCTCGGATTTGTTTAACACAGACCGGTGAAAACTTTATAATATTTTCAAATTTTCAATTAAAAAAAGGCTGCGACTCTTTCGAGTCGCAGCCCGCGGGATTAGAACTATTTACGCGTCTATATTAGTTTGCAGATAATTATTTCATTACCTTAACGGCTTTACCATTGACAACACGGATGTAAGCACCCTTTACAGGTTTTTCGATACGCACACCCTGAAGGTTATAGTAAACTGCTTCACCTTCTTCTGCCTCTATCGCTGAGATACCGGTTTCATTATCTACAGTAAGAGTCATCTTTTCAGGATTGAAAGTGTATATAGACTTATTGGTAAGAGTAGAAGTCCAGTTTTTACCATCTTCTTTTGCATTGTAGGTACCTAAAGCGGCTATTGCCGGAGATTCGTTAGCTGAGCCGATCCAAGCAACCTGCTTGTTTCTGTGAGCTGTATCGACTTTCTTAATGCCAAATTCTACAAGAGGTTTTGCAAGGGTTACTGTCCAGTTTCCTGATTGGGTAATAGTCATTTCTTTATCTTCCCAAGCACCTTTTTCTGTTTCAGCACCATACATCACGTATGCATATTCCGGGTCAACATCGGGAAGAGTATTGCCTGTAACTGTGAGAGTCATGGCTTCGAGATCAAATGTAAATGTATATTTACCCTTTACAATTGACAGATTCTTACCATCGGTATCCGTGAGGTCGATAGGAATACCGAGTTCTACTTCAGATTTATCTTTTCCCGCATACCAGCCAACATTGGGATTGCCTTCAGTAATTGCAGGATCCTTTACCTGAATACCGAAGTTACCTGCCTCAATATCTACATCAGCAAGCACATACTTACCATCGATGAGCGTCATTTTTTCACTCATCCAATCGCTTGTAGTCGGGAAAATATCACCATGAATATAATAATCAAAGTTGTTCTCTTCAACCTGAGGTGCTGTTACAGTGAGTTCCAGAGATTCCGGATTGAATGTAAATGTATAAGTTCCCTCCTCAAGATTATTAATATTGGGACCTATTTCAAAGGTCAGCTTAACAGGTGTATCTAATGCAAATTCAGCTCCGTCAGCCAAATTCAACCAGCCCGTCTGCGCTCCTGTAGCTTTATCCATTTCATAAATACCGAAGCTACCTTTCAGAGTCGTTTCCTTATCAGCTAATACCCAAAGACCATCTTTCTCTTCCATCTCAACAGCAATCCAATCGTTTGGTTTTTCAGTTGTAGAGAAGATATTGCCTTTGATACCGTAACCGTATTTTACAGTTCCAAATGAACCGGCACCTGTAACAGTCAGCTCCATATCTTCAGGATCGAAAGTGAAAGTACAATTTCCTCCTTCTACAAGATTTAGATTAGTACCACCGACATTCATCTTAATTATTGCATCGAAGGAAGGCTGTCGAGTTGCCTGTGCATCCCAGGCAATCCATTCCTCCTGTTGTTCAGTATCTTTATTAATCTTTTGGATTCCAAACTGCCCGGGAATGCAATCTGAGGTAACACTCCATTTCCCATTATTTTCAGTCAAAGCCGCCCCCGACCAAGTTGGATTTCCATCTTTATCAACTTCACCAAAAATGGAACCGAATATTGCATAGGTATATTCTTTTTTGGAGAACTCTCCATCTCCTGTTACAGTAAGTATCCAAGTTTCAGGATTAAAGGTAAAAGTACATTCTCCCCCTTTGACCAGCTTAAGGTTTGGACCATCTTCTTTCATTACTATTGGTTCACCGAATTCAGGTTGTAAGGTTACAGTGTCATATAATCCAAACCAACTCACTTGTGATCCTGTTGACTTGTCTATCATTTTTATACCAAATTCTCCAGGATAACAGGTAGTAGTAATAGTCCAAGTTCCATCAGATTCTTCCGTTAAGGTTTTATCTTCCCAGAGAGGTTTATTATCGGCACCGACATTTTCACTGAGAATTTGTCCTGAGATAGCATAAGCATACTCAGGTTCAACAGCTTGTCCTGTTATAAGAAGGGTTTTTGCATCAGGGTTGAATACAAGATGAGGATTCTCAATATTTTCCGATAATGGAATATTGCCACTACCACCACCTACATCTAATATGTATTCTTTGCCAAGTTCTAAGGTTGTATTCCCTCCGAAGTTTGCATTCTCACCCCATGTGCCATCATTGATTTTGAATCCTGATGTTAGGGTGCCCACATAATCCAGTGTGTACTCTCCATTACTTCCTTCAGTAAATTTACACTCTGACTGTTTGAGCGTCCACCCATTGAACCCACCGATTAGATAATAATCAGTGGCATTTGCGGCAAAGGTCATCACCAAGCCGACTAACGAAAGTAAAATTTTTTTCATTCAGTTAGATTATTAGGTTAATATTATGGTTTATTCTGAAATCGTTGTTCGAAGGTTGCTTTCCTCGGTTGGCTGATGAGTTGATATTAAATGAGCGGTCGGAAAATTACAGATACCGGTATATTGACTTCAATACACCTTCCGTAATCTTCCTGATTGATGGTCAACAGAAGATTTGCAGCTTTAACATGTAAGACGAAACACGTAAGAATTGAATATTTCAGCAGGTTCTTGCGATTCCGACAACTTATGTCGTCTCCGATGTGGCAAAGTTAAGAGAATAAATTAGTAATAGCAAGCAAAAACGACACTAAATGTCGCAAATATGTTGTAAAACATGTTTTGGGTGGTTAGGTGGTTAGGTGGTTGGGGGATTAGGTGATTAGGTGATTAGGTGATTAGGTGGTTGGGGGAT
>JAIDPA010000049.1 GCA_029062985.1 Muribaculaceae bacterium
CATGGTCCTTATTTTTGTTCTGATGCAGCTTGACGTTCTGATTGTTGTGTTGTTGAACGCCCTGCATCTTTCGGTTGGTGCCGAAGACGCCCTGATTGCGGTTGTTGTTATAGCCGCCTTGATTTCGGTTGTTGCCATAACCGCCCTGCATGTTGCGGTTGTTGCCGTAACCGCCCTGGTTGCGGTTATTGTTATAGCCGCCCTGCATGTTGCGGTTGTTGTTATAGCCGCCCTGACGAGGCTGATAACCCTGGCGAGGCTGATAAGCCTGACGGGGCTGATAGCCGCCCTCCTGATTCTGGGAGAAACCGTTCTCTTCAGAAGTTTCTGATTTCTCAGCGCCCTCGACATCTGACGCCTGGTGCTGCTGATACCCTCCTTGCTGATAAGAGGGACGATCGTAATGGTTATTATAGGTGTTTCTGTTGTAGCCACCCTGAGAGCCACGATTGTTATTATAGCCGTATGAACGCTGCTGGTAACCACCCTGAGAGCCATAAGGTCTCTGAGTCTGCGGACGTTCTGCTTGACGGTCATCATTAGGGTAGTTCACTTTCTCATAACGGTTTTCAGAGTCGTTGCTCTCCGTTGCACCGGGTGCTACTCCGATTCTTGGACGTTTGGGTTTCTTTTCTGCTTCCATCGTTATAAAAATAATCCTCACCCTTATCCGGCACCGGATCCGTCACGGAAGGTATTCCGGAGGGGATTTGATTACGAGTTTTATTTGGTGTTTTTTATTTCCTTATAAATAGTTATGTGTCAGTATATTAAAATTACGACATCAATTCCGGATAATTTGTGGGAGACCACAACATTCCTTCGGGCGCAAATTTAATCAAAAAAATCGGCTTTTACAAATGTATCCTCGTAAAAATCAATCTCAATTGATTTTATCGATCCCTGCCGTGATATTATTGAAAATATCTTCAATATTTCCTGACCCGTTCACCGGTAGATATTTACCGATTCCTGAGTAATAATCTTTCAGCGGAGAGGTCTGATTGTGGTAAACGTCAAGGCGTTTTTTTATTGTCTCAAGATTGTCGTCGGCACGCCCCGTTTCTTTTCCACGGTTTAGCATTCGTTCTATCAGTTCTTCTTCCGGCACCTCAAGTCCTACCACAGCGTGAAGATCTGTGCCTCGCTTGCGAAGCAGCTCCTTTAATGCTTCTGCCTGCGGGATTGTGCGCGGGAAACCGTCAAAAATCACTCCTTTCTTGCCGGCTGCCTCTTTTTCAAGCACGTCATCAAGGATACTGATCATCAATTCGTCAGGTATTAGCTGACCGTTAGCAATATACGACTGAGCTATTTTTCCGAGCTCTGTCTCGCGCTTGATATGGTCTCTGAGCACTTCCCCGGTGGAAATATGATGCAGGCCGTATTTGTCGATTAGCTTAGCGCTCTGGGTCCCCTTTCCACTCCCGGGGGCTCCGAATAAAACAAGATTCAACATGTCTAAAAATTGGTTAATGATTTTTGATTCAGGAAGGTCACGTCTCTCACGCGGGAACTTCCCTCTTAATAAAAATATGAGTAATTGAATTGTCTGCCGCGACGTTATTCTGCCACGACATATATATCTTTAAGATTGCGTCCTTTCCCGTCAAGGTCAAGTCCGTAGCCTATTATAAACTTGGGAGGAATCTGAAAAGCCACGTAATCGGGCTGAAATCCTGTCTTGCTGCTTTCGGGCTTATGCAAGAGGGTGGCAAATCTGATAGAATTTGGATTTCTCTTCTTGAGATCATCAATCATCTGCACTGCGGTCAGTCCGGTGTCAACAATGTCTTCGATTATCACCACATCCTTTCCGTCAATATCTTCAGTCATTCCTATCAGCTGCTTAACACTTCCTGTCGAAGTGAGACCCTGATAACTCTTATACCTGACAAAAGAAATAGTGCTGTCATTAATCCCTATTTCGCGAATCAGATCGGATGCAAAGATAAATGCTCCGTTAAGGACGCAGATAAAATGCGGCGCCGAATCCTTGAGATCGTTTCTCAACTCTTCAGCCACTCTTTTCACCTGTCGTGAAATTTCTTCCTGTCTCAGATACGGCACAAATGTAAGGCCGTCTACTGTCACTTTTTCTTCCATGATAATTTCGCCGGGTTAACGCCGCCCTCTTCAACATCTTTGGCAGCAAGAACTTTACAAAATTATGAAAAAGCCTTTGAATATGCAAACACATTCAAAGGCTTTTTTATCTAATATTTAATTTAAATTTCGCGTGCTCAACTTAGGTTTAAGGTCTATGTGGTCAGAGGGGCATTGGAGGAGTATTGAACTTTACTTCCTGACTACCTTTTTCTTCCCTCCGATGATATACATTCCTGCCGGAAGATTGGCTATCTGCTGCTCAGTGGCATCATCGTATAGCTTAACGCCTGTCAGCGAGTAGACCTCATTTTTTTTTTTAGTCGCGGTTCCTACTTTCACATCCTTTACTCCGACAATATATTCATCGTGAGAAAAAACGCATTTAAGTTCTTTCGGATACCAAGGCTCAACTATAATATAAGCTGAGTTTGCCGGTATGAAATCCAGTGTCTCATCTACGACAAAGCCGAGAGAACCGTCTTTACATTTTCCCAAAACCCTCATAGTCTCCTTATGGTAAGGAAGACGGTTGACGTATTGTCCATCATTGGCGTAACAGTTGAAATACTGTCCGTGCAGAAGATTTCCTTTGTAACTTCCCGGATTAGAGGCTCCCACGTTGAGGCGGTTTCGAGCCGGGTCTTTGTCATTACACTTCACTATGACAGGCATTTCTCCGGGAACAGTGCCCTCCACTTTTTTCATTTCTACAAGCCCGGTTGCCGACACCGCACAAGGGTAGTAGAATTCTACCCCTTCTGAAAATGCAGAAAACGGGAAAAAGGCATACAAACTTGCCCAGTATCCGTTGTTGACTTCCACCGTAGGGAGCACTCCGAAATAATTGGATGAATTAGCTGTCACGGGAAGAATAAACCAAGAAATTTTCTTTTGGCTCGACACATTATTGGCAATAGGATTTCCCAAAGAGACGTATCCGGTGGCAGAGGAGGCTACCCGAGGGTCGCATAAGTACTTCGTCGCACCGCTTTTTGACGCGTAAAGCCAATATATCGTCTGATCCCCTTCCTTGCCTCGGGCACCAAGATGGAGATCATACTGCACCATATTTTTTATCGAAACCCCTTGGGCTGCTATATTATATTTAGAGCCTGCCACCTGAGCGGCATAAATGATGGTCGAAGGGTCATGACACACTTCATCAAAAGATTTGATAGTGATTAATGCATGACTGTCTATGCTTCCGGAGACAAGGTCAACGTATGCACAGTCATTATCAATGACTGACACATATCGTTGAGAATTTTGATTCTTCAGTCTGTAGAAGCCGGCGCCTGTGAAATCGGCAAAGGCAGAGACAGAAAGAAAAATTGCAGAGAGCGATAAAAAGAACTTTTTCATAAATAACCTAACATATTCTTACCGGTTTGACCTGTTTATGACCGGAAGGTTTAAACTCAACCGTCATCTATACCATTTCTGAAGGTGAATTAAAAAATTGGTCATACCAACCGGTGTTGATATGACCAATTTATAACGTATTGACAATTTGGATTATTGCCTCAAGTCAATATTTTTTATTTTGCGATACAGATAGCTACACGGTTCTGTACGGGATCAGGATAAGGCTGATATTCAGACTCACCCATGCTCTTCACTTCCATACGTGAAGCCGGGATGCCATACTTCTTCTGAAGCTCGTTAGCTACAGTCTGAGCACGCTGCTTTGACAGACGAAGGTTGATTGCCATTGTGCCGGTGCCTTTGTCAGCATAGCCTGTGATGACTACCTTAGCCTCAGGATTCTCCTTGAGGAAGTCAGCAATCTGCTGCACTTTAGCCTGCTCGCTCTTTGCGATTGTAGAGTTAGAGATAGTGAAGAAGATGTCGCGACGCATAGAAACTTCCTCTTTTACTACAGGTTTCTCAACCTGAACAGGAACCTCTACGATTTTCTCAACAACTTTCTCTACAATTACGGGTTCCGGAGCGGGAACTTCGATTGTGCGAGTGCGAGTCTCATACTTAGGACCGAAAGCGTATTTTACACCAACAAGAGCGTTGAAATACCAGTCAGCGTTGCTACCAACCTTAGAGTTATAGTTATCGCTGAGAGAGTTAGCCATAAGTTCAAGACCAACCTGGAGCTGCTCTGTAACATTGAAGTTAACGTCAACACCTACCTGACCTACGAAACGAGTCTTGGTGCCGTCCCAGATATTGCCAAGCACATTGTAGTTGGCAGGGATGCTGTTGTAGTAGCCGCCGGGAACGGGATCAGGAAGATTGGGCTGAGCTTTGATAGCAGCTGTAAGCTCATTGTTGATAGCGTTAGCTTCCTTGTTGTGGAAACCGATGTTGATACCAACACCTGCGAGGAGGTTAACCTCTACGAGACGGTTGGGGTTGTAACCACCGATAAGGTTTGTAAGGTCAACAACTGCGTCAACTGTAGGTGCTACATAGTTCCATTTCCATTTGTGGTTGCCCATGAAATTGAGCGTACCCTTGCTCTGCCATGCGTTTACAGCGAGACGAGCGCCGATATAGGGATTGAACTTGTATCCGGCTGCGAGCTGTGCGTTAGGAGCAAGAAGCTTGCCGAATGCACCCTCACCAAGTGTCTCCTGGAGGCCGATCTGAGCCTGTCCATACCAGTGGGGCTGGAAAACGTATTCGGTGACTGTTTCCTGTGCATTGGCGCAAAGACCACCGAGCAGGAGAGATGCAGTCAGAAGAATTTTATTTAATTTCATTTTTATAATCTTTTTGGTTCTATAATTCGTGCGTTACTCTCCTAAAATTATTTCACCTCAATGTAATACTTGTTGGTTGAAGTCTTTCCGCGATAGTCGAGTGCAGAGTAGTAGATCTCGTAGATATAACCCTTCTCAAGGTTAGAAGCCTCTACAGCAACTACGTGACGTTCGCCGTCAAGAACTTTGTTGAGGTCAGCACCGCTGTTAGCCTTTTCAAGGATAGACTTAGCGTTAGCTACTTCCTGACCGTTGAGGTCATAAACGTTAGAGATTGCAACGATCTTCTTGTAAGCAGGAACGAGGATTTCGCCATTGTAAGAAGTCAAGAAAATCTTGAAGCCTTCGCTGCCTGTGTAGAGAGACGGGTCATTAACGTTTGTTGAGAAGTGGTGGAGATCACCGCCGTTATCCTTATAAGCAGCATAAACCTGCATGTAGTGAGCCGGATCCTTGAGCAAGTCATTCACCTTGTCAACAACCTTGTTGTAAAGTTTGATGAGGCTGTTGTCGCTGTCAAGTTTCTTATCGATATCGTTCTGAATATCGTTGATGATATCAGTGATCTGCTGGTTGAGGTCAGTGTTAACCTTCTTGAGCTGTTCATTAAGCTGATCTATAATATCGTTAACCTGTTCAACAACTTTCTCTACTTCATCGATCGGATCCTGAATAGCTTTGATAAGCGGAGCGAGGTCACCTTCGCCAACACCTGCTACAGTGCCGTCAGGAAGTTGCTTGAGGACGATCTTAACAGGATCAGAATCTGTACCAACAGTACCGATAGGATCACCATTAGGACCATAAACCGGCATACCGGTCAGATTAATTTCAATGTCGTCAACATTAACTTTGAAATTATCCTTATTGAATTCGATAACCCATGTGTCATTACCAAGTTCGATATTGATATTCACTTTATCCTTCATCTTATCAAACATCTCGTCGATAGCATCTTTGATACGGCCGAAAGAAGGAAGATTGCGGTCTGTGATGCTGAAATCTGCCGGGATAGAGTTGAAGCTCAAAGGATGAACAGTTGCAACTGCGATATCATACTTAGAGAAAAGATAGTTGTAAGTAAGATCTGCTTCTGCAGTCTCAGATGAAGTGTAGTTGGTAAGGCTGCCTAACTGCTCACCGTTATAAACGATATTGCCATCAGCATCATACTCAAGACCACCCTCTGCATCTACAGATGCCTTGTTGTAGTTAACGATAGCATCAGCAAGAGTCATTGGATTATTAACATAACCGAGCTTAACTGCATACGCGGGGAGGTTTGTATTAACGAGCTGGTCGTAAACACCCTTAGCTACATTTGCGAGATCAGGTCTTGTCTTATTATCAATGTAATCTTTTGCAATCTGCTTAAGATTTTCATCAAGCTTAACCTGAATGTTAGCGATATCACCAACAGTTGCAGGAACCTCGATATAATAAAGACCGTTCTCAGCTGAACGAGAGCCGCCGCCAAACTTGAATTCTTCAGTTTCGTCGCCCTCAGCCTTAAGTTCGAGAGTAGTTTCAACAGCTACTTTACCCTTGCTTGTAACGAGAGTCACAGGAAGACCTTCAGCAGGTACGCTTACAGGATTAACCTGAACATAGATTTTACCGAGAGAACCGATTTCAGGAGTATCATTGCCTGCAAGATCCACAACGCCTTCAGGAGTTACGCCATCTTCCCAAGCACGAACTGTCTGAACAGCATCGTTAAGCTTGTTGCCATCCCATTCGTTAGCCTCAGGGCTGTTTACGTTAGGGAATTTAACAGCATCTTTTGCAGAATAATAGTAATTAGCAAGAACAGTGCTGTTGATGCCGAAAGGAAGATTGAGAGTGCCGAACATGTTGTTGTAGACACGCTGAACTTCAATGCTTGTAACCATTGAGCCAATCTTACCGTCAAGATATGCCTTTACAGCGTCAATTGAAGTGTTATTGTCCTTAATAAGGCTGAGAAGATATTCTCTGTCTGCCTGGTTCAGGAAGCCGGCATCTTCGAGTTTCTTCAAACGTTTAGCAAGGTCTGCATCCTTAGCCTGAAGAGCCTTTGAAAGGTCGTTCTGGCTCTGGTAAACATCAGCCAGATTGGCATCATCGTTGTCCTTGCAAGAAGTGAACATCCCTGCACCACTTGTTGCAACAGTCAACAACAGCAAGCCGTTGATCAGTTTTTTATTCATTCCGTTAAGATTTGAATTAATAATATTGTTGTTAATTTTTCCTTACATTCATAACTGCGTCGTTCTGACGTAGCTGCCAGAGGAAACTTATTCCTAATCTGACATCAAGAGATAGATACCTTTAAAATAAGACAAAAAGCGATACCGCATTGCTTCCTGAGCATTCAATCCGCAATGAAAATCGACCGCAAAGGTAAGACTCTTTATTTGCATAAACAAATTTTCACAAAAAAATATTTAAGAAAATCGAATTTTTAAGCCATTTCAGACATTTTGACCAAGATTCCTTAACATATTTCCTTTTTCGGAGAGTTTATATTTTATTACGTTTGCTCGACTCAGCTTTTTTTCATAATTTTGTCCCATTCATAAAATTATCATTTGAATTGATTCCTTATGGGGCATTTTTTCATGAGATTCTGACTATTATGGCTTATGGGGAATTTGTCGGGGTAATCATTCTTTTCATTTTTTCGTATGCTAAAACATATTGTCTTATCAATAGCTTTTCTGCTTTCAGCAACTTCCTCTTTCGCAAATTCGGGTTCTGATTCTATTACGGCGCAACCCTTTTCATCTAAGGTTGCCCATAATGTCCCTTCATGGGTGGAGCAGATAAATTCTCAGCTGGACTCAGTATTAAATGTCTCGGAGAATAAAATTTCACCAGTATCTTCCGGAAAATCGAGTTTCCTGGAATGGTGCAGCAGAAAAGGTGTCGCTGACCATCTGGATGCCTCTTTTACTCTCGGCACCGGAGGGTTAGGACTCGAAGTCGCTACTCCTCTTACAAAATGGGCTACTCTGCGTGCCGGCATCGAATGGATGCCCTCTTTTAATATCCCCTTAAATTTTGAACTCTCCTCTTTTTCTGAAAACGGAGCGACTAACGATGTGAGCCATATTCAGGAGATGGTGAAAGACCTCATGGGTCTGGACATGGACGACAAAGTGACCATGAATGCCAAGCCAAATATGTTGAACTTCAAATTGCTTGTTGACGTATTCCCGTTTCAGAACAACCGTCATTGGCATTTCACAGCCGGATTCTATCTTGGAAGTCCGGTTGTCGGAAGAGCCAAGAACACCCGGGGGGAAACCCAGACTCTTGTCGGCGTAAATATCTACAACCGTGCCTACCGTTATTTCACATCTCCGGATTTCGACCCTTACATGGTCGCTATCGGCAACGGGACTTTCCTTGATCCGGAATTAGCTATGGAATATCATGATAAATTTGAACGCTATGGCAGCGTTGGCATCCATATTGGTGATTATAAGGATGGGAAACCCTATCTTATGGAACCCACAAAAGACGGAAGAGTCTCCGCAAAAGCCGTCACCAATAATTTCCGCCCTTATTTGGGTTTCGGTTACAGCAGCACTGTTGATAAAGATAAGCGTCTGAGCATAGGGTTTGACGCCGGAGTATTGTTCTGGGGAGGCGCACCGAATGTTATTCTCCATGATGGCGTGAACATGACAAAAGATTTGGTCAACATCAGAGGTAAGGTAGGCTCATATATGGATTTTATAAAAGCGCTTCCTGTCTATCCCCTCATTGACTTTAAAATCACATATAACTTCTTTTAACAGGCTTGAGGCATTAGGCATTAGGCTCAAGGCTCAAGGCTCAAGGCTCAAGGCTTGAGGCTCAAGGCTCAAGGCTCAAGGCTCAAGGCTTGAGGCTCAAGGCTTGAGGCTCAAGGCTCCGGCTTTGACTGCGCGTGGGGAAGTTGGGACAACTTCCCTCCCCGGGATTTTTAATTGAAAATTGAAAATTGTGATAGTCTCCTTGCCTCGAGCCTAATGCCTAATGCCTCGAGCCTAATGCCTAAAAATAATCAAGACTTAAGACCTGAAACTCTGTACGACGGTTTATCTGGTCGGCTGCCTCCTGATCTTCCGGAGATAGGGTGAGTATGTATTCTTCCGTAAGCACTGTCCCTTCCGGGAACTGAGGATATTCGCGGTTGATACGTTTCGTGACAGTCTTCGGCACTGCCTCTCCATAACCTTTGGGATTCATGCGGTCAGGGGAGATGCCTGCGGCTATGAGATAATCAACCACACTTTTTGCTCTCCTCTCAGATAAGGATATGTTATATTCATCACTCCCCTTCCGATCAGTATGAGCTGCCATTTCAATAGTGATATGCGGGTTATCGCGCATCATTTGGGCAAGCTCATCTAAAGCATCTTTCGATTCAGGACGCAATGTTGCCTTATCGAAATCATAAAAGATATTCTCTATCACCTGAGGTTTATTCACAGCTGCCAATATGAAGTCGATAGCATAGTCAGCATCTTCTTCTGCCGAATCACTGACAAACTCCTGTTTAACGTTCAGGTAACCTGTAGCACCGGCTTTCATGACATAACGCACACCCCTGTCGAGGTTGAAACGGAAAGAACCGTCGTCGCGCGACACTTCTTTCTGGTTGCTTCCGTCATCACCCACTATCCTTATAATAGCGTTAGCCACAGGTTCCTCGTCCTTATCCAGCACCCATCCTGAAATAGTGATATGAATATCGGGGAGTTCAAAGGAATATATATGGTCTCTGCCTCTTCCGTCATCTCTGTTGGAACTCAGAAAACCGTTTTCTCCATTTCCAAAGGTGATTCCGAAATCATCACCTTTACTGTTAAGGGGTAAGCCTAAATTCTCCACACTCCAATAGTCTCCTGTCGTGTTAAGCTTTGCCTTAAACAGATCAAGACCGCCGAAACCGGGATGTCCGTCAGATGAGAAATACAAAAGAGAATCTGTGCGTGAATAAGGAAACATCTCGTTGCCCTGAGTGTTAATCTGCGGACCGAGATTTTCAAGACTCCCTGCCCTCTCCTTAAGATTTATACGCCATATATCAAGACCGCCGAAACCACCGGGCATATCGCTGCAAAAGTATAGATAAGTGCCGTCTGATGATACCGACGGATGACCCACTGCAGAGAGTGTATCAGAAGTGATTTCAAACTTCTGAGGTTCACTCCATGTAGCGTCCGAACGCTTGGAGGTATATATCTCGACTGAAGTGTTCGACGTCTCCGAACGCCTTGCCCTTGTAAGATACATTGTCTGTCCGTCGGGAGAAAAGCAGATGATTCCCTCATCTGCTTCCGTATTCAGTCCGCCCTCTACCGGCTCGGGACGTTTCCAGTTTCCTTTCTCATCTTTTCTGCTAACATAGATGTCACCACGTTTCATTCCGGTTATCTCCGAGCGTGAGTTTCCGGTTGCTTTCTCCGTATTCGACGTAAAATAAAGCTGGTCAAGATTTTTATCAAGATACATCGGGGCGTAGTCGGCTCGAGGCGAATTAAATAATTGAGCCTTCTTTACGATATAGCGTGTCTTACGGTTAGTCTTAGCCATTATTGCCATCCGGCAACCATTGATTCCTTCTTTGGCAAGGGCATTATCCGGAGCATAACTTAGGTATGTGTCATACGCATTGATTGCCGCATCATATTTTCCTTCCCCCTGGAGAGCTTTCCCCAAATAGAGATAGAGGATGGAATCGGAGTAGTCATAGCGCTTTGCATTCTGAAAAGCTTTAGATGCATTAGCCGACATATTGAGTTTGTCGTAACATAATCCTTGCTTGAAAGCGACCTCGCCCCTTAATTGACGGTCTTTCTTAGCACTCAACTTATTATATACTTTCTTATAAATCTGCTGAGCATCGAAATATTCCCCCCTGTCGAACGCCTCATCAGCTTTCGATAATTTCGGAGCATTACATCCACACAAAGCAAATACACATATTATAAAAAAGATTTTTTTCATATTCATTAAACGTTAGTTCAATATTTGATATTGCAATGTTTATCTCCTTTACGCTTTATGCATCAGCAGATACTTTTGAAAATAATTAATTTTGCATAATAATACAT
>JAIDPA010000005.1 GCA_029062985.1 Muribaculaceae bacterium
GCCTGAAAAACATCCAAACCTCATAGCTCTAAAAAAGAGAGGCTGCACCGTAAACCTTAATTACGACACAGCCTCTTTTTTGATTTATCGGAGGAATTAATGTGTGCTATTTTTATTTAAGAAGATTTTTCTCAGCTATATATTGCGTCGGTGTCTGCCCTGTCATTTTCTTAAATGTTCTCGCAAAATGCTGTGGATACTCAAATCCTAAAGAATATGCTACTTCTGACGAACTCATACCACTTGAAAGCCTGTTTTTTGCAATCTGTACAATATGCTGTCTGATTAGATTCCCCGCCGTTTCTCCCGTGATTTTTCTGATAACATCGCTGAGATAGCTGGCTGACATATTCAATCGGTCGGCGAAATATTGCACGTTCGGCACACCTCCTGATAATTTCGACTCGTCATTTAAACATTGTTTAAGCGATTCTTCAAATCTGGATAATATATGATTGTTTACGATAGTGCGTGATATAAACTGACGGTTATAGAACCGTTGCGCATACCTGAGGATGAGATTCAAAAAACCGACTATGATACGGTTTTGCATTTCATCAGAAGGATATTTCAACTCCTTATCCAGTTGCCGGATGATAGAGACTATGACATCACGTTCCTCTTCGCTCATGTGAAGCGCCTCATTTATTCGATAATCGAAGAATGAGAAATTTTTAATATCATTTTCGAGTCCGGTGCCTTGCAGCAGATCCGGATGGAACAATATTGCCCATCCGCTGAGATTGAACATTTCCCCGGTGTCTTCCTTCCCCCCCAACTGTCCCGGAGCTACGCAAATGAGAGTTCCTTCTGAATAATCGTATCTTCCGATTCCATACACCAAATCCATATCAGCCTCCTTTCCCTGAAGAAACAGCCCGTAGACCTCATACTGATTTAGGCTGTATCGCACGGGAGAAAGTTCACTATAATTAATGACACTTATCAGATCATGAGAATCAGACTTACCGACCCAAGCATTATAATCTGCCGGTTTGTTTATCTTTAGAATCTTACTCATAAATAGGTTGAAGGGTGATTAGCACATGCAAAGATACATAAAAAAACACAAGGATTTACTTTTGTGTGCAACTTTGCGCTTAAAATATGGGATATGGAAACAGAAAATATCATTCCGAGAGAACTCTGTTGAATAACATTCTTTACCCGTATCATAATAGTGCCCATATCGTAATCTGTTTAATTGGTTGGTATCTCCAAAAATCGGGTTTGAAATAGAGGTCAGTCAGAGCTAACAAGATTGAGACTTATATGGTTATATTTATTGTAGAACGATATAAAATAAATTGAAGTGAGAAAACTAATATCGTAGATACCCACACTTCCGTCTCTCCGGTATGTCGTCTGCGCATTAACGAAGGAAAAGAAGAAAAAAACGTCCGGATAACGTAGTTATCAAGGCAATCTCCAAGAGGAATAATGAACATAAAAAACAATTAAATGATGAATATGATGAGTTTTAAGAGATTTCTAATTTTGCCACTCCTGGCAACCTTCACAATCATGGCATCTGCTCAGAAGTCATATCAATATGAGAAGCCTGCCGGAGCCGATAATTTCTATCATTCCTATTCGGTGAAAGAACAGCAGGTTTCATTCCCGAATCAGTATAAAATGAAAGTAGCAGGGACTTTGTTTACCCCTAATTCTCTCAAACCCGGAGAGAAACTTCCAGCCATAATAGTTGGTCATCCAATGGGGGCAGTTAAAGAACAGAGTGCCTCTCTCTATGCACAGAAAATGGCAGAGGCAGGCTTTGTCACCCTTGCCATCGACCTCCCTTTCTGGGGTCAAAGTGAAGGAGAACCTCGTAATGCTGTAAGTCCTGACATGTATGCCGAGGCTTTCAGCGCGGCTGTTGACTATCTGGGAACAAGACCTTTCGTAAACAGAAATGAAATAGGAGTTATCGGTATATGCGGTAGTGGCAGTTTTGCTATCAGTGCGGCTAAGATTGATCCCCGTCTAAAGGCAATCGCTACAGTCAGCATGTATAATATGGGAAACGCCAACCGACACGGTCTTCATAAATCCTTGTCTCTTGAACAACGCAAAGCCATAATAGCGGATGCTGCTGAAAAGAGATATGCTGAGTTTGAGGGAGCCACTCCCGAACTTACCAGTGGCACAGCCAATGAATGGAGTGATACACTCAACCCCGTACAGAAAGAGTTCTACGACTTTTACAGGACTCCAAGAGGTGAATACACTCCGGAAGGAGCAACTCCACAGACTACCACACATCCTACACTAACATCAAATGTGAAATTCATGAATTTTTATCCCTTCGAGGATATCGAGACAATCTCTCCAAGACCTATGCTTTTCATAACGGGTTCGGAAGCTCATTCAAGAGAATTCAGTGAAGACGCTTACTCAAGGGCAGCCGAACCAAAGGAATTGGTTATTATTCCCGGAGCGGGACATGTTGACCTATATGACCGCACAGACCTTATTCCATTTGAGAAATTGATTACTTTCTTCAACAATAATCTAAAAGAGTCGACAAAATAATGTTTATGAGACGACTGACACTTTTCTTAATTACTATAGCTTCTATAATTATGGTGAATGCACAGAATAAAATAGTATTGACCGTCAACGGAAAGTCAATGAATATTACTCTTGCCGACACTGAGGCAGCCCATAAATTAAAATCGTTTGTGGAGGAATCACCGGTCACTGTCAGAATGAATGACTACGGAGGTTTCGAGAAAGTGGGTGAATTGCCATGGTCTCTTCCGACCTCTAATCGTCAGTTATCCACCGTTCCCGGAGATGTTATGCTCTATCAGGGCAATAACATCGTGATATTCTACGGCACGAACTCATGGTCATATACACCGCTTGGAAGGATAGAAGGAGTAACCTCGGATGAAATACGAAGTTTCCTTGCGGGTAGCCATTTGGATGCCATATTGTCAGCCGATAATCAATCTGTGGTTTCAGATGTAAAAACTGAAGGAATTGAGGAACTGTCGGTCTACACTCTTCAAGGAGTAAAGTTAGATATGAGAGGTCGCACACTTGCAGATCTCCCTTCCGGATTATATATCATAAACGGTAAAAAACATTTAATCAAAAAATAGCATGATGATTATGTTAGGAATCTTGGTGTAATTTTTCTTATAATCGTATAGTTTATTGTATTTCTTTATCGAAGGATTTGGCGATTAATTAAGGACGTCCGAACATTATGAATGTTCGTTCATAATAGGGGGTGGTGATATCCGATACCACTACCCCTTTTTTTGTTGAGGCATGAATAAACTCCGTGTCGTTTATCATTATTCCAACATGTGATATCTTTCGGGGATCTTTTCCCGTAGCAAAAAAAGCAAGGTCTCCCACTTTGACCTCCTTCCCTTTCAATTCCTTACAAAATTCAGCCTGTTTTGCAGAATTACGTGGAAGTTTCACTCCTGTAACCTTTTCATATACTTTCAAAACCATACCTGAACAATCTGTTCCCTCCCCTTTTTCAGATGCCCCGTAACAATATGGGGTGCCAAGCCAGCTTCTTGCTTCCTTTACGATTTCCTTCTGTAGTCCGTTGAGTTTTCCCACATGCACAGCCTCCACCTGAGCTTTTTTCCCTGAGGGAATTTTCTGACCCTTTTTAGAGGAATGACAGCTTACGAATCCTAAAGAGAAGAAAATCAGGATTAAATATATAAAGGAATGATTAGCAACTCGTTTCATAATGAAAAAGAATTAAATGGATTATATCTCTGCATGTCTGATTATGTCTTACAT
>JAIDPA010000050.1 GCA_029062985.1 Muribaculaceae bacterium
TTGTTGCCCACTGAAGCTTTTTTGCCTGAAATCTGACAAACTTTTGACATGGCTGTTGTTTTTTAATTCAATTAAAAAGTCTATAGGTATTGAGGCCGCCATCTCAGTTCTCATATCATCGCCAAGTGCATCATTGAGGCGACTTTAAAGGATGTGCCACAAACCGGGTGCAAAATTAATAAAAAAAATCAAATCCTGCAAATGAAGAGGCTTAAACTTTTAATTTTTTAATCATTAGCCGTAAATCACGCAATGAAAATCACTCTTCAAGCTCTCTTTTTCATCCCCGATTGCCTGACTTTAGCTAATAATTGAATCCTTTCTCAGTCATCATTTAGATCTTCCTGCATGACGTAATTGTTGCGGAGAAGATTGATGAGCATAACCATGCCATGATTAGTCGCGCTTTCAATGACAGAGTTCCTGTCTCCTTTAAAATGGAGGCATTCGCTGACAATCTTGTCGCCATATTTCACGGCAATCCAGACCGTCCCGACGGGTTTATATTTAGTGCCTCCGTCCGGACCTGCAATACCTGTTGTCGCTATGGCACAATCACTTCTCATCAGCCTTGCGACTCCTGTTGCCATTGCTTCTGCCACTTCTTTGCTGACTGCACCTTTAGCGGAGATATCCTGTTTGGGCACTCCTAATACCTCTGTCTTAACATCGTTGGCATAACTGACTACACTGCCAAGAAAATATGTTGAAGAACCGGGCACCTGTACTATCCTATGAGCAAGATTTCCTCCGGTACAGCTTTCCGCACAGGCGACGGTGAGTTCGCGTTCCGTAAGAAGTTCACCAAGCACTTGCGCCACTGACTTATCTTCGATAGAAACAACATCTTGCGTGAAAATATCATTTAAATTTTGCTGATAACGATTCATCTTGAACCGTAAAAGCTCAATTCCCGATTCTATCCCTGTGATTGTTATTTTTGAGACAAGGTTGCTTGTGTCTATCGTGACTTTCACAAACTCGGGGAGCTGAGCTTCAAAGTGTTTCATGACCTTTTGAAGCTCTTGCCTTGTATAGCCGTATATGACAAGATGTCGTGTTTCTGTATGTAGCCGGTTTTCATCGCCGGTTTGTGAAACTTTCTTTGATTCCTTCATAGACATAAAGGGAGATTAGAGATTATAGAGGAGAGAAATATTTGTTGGCGTTTGAGAAAAATCTTTTGAATTAAGGTCAGACCGTCACTCTGGAAAACGGAGGGAGGGAAAGGTCGCAGAAATCCTTTTTCATATATTTAAAGTATCCTGCCGCTGCCACCATGGCTGCATTGTCTGTGGTGAAGGCACGCTGAGGTATCCATGCCGTCAGACCTCGTTTGGCACAAAATTCCTCTAT
>JAIDPA010000051.1 GCA_029062985.1 Muribaculaceae bacterium
ATATTATCGATTATATGGCGAGGGACTTCCCGCTGTCATCGGGACTTTTGGCGAAGACGGCAGGGAGGATGAATGTTTCATCAACCTATCGAATACATTTAGAAAAAAGGGGTTACCTGTGCCTGAGATATATGCGCAAAATATCGAGAAAAGAATATATCTTCAGGAAGATTTGGGGAGTCTTGATTTGCTTTCCTTTTTAAAGAAAAACCGGAATGAAGGCATTGATCTGGCAGGAAAAGCATTGAGAGAATTAGTGAGTCTGCAAGCCGTTCCCGAGAGTCTGTGGAGGAGGAAAGTAATCAACAAACCTTTTTCAAAGAGAATGGTGATGTGGGATCTTAATTATTTTAAGTATGATTTTCTGAAGCCGGCTGGTATTCCGTTTGACGAAGAGAAGCTTGAAGAGGATTTCGAGAGATTTGCTTCGGTAGTGGCAAATACAGATGAAAGCCTTATGGGTTTCATGTATAGGGATTTTCAAAGTCGGAATGTGATGATTAAGGAGGGGAGACCTTGGTTTATCGACTATCAGGGAGGGAGGAGAGGCCCCGTTATATATGATGCCGTTTCCTTTATATGGCAGGCAAAAGCAAATTTCACCAAAGAGGAGCGTGAATATCTTCTGACCTTATATATAGAAGAGTTATCAAAAGTGACGAATGTAAACAGGTTTTACGTTAATCATGATATTAATGTTATGGTCCTGTTGCGGACGCTTCAGGTTTTGGGCGCATACGGTTTTCGAGGTTTAGTGGAGAAAAAGGCACATTTTATAGAGAGTATTCCGGGCGCACTAAAGAATCTTTCAGATATTTTGGAGAGAGGAGTAATTAATGCCTATCCCGAGCTTAAAAAAATAGCCATGCAATGTGTGGCAAGCCGGTTTGCAGGAAAGAAAATTGAGAAAGGATTGACTTTAAAGATATTCAGTTTTTCCTATAAAAAGGGTTATCCGGAAGATATAAGTGGTAATGGAGGAGGATTCATGTTCGATTGCCGAGGTATGCATAATCCGGGACGATATGAGGAATATGGTTCTTTAACGGGTCTGGATAAGCCGGTCATTGATTTTCTTGAAGAGCGTGGGGAGGTTCAGGATTTTGTTGCAAAGGCAGTAGAGCTCGTGCGACCGACGATTGAGACATATCATAGAAGGGGATTTACAGGACTACAGGTAGGATTCGGATGCACGGGGGGGCAGCATAGGTCGGTCTATTGCGCTCAACATTTTGGCGAAAAAATTCGTGAGCAATATCCGGAGATTAAGGTTGAGATTATACATAGAGAGAGGGGAGTCGTTGGGTGAATTGGGTCGTTGGGTTGATTGGGAGGATTGGGTTATTTGGATGAAAAATAAATGAGAAAGATATGAGAGCAATGATACTGGCAGCAGGTTTGGGGACTCGTTTAAAGCCCTGGACCTTGTCTCATCCTAAGGCTTTGGTGCCTGTGCAGGGGGTTCCGATGCTGGAGAGAGTAATACTTAAGCTGAAGAGCCAGGGATTCAACTTTATTGTGGTCAATATTCATCATTTCGGCAGTCAGATTATCGATTTCCTTGAGAGCCATGATTTCGGAATGGAAATAAGAATAAGTGATGAGAGAGAACGTCTCCTTGACACCGGGGGCGCAATTCTTCATGCCTATCCTTTATTTGGAGGAGGAGATGAGCCTATTCTTATCCATAACGTAGACATACTGAGTGATGCCAATCTTGCTAAACTTGTAGAGTCGAATATTGAGAGCGGAGCGGATTCAACGTTGCTTGTCAGCGAAAGAGAGTCGACGAGAAAACTGATTTTTTCTCCGGATATGGATTTAAGGGGATGGCATAGTGAAACTACCGGCGCCTATAAACCGGAGGGCTTTATCAAACATGACGATGATTTGGAGTATGCCTTCAGCGGAATTCATGTCTTGCGTCCGGATATGATAAGGGAGATGGGAAGAATAGAGAAAGATTCGAAATTTGCGATAATGGATTTTCTCTTATCTTCAGAGAACAGATGCCGGATAAAAGGATATCTTCAGCCGGAACTGAAACTTATAGACATAGGAAAGCCTGCTACATTATCGCAGGCTAACACATTAAGAGATAATTAATACTTCAGTTATGGAAATTATGGCGATGATAAAGTTCGCCGTTTCTGTTCGAGTTAAACTGGCATACACAACCGACAATAAGGAAGAAGACAGCCGTGCCGCCGAGCCACCATGTCACCGGGATACTTGTTGTGAAACAAGAGACAATCAGCAAAATAGAGCCGATAATGTAGCAGATGATGGAAAGAGCTTTCATAAGAACCTAAGAATTTAAAATTAGACGAAAAGTAAAAATATTATAAAGGAGAGTCATGCCATAATAAATTAGGATTGGAATGATTTGCCTTTTGCAATATAACACACATAATGATATATAAGTTTAAAGCGCGTCTCTGAAATTTTTAGGAGCGCGCTTTAAAAATAAAAAAAGGACTGTCCGGAGACAATCCTTGAATGATGACGGTTAGAAAGAATAGTAGCCGATCCGGGACTCGAACCCGAGTCTCCACCGTGAGAGGGTGGCGTGCTAACCGCTACACTAATCGGCCTTTTTTATCATGATGGCCGAAGCCATCATGATGCGGTTGTTTTCTTTTTGACGGTGCAAAGTTAATGAAAATTTTTGAACTGTGCAAATTTTCTCGACAAAAAAATCGTCAAAAGAGTATTGTATTCAAAATTCTCGCTCCTTGCATCGGCTTGGAGGATCTGATCACTCAGCTGCCTGCTCCTCGCTGGCGGCTACTTCGTTTTCGAGGGCTGCTTTTGCGGCTGCCTCAGCTGCCGCGAGCTTTTCAGCTTTCTTCTTAGCTACTTCCTCACCCTTAGCTCGGTTCTGAGCTGCTTCAGCCTCGAAGCGTGCCTTGGCATCTTCTGCGGCCTTAGCGTCTTTCTTAGCCAGGTATGCGTTTGCTACTTTTGCGCGGTCTGCTTTCCATGCGTCGAAGCGCTTCTGTGCCTCTTCTTCCGTGAACGCACCTTTCTTGACTCCGCCACGAAGATGTTTCATCAGAAGTACTCCTTCTTTGGAAAGGATCGAACGAACTGTGTCTGTAGGAAGGGCTCCTACCTCTACCCAATAC
>JAIDPA010000052.1 GCA_029062985.1 Muribaculaceae bacterium
GGTTGCCTCTACATTGGCGAGATTCCACGTAAGCAAGACTGTTTTAATCTTCAATGCCTTGAGCTTCCTTACAAGCATCTCGTGGTCAGCATCTCCCGTTATCAGCACAACGTAGTCAAATTTCCTGAACGTCGCCAGTTCGTAAGCCTCCAGCGCAAACCATACGTCGATTCCCTTTTCTATCACCTGTGTCTCTCCATCTTTCTCTATCTCGCGGAGATGCTTATAATGGAAGATGACGTCGTTCTCAATAAGGGTATCTTCAAATTTTCGCTCATTATAAAGAAGATGTTTGTCGTATGCCTCCTTCACCCGGAATCTCCCTCTGAAATAATGGGCTTCCGTGATCTGACAGTTTCCCGGATCCACACCTTCCGTAAGCGCCAGGCGACTGCTGATGAAATCAAACAGCGACCTTACCTTTATTATTGAACTTTCCGTTGCTTTCAGCGCACGGTTTACCTTGGCGTAGTAACCGCCATCTATGAACACACCGATTGATAGATATCCAAGCATTATTTTTGACTGATTTTATTTATGGCAATGTCGGGAATCTCTTAAATGACTCCGCAATGCAAGTGGTTTATATCTTGGAAGATAGTCAAACCATATTTTACGTCTGATTCAATCACCCTCCTAATTATTATAACTTTATGGGAGTATAAAAGTTCAATTTTTATTATCCGGAAGAGAAAGAATATAAAAAGAGGCATCTGCGACCCCTGTCTGAGATGCCTCGTCGGTTTTATAAGAATCTATCTCATGCCAGGCGCGACAGAATATCACACAAATACTTCCAGAATTCCTGCACTGAAGGGATATTGGCTTTCTCACTCGGAGAATGAATATCTTTCAAGGTGGGTCCGAATGATATCATATCAAGGTCAGGCATCTTCTCGAGGAACAATCCGCATTCCAGTCCGGCATGAAGTGCCTCTACCTTCGGCTGCTTTCCAAACAAGGATTCAAAGCTCTCGACTGCTACTTTCAGCACCTTTGAATCAGGATTCGGAGCCCATCCTACATATCCGTTTGAAAATTCCACCTTTCCTCCTATCATTGTGAAGAGTGCCTTCACTCTGTCGGCTATTTCATCTCTGCGGGAATCTACTGATGAACGTACATGCACGGTCACCACGACGGCGTCATCGGTCATCTTTACGGATGCGAGATTACAGGATGTCTCCACAAGACCTGCCACCGCGTTCGACATCCCCTGCACACCGTTAGGACATGCGAACACCGCAGATACAAGATCGGCTGCCTGTTTCGGCTCCACTACTGAATCCGGAGCTGCAACCTCCGTGCAGTCAAAGGTGAAGTCCTTCCCTTCTGCAAGCAGAAATTCCGCATGAAGCATATCGGAAAACTTCCTGACTTCCTCCTCGAAATCCGACTTACGGGAAGCATCAATTCCGACAATTGCCCATGCCTCGCGCGGAATGGCATTTGCCAGCCCGCCCCCGTCAACAGATGCCAGACTCAGCGAATAGGAGTCTTTATTTTCCCATAAGAAGCGGCATAGCTGCTGATTGGCATTTCCTCTGCCGAGGTTAATTTCCATGCCTGAATGTCCACCCTTAAGATGATTGATATGCACCTTATAATATGCCTTTCCGGAGGGTGCCGATTCCTTTGCCAGAGGGAGGCTGCATTCCACAACCATACCTCCCGCACATCCAATCACCAACGAGCCATGTTCTTCCGAATCAAGATTCAGCAATATCGAACCGTTGACAAATCCCGGCTGCAAACCGTTTGCGCCGATAAGTCCCTGCTCCTCGTCTACAGTGAAAAGGCATTCTATCGGTCCGTGCACAAGATCCGGATCTATCAGAACAGCCATTGCCGACGCACATCCGAGACCATTGTCGGCTCCGAGTGTTGTCCCGTCAGCCTTGACCCATTCGCCGTCAACCACAGTCGTGATGGGATCGTTGAGGAAATCATGCTCTTTATCTCCTCTCTTCTCTGCCACCATATCCTGATG
>JAIDPA010000053.1 GCA_029062985.1 Muribaculaceae bacterium
GTATCGGGTGTATCGGGTGTATCGGGTATTTGGGTGTATTGAGTATTTGGGTGTATTGAGGGTTTAGGGTTTAGGATATAATTAACCGGGATTTATGAATTCCCATTCATAAATCCCGGACAATAGAAGATTTTGGTGCTTATTCCTTAGTCACGTAAGGAGCGATTTTTTCACTATAATATTTTCTGAAATCCTTCCATTTGTAATAGGGTCCGTGTTTACGGTCAAGCGGAAGTGTCATTTCTCTTTCGTTGAGAAGAACCTTTACAAGCACATCGTCAGGATCAACAGAACCCGGCTTACGATAGAAGATCATCTGGATATTTCCTGCCATAGGCACCGCCAGATAATTATGCCACCCCTTAGCGGCAAGCTCCTCAAGATCATTTATCTCTTCTCCGAAGTTATCGAGTTCAAGAAGCACGGTCAGAGGCATAACGATTGTGTCATGTCCATATCTCAGATTCACACTGAGATTGCTTGAATTGAGGGCTGTATCCGCACTTTCAATGATATTATTCAATACATTAGCCTGTGAGAACGGAACCCTGTTATCTGTGAGTTTGGAGTTACCTCCTCTAAGAAACCAATCTGCATTTCTGATCTGCCATTGTTCCTTGACTTCCTCCGGAGTGAATACTTCCTCTGCAAGCCATGGCTGAGTTGAATGGCTTTGAGCGTTGATTAACACTGAGAAAAGAGCCGAGAACAACCTATTGCCGATGCTGTCCTTTGCATACTGAGGATCGTTTATGAGTTTCTTGAGATACTCTCCTTTGTTGGCATGGCGGGCATTAAACGCCTTAACCTCATCTTTGGGTCGTTTTCTAAGATTATAAGCAAGTGTATCGTCATAATCCATATACCACATCGTTGAACGGCTGGCATCGGTCTTGATATTAATATCAGGCACGACACTTTGTATTCCGTTCAGAGCATTAAACATCGAAAGAATCGAACGTATAATGACAGTGGATTTTGCATTTATGTTTGTATTGGGAGTAAAGATTTCCGGATAGTTCTTAGCCATACGTTTTCCGATTCCCTTATGCTGCAAAGCACCGTTATCAGAAAGTTCTCCCTCTTTACCCTGCACTTCAGAGTAGATATTTTTCACTGCTTCGAAAGTCTTTTTTCCAAGAGGGGTGAGTTTGCCCGCCTTATCAGCCTTGTCAAGCACCTCATAAGCGCGTTCATAGTTTTTATATCCTATGAGCCAACGGCTACCGTGACGACCATAATGCTCGATGTGGAAAGGCACATATCCTTTCGGAGCCGGTGTCTGAGCCGGTGGAGTTTCGTTAAGGTAGGGATAGCAATAGTATGTTCCACCTGATTTCTGGTACGTTACGTCGTCAAGCGTTACCGTTTTGGCAGAAACGCTGACAGGGAAAATGGTAGCCGTTGCGACAGCTAATACAAAAGATTTGATTAGTCCTTTTTTCATGTCTGGTTGTTTCAAGGTTAGATTTATGCTCCAAAATTACAAATTTTTATTCTAAAAAGCAAATTAGCTCCATCATATTAACTTCAAAAAAGAAATTCTCTATCTTGAATTTGACGTCCTTAAGTTAATTAAAAT
>JAIDPA010000054.1 GCA_029062985.1 Muribaculaceae bacterium
AGCTGGTACGAGAGTACAAAGGGCTTCGATCAGATTGAGAAAGAAATAAATTTACCTTCAGGGACGTTATTTAGATTAGTCAATGCAATTCCGGACTATCGCGGCACACGTTGTAGTCTTGGCAAGTGGCTACGCCGTATGGACATTAAAGCCGCTTCAGCTGATGAACCAAAGAAGAAAAAACGTCCCATGTCAAAAAAATCCTCTCTTCGCAAAAGTGACAACGACAAAATAGAGCAGCAGCTCCGCCGTGAACTCGATGAGGCACTAAAGAAAGTGGCCCGTCTTGAAGCACTTCAGAAAAAGGATGCCATAAGACGGGAGTTTCTTGAAGAACAGCTCGTGGAATATCGCAAGCTTGTAACACCGTCACAGTCAAAAAAATCGAATACCAAGTAGCTGACCGCTTGCGTATGCGTCATGACATGGGAGTGTCAGGGGCGTGCGAGCTGCTTGGCGTGACAAAACAAGCGTGGTATTCATATCATCAGCGCTCTTTCGAGGAGGCTGTCGACAATGACCGCATTTTGGAATGCATTCATCAGATCCGTCAGGATCTGCGCGGTGCCGGAGGCCGCAAATTGCAGGTGATACTCAAACGGGACTACGGCATAGACATCGGCAGGGACTCCCTGTTCTCGCTTCTGCGGGAGCATAAACTTCTGGTAAAACAACGCATACACCGTACACGCCCTACATTCTCAGACCATGGACTAAGGGTGTATCCGGATTTGCGCAAGGACTTCGTGCCGACGGGCATAAACCAGCTGTGGGTTGCCGACATCACCTATATCTGGCTTGGGAAGGAAGAGGGCTTCCATTATCTGTTCCTGCTCACGGATGCTTACTCAAAAAAGATAGTAGGCTGGACAGTCGCCGATAACATGCGGCATGAGAATGCAGTTGGTGCACTTCGTATGGCCTTGAAGCAATGCCGCAAGGGAGACCATCCTATCCATCACTCCGACAAGGGATTGCAGTACTGTGCAAAAGCCTATGTGTCGATTCTGAACCGTCGCAAAATGCCAATCAGCATGACAGAGGGCTATGATCCGCGCAACAATGGAATTGCCGAACGCGTCAACGGAATCCTGAAATATGAATTCCTGAAATATGAAAATGTAAACGCAGAAAATATTGAGAATATCCTGTCGCGTATCATAGAAATCTATCATACAAGACGCCCGCATCTGTCGCTCGGAATGCTGACACCCGAACAGGTACACAATGGAGAAATGCCGGGAAGAAAACTATGGAAGAAATATTACCTCAAGAATTGTGCTGAGTCAAGAAATTTAAGTACTTTTGCAAACCCCAACCCCGATGGGACTGACGGTGATTGCACTGCAAGTATCATGGCAGCCACCGGGGACATCGAGCCCCCGATGACTGCACCCCAAACCCCTCTGGGAACTTCAGGATCATACCTGCATATCTCAAAACCTATCCGGATTTTAAACGTATATTAACATTTAACAATACAAATCCTAGTCAATATTTTTTAGGACGGGACA
>JAIDPA010000055.1 GCA_029062985.1 Muribaculaceae bacterium
GCCTATTACTTCGAGCCTTGCGTCTTGAACCTTGAGTCTCGAGCCTAAGAGATTATCCATTCTTCGATGCAGCGGGTTTTAGAGGAGAAAGCCACTCCTATTTTGAAAATTTTGCGGCTGTCGGTCTGGAATTTGCGTGCATAATTCTTTTCGTCAATCTGGCGGAGAGCCTCCTCAGCCGAATGGTCATACTTGAGCTCGATGATGTAGATGAACTCCGGGGTCTGCACTTCTATGTCAATTCTTCCTGAAGAGGTGTGAGACTCTGTCTTTGTCTTGAGACCTATTAGATTCATGAGTAGATAGAAGGCATTGTGGAAGTTGTTCTCGCTTTCGATACGCATGCCATAGTCGATGCCGGCGAAATAAGCCTGCATAGCACGCATAGCCTTTTGGGGATTCCCATGTAGGAAATTACGTGCGATGTCATCGGTTAGGCGGTTTCCGGGGATTGGTATTGTGCTGACATAGTACGGCACAAGTACGCGGAAAAGCCCCCTCTTCACCTCCATATTGGGAATTCCGAGTCGGTATTCTCCGGAGAGACGGTCGTAATTCTTAATGGTCAGGTATCCTGTCTGATAAAGAAGGGCGATAGGGCTTGGGTTAAGAAGATCGAGTCTCTTGAGGTCATCTTCGGAGCAGTAAGAATCGAAGGTATCCTGCAGGTTAGCATTAATTCTTTTCAAGGCGTCGGCAAGGATAGTGGGAATTCCTGTATCATTCCAGAAATATTCAATCTTCGACTTATCCATAGCGTTGAGCAGTGACCACGGATTAAAAATATCGCTTCCCTCCTCAGCAAAACGGTAACCGTCATAGTGAGTTTTCAGGAGTCTTACTGCCTCTCCGAAGTCGATTTTTTCTTTTTTTGCAAAAGTCTCAATTCCGGATTGGAAATAAACGAGAAGTTCTGAGGAAGTTATACCACAGATATCTGCGAAGTCATTGTCAAAAGTAATATCATTGATATTATTTAGGTCGGAGAAAACGGAGAGTTTGCTGAAACGGCTGACTCCGGTCAGGAATACGAGGCGGATATGCTCAGCGGCGCTCTTGAAGTTGGAATAGAGCGATGCAAGTTTTGCGCGGTAATGCCCGAAGTTTGCGTCACTGTTCAGATTACCGACCAGAGGCTTGTCGTATTCATCAATGAGGATGACCACCTGTCTGCCGGTTTTCTCATGTGCCGTCTTGATGATATTCCGGAATCTTGTGGAAAGATTTTGAGCTATCTCCCTAACCTCGTATTTTTCTTCCCATTCCCTGAAAATATTGTCAAGAACTCCGTCAAGCACTCCCTGGTCGGCATACCGGTCAGTATTGAGATCGAGATATAATACGGGGTATGGTTGCCATTTCCAGTCGGTAGAATCAACGAACAGCCCATTGAAGAGATAGCGTTGTCCTTCGAAGAAATAACGGAGCGTAGAAAGGAAGAGGGATTTACCGAAACGGCGCGGACGAGCCAGGAAGAAGTATTGGGTCTGACTTCTGACAATCTTATGTATAAAAGGAGTCTTATCCACGTAGAGAGCATCCCTTTCGCGAAGTATCTTAAAATCCTGTTGTCCTATGGGGTATCTGTCTTTATCTTCCATAACTCCCTATTTTTACGCAAAAATAATAATAAATGCAGTTATCCGCAACTCTGACTCTGCAAGAAATAAACAGCGGAATTAGAGTTTAGAAAGTTTGGTCAGATTAGGGAATATTCATAGGCTATTTGTCCTTCAGGAGCATCTGTGAGGCGAACACGAACGTAAATTATTTCATCTCTATATTTAATGCGTACGATGTAACCGCCTCCGTTCTGATAGGGTACACTGTCGTCCCACTCAACTGAATTAGCGTCACGGATATCGTTCAGGGTGTTGATTTTTCCCACTGAAATTATAGCTGCTTCCGGACCACCGGCACTTCCTACTGCAACCTTGTCGCCATATATTCCGAAGCCTGCTACTTTTGTAAACTTATCTTCCGGATTATAAACGTAGACGGGTTTGTTTTTTTCAGTTGTGCCTGTAGTCACATTTGCTGAAGCAGAATTATCGGTAGAGGCAACCGTATTGTTTTTATTTTGTCCCTTGTCAGATGAATGACCACATGACGGGGTTAGCATAAGACCGGCTGAGATTGCCAGAATTGAAAGTATTGTTTTAGTTTTCATTTTCTTAATTAATGGTAATATCATTTGAAGCCTTGAGCCTAAGAGATTATCCAGTTTTCGATGCATCTTGTTTTTGAGGAGAAGCTGACGCCGATTTTGAATAATTTGCGGCTGTCGGTCTGAAATTTGCGTGCATATTCTTTTTCATTGATTTGACGGAGAGCCTCCTCAGCCGAACGGTCATACTTGAGTTCGATGATGTAGATGAACTCCGGGGTCTCGATCAGCAAATCTATTCTTCCGTCCGAGGTATGCACCTCCGTCTTCGCATCAATACCGATTAGTGTCATCAGTATGTAGAAAGCGTTGTGGAAGTTATTCTCATTGTCAATCCTGAGGTCGTATGGAATTCCGGCGAAGAATGCCTCAAGATTCCTCATCATCTCCTCAGGTTCACCGTAAGAGATGCTGTCAATAATTTCTCTGACGACTCCTGCGGTAGTACCGCGTCTGACCTTCACATAGAAAGGAAGGAGTTCGTTGAAAAGTCCTTCCTTCACTTCATCGTTAGGCACTTTAAGGCGCACGGTATCCCTTTTGAGCTCATAATGAGCGATAGTGAGATAACCGGTCTGATACAGGAGCGCAGTGGGGTCGGCATTCCTCAGGTCGAGTCCTGCGAGATTATCGAAACGCCAGCGAGCATTGAGAGTCTTTTCAATGTCGAGATCAGCATTACGGAGCACCTCTGCAATTAAGGAAGCAGTGCCGGTCATATTCCAGAAGTTACCGATTCTTGCCTCCTTCATTGCATTGAGCACGGACCATGGATTATATATCTCGCTTCCCTTCTTTGCGAAGCGGTATCCGTCATAATTCTTTTTCAGTCTTTTGCAGATAAACTCGAACGACACCTCATACTCTTTTGCGAGGTTAGTGATACCGTCCTGAAAATAGTCGAGGAGCTCTTGTTCAGTGATACCGCATATATCGGCATAATCATTAGAGAAAGATATGTCGCTGATATTATTTAGGTCGGAGAAAACGGAGAGTTTGCTGAAACGGCTGACTCCGGTCAGGAATACGAGCCGGATATGCTCAGCGGCGCTCTTGAAGTTGGAATAGAGCGATGCAAGTTTTGCGCGGTAATGCCCGAAGTTTGCGTCACTGTTCAGATTACCGACCAGAGGCTTGTCATATTCATCAACGAGAATGACCACCTGTCTGCCCGTTTTCTCATGAGCGTTCTTGATGATGTTTGCGAAACGTGAAGAGATGTCATATCCTTTAGCCTCAATACCGAAATCTTTCTCCCAGCCGGAGAAGATATAGTCAAGGATGGAATCCAGAATCCCGGGCTCGGCATAACGATCACGGTTGAGATCAAGATAAAGGACCGGATATTGCTGCCATTTCCAGTCGGTAGAATCAATGAACAGCCCATTGAAGAGATGGCGTCGTCCTTCGAAGAAATAACGGAGTGTGGAAAGGAAAAGGGATTTACCGAAACGGCGCGGACGAGCCAGGAAACAGTATTTGATTCCGGTGTCTATTATTCTGTAGATATACTGAGTCTTATCCACATATAGGTAACCTCCTTCACGCAGGGATTTGAAATCCTGATCTCCGATAGCATACCTGACCCTTTCCTCCATAATTCTGTCACTTTAAAGATTGTAATGCGAAGTTACTGAAAAAAGATGATAATGGCAAATTACATCAACATGGATAAAAATCATCTTTAGGGAAAAAATTGCTGAATAATTTTTGAGGACGACATAAATTGACGTATTGGGTTGCTAATTTTGCAGACGATAACAATATCCTCGCTTGTGATTTTGTGGTTATATATTTTTGATGTAAATTTGCATCAGTGGTAGAGACCATAAAATAAAGTTGGCACTACGTTATGTTATGTCAGCTGCAAGATGAAAGTGAAAATCGTCCTTCGTCAGGAATCTGGTAAATTTTACGAATGTAGGGATGACAATTGCTCTCATCACTTGGCGTATAATGCTTTTTACAAAACTGATAAAGAATTATACTTCAAGTGTGAGGATATTGTCTATATACATTCGGGTTTACCAGAACCTCTGACGAAAAGACAATTCCCTCACACTTTTCTTTATGTTGAATCGGAGCTGAAAGAGGGTAGGTTCCAGAAAGCTTATACCTATGAATTTTGCAGAGATCAAAAAGCTTGTGGTAGAAGAGTATGATAGGCGAGACCTGAAATCAGATGTTCGCTACAAGGCTCTGAATGACTTTGATGAGTTCCTTAAGAAAAAGGATCTTATCGAGATGTGGAATGATGTGAGTAAATTTCCCGATTCTAAAGAAATTATGAAGGAGCTATACAGGAGGTATCTTGATAAAGCCGTTCTGAGTGGAGCTGAATCAAGCATGATAAATGAAGTTTACAATCAGATTAAGGCGCAGGGAATTGAACTGACAGATTATACGAAGTAATAACTAATCATGTTTGATAAAGCGGAATTGGAAAAGTACGCACTTTTCGACCCGACAGTAGATAAGGAATCTAAAATAGTGGATTGTCCCGGTCTATATGTCTTGCTTCTTCGCAAGGGGAGCAAATTGCCTGAATGCGGAGTAGACTATACGCCATGTATGATAACATACGACGGAGAGGAGTATGAACTTATATATGTCGGTATAAGTAATAAAAGTTTACGTAAGAGAGACTTTCATCAGCACTTTACGAAAAATAATGCCGGGCAGTCAACCCTTCGTAAGTCTATTGGCTCATTAATGGGACTTAAGAAGACTTATAGAAGTGAGGGTGAGAAAGGAAAACCTTCTCCGAAAATAAAATTTGTGGATAATGATGAAGAGAAGCTTAGCGAATGGATGAAGAAAAACCTTCTTCTTTTGTTTAAAGCTTCCTCGAATCCGAAGGATATGGAAAAGGATATGATAGCAGTGCTTAATCCGCCGCTTAATATCAGTGAAAACACTAATTTTATCAACAGACCTTATCGTGATAACCTTTCACGATTGAGAAATGATCGATCAGATTTAGATTGACATTCTCTCGTAAACGATTTAGATATCAGCCTCGACAGTTTTATCAAGCTGTCGAGGCTGATATGTTTTAATCTATAAATCGCCATCGTTTTCCTCAAACTAAGATTACTGAAGAATACTACTAAAGTCTGAATAATTTTTGATTTCTGTCATTAATGTTTACCTTTGCAAACGGAACACTATAAGAAATTTTGACATGAGTGAACGCGAAAGGGAGATATATAAGGTGACACTTATCGGGTCTGTGGTCAATGCAATTCTGATTGTGTTGAAATTTATTGCCGGTTTTGTCGGGAAAAGCTCGGCAATGGTGGCAGATGCGGTGCATTCTCTCAGTGATTTTTTATCAGACATTATTGTAATTATATTTGTCAAGATTGCAGGAAAACCAACTGATGAAAGCCATGATTACGGACATGGAAAATTTGAAACCTTTGCTACCCTGATTATAGGCATTCTGCTGGTGTTTGCCGGCGTTGGATTGAGTGCCGAAGGAATAAAGCATGTGGTCAGTTATTTCCAAGGGGAAAGTTTGCCGCAGCCGACTTCGCTTGCATTGATTGTCGCAATAGTTTCAATTGTGCTTAAGGAAATCCTCTACCGGTATACTCTTCACAAAGGAAAGAAACTAAACTCAAAGGCAGTTGAAGCCAACGCCCTGCATCACCGGAGCGACGCTTTTTCTTCAATAGGCACGTTAGTGGGTGTCGCCGGCGCAATGTTCTTTGGAGAAAAGCTTAGGATTCTTGACCCGTTGGCAGCGATTACGGTCAGTCTGTTTATCATAAAGAGCGGACGGGATATTGCAAAACCATGTCTTGATGAACTTCTGGAAGCGTCTCTACCCGAACAGACTGAGCAGAAAATACTTGAGATAGTGAAGTCGGCAGATGGCATTCTGGATGTACACAGGCTACGCACACGTCGGATAGGAAATGATATTGCAATAGATCTTCATGCAAAAATGGACGGGAGCCAGACATTGTCGGAAGCTCATGATAAAGTCAGCATTGCCGAACAGCTGCTGAAAAAGGAATTCGGCCCGGGTACGATTGTCAATATACATGAAGAGCCATGGAAAGGAGTTCCGGAAGAAAAGGGAGAGTAAGAAAAAGACAAACTAAATATTATCATAATCAACATCAAAGTCTTAACTATGAATAAATTCAGGAAGTGGATATTAGCTATCAGCGTAGCGCTGTCAGCGCTGTCGCCGGTAATGGCACAGGAGCAGGATCCGCGTGCGCTAACGATTTATCAGGTAATGGTGGCATCGTTTCAGAATGATTCCACCGGGGCTCCAGGCTACACGGCAATGTGGGGACCCGACAACGCCATGAAAAATGGAAATCTGAGAGGAATAATCAATTCTCTTGACCATATCAAGGATTTAGGCGCAAATGCCTTATGGATGACTCCTATTTTCGACAGTTCAACTGCATTAGGCGGAGAGAAACTTCAGGCGACAGGATATTTCACTAACAATTTTTTCGAGATTGACCCTCATTTCGGTAGTGAAGCTGATTTGAAGGAACTGGTGGATGAGGCACACAAACGAGGAATATACGTGATTCTTGACGGTGTGTTCGGGCATCACGGAGGAGTGACCGAGCCTTCACCCTCAGGTTATACCCTTGACGTAACAGTCACAGAGAGCGACAGAGGAATGCAAGGAGGAACCGGAAACATCTCTTATCCGGGGTCTCTGGATTATATCAAGGAGGTTGCAACTTATTGGATTGATAAATACGACATAGACGGCTGGCGTCTTGATCAGGCATATCAGGCAACTCAGGGAGGACATAATTACTGGAACGAAATCAGGGGAGCGGTAGAAAAACTGACTGAAGAGCGAAAGGCTCGAGGTGAACAGTGGGGCACTCTGGGATATATGGTTGGAGAAGACTGGGGCACAGCCGAGGTCATCAACAAAGGAGTCTATAGAGACGGCGGTCTGATCAGTGCATTTGATTTTGACGGTAAGGAGCTCATCAGCGGACCGATGCAGGACACCACCAAGGAGGGTCTTGAGAACGGCTGGGCAGATGTTGTCACGATTCTTTCAAAACCGACAGCAAGAGGTTATCTTAATGATGAAGTTATCCCCAACCTTTTCCTGTCGAATCATGACGGCTACCGTCTTGCTGATCATTTTGATATTCATGATCCTTACTATTACGAAAAGATGATGACGCGACATGCTATCTTAGCAGCCTATTCCGGACCTATTACATTGTATTACGGAGATGAGTTCGGAGATGATTGTCGTGATGCAGTTGGAGCACAAAAAGACAACATAGCGCGGACAACAGGACATCTTGAGCCACGCAATGATAAGGAGCGCGAACTGCGAGCTTACGTGGCTGCCGTGATGAAATTCAGAGGAGCAAATCCGGCAATGTGGCGTGGAGAAGCGGAATTTGAGACACTCATGGATAAAAATGGAAATGAGATCCTTGTTGTCAGGAAAAATGATAAGGAAAGCGGCAATAAAGTGGTGTTGGTGTTCAGCCAAAAAGACACTGAGATAGAATTGCCTGAATTGAAACAACCAGTGAAAGCCAAGGCATGGATTCCGGAGCTGGTGAGGCTTTAGGCTCAAGGCTCAAGAATAGAGGATTGTATATGGGTAGGGGTCCACTCATTGATGGGAGTGGACCTCTTTCTTTAATATCCGGATTGAGAATTATTTCGGAAGATAAGGAAGCAGTTCTGCCGTTGAGATTCCCAGTCTTTTCATTTCTTCGACAAGGGAGGGCACGGCAGTCTCAAAAAATTCCCGGCGCAGTTCTTTCTCTACCTTTATCCGGGCATCGGATGCAAGGAGGAACCCCATGCCCCGTTTTGGTTCTATAAGAGAAGACGCCTGAAGTTCGTCAAGAGCTTTCAGCACCGTACGGGTGTTTACTCCTAATTCTGCGGACAGTTCTCTCACAGAAGGGATTCTTTCGCCCGGGGTCCAGCTGCCTGCCATTATCTTCACAAAAGCATGATCCACAATCTGACGATAGATAGGTTTGTTGTCGTTAAATTCCATTGAAAAACTAAAGAGATGGTTTTCGGAGACGGCGGTAAATTAAGCAGACGGTGGTCAAAATTCCTACAGAAATTATTCCCACTACAACAAAAGTACCGGGGGAGGGTTGAAGTATGTCAAGAGAAAATTCAACCGGATCGAAATCAGAACCGTCAATTTTTCCGGCAAGTCCGTCTTCAAATCCTTTTTTAAACGCCTCAGCTGCCATTTCATATCCTGCATAGATGGCGCCGAGAATGCCGAGCACTATCTGAACCGCAAACGAAGCGAGTATTCCGGATATCATCTTATTATGTCGCACTCTAAGAATAACGTACAGACATACTAAAGAGGAGGTGATACCACCCAGAATGTTTATGACCTTAATAATCCATGAAGAATGCAGCTGAAGGTTGAGGAGACTCTTGAAATGAGGCATTTCAGGTCCTAAAGAATCCACTATCGAGAGTTCTGCGCAAATGGGAAGCGTAAAGGCAACCAAAGGAATAATGACTACGAAATAAATTATAAAGAAAGTCAGTTTTTCAGAAGCTTTTACCGGCAACAGACGGTCGACTATTCCGGACTTCCCCTTTCCAGCCATTGACAGAGGGGATAGATACCACATCCATTGGAGTATTGCCCACACAAGGGAAAAGAATCCGCAACGGACATTGTCTGACCCCGGAATCAGGAGCAGAATACCAAACAATATGGAGACGGCAAGATAGATGAGCAACTGCCGGCGTATGGTAGGGGAGTAATATGCAAAAATTTCTGCCACTCTCCTAAAAGAGAAGGAATCAGAGTTCTGTTGAGTCAAAGCGTAGTCAGTCATTGTCTATTGAGGGATTTGAATTCAGAATGCTAATTATTTCTTCACGTTTCGGAGAATGCAGGGCAGAGTAAAGAAGTCTCCAGTCTACTCTCGTCTCATCCCCATCAGCGGGAGATACGTTGAGATATTTCCCGAGGGAGGTTTCCGAGTAGAAACTGTCAGGGTCAGGAGAAGAAGTAATGGAGAAGGAGAGTCTGCGGGCAACTTCATCCTCAAAGGCAGAAAACAGAAGTCTTGCGCCGGAGATCATAATAGCTCCATCGTAAAGATTTTCTAAATCTGAGACAGTGTGAGTGGCAATAATAATTGTCTGATTTTCTGTTGCGGAATTAGCTATTATAGACCTGAGGACAGTCTTACTCTGGATATCGAGTCCGTTTGTGGGTTCATCAAGCAGGAGGAGATCTACTCCTAAGGCAAGCGCATAAGCAATCTGAGTCTTCTTGCGGTTGCCATAAGAAAGGGATTTCATAGGCTCATAACCTGATAGCCCGAAAGCCTTAAGATTGTCGACGAAAAGTTCCGGGGAGAAATTCGGATAAAAACGGGAATGAATATGTGCAAACTCACGGATATTTTTTCCGGGGAGCTCCATATTATCTTCCACGAGGAAAGTCTTGCCACGTTGGGAAGGAATGTCGGAAGCAGGATCATTTCCGTTGATAGAGCAGTAACCCTTCGTAGGAGCAAGAGCTCCCGCCATGATACGCAGGAGTGTTGTCTTTCCGGCTCCGTTCTCTCCGGCGAGAAGAAGGATTCCCGGCTCTAACTGAGCCGAGATGCCTGATAAAGCCGGGAATCCCTTAGTATAAGAAAATTGTATGTTTTCGAGGGTAATCACGTTGAATGTTTTTTGGCGGGGTCGTATGAATCTTATAAATCTTGAGATTATCTTGAGATTATATTACCGGAGTCACTTTGAAACCAGCCTGGCGAAGACCTTCAGCCACACCTTTTTTGCCGGGAATATGAGCAGCGCCGACCACTACGAAGATTGATTCCTGTGGCATCTCTTTAGCAAGGCGCTCCACCCATGCGGCATTACGGTCATACACCATTCGGTTCATAGTCGCTTCGTCTTCCTCCTCCTCTTCCATCAGCTTAAGGATAGTGGTGATGTCATGATTCAGATAAGCATTTGAAAGCTCAATCGATTTCTTTTCGGCATTGTCGAAATCTTCGATAGTCTTCATCAATCCTTCAGCCTGTTCAGTGATGGGACGATTGTAGAGCATATTTATCTGGAAGTCCATTGTCTCGAGACCATCTACCGGTTTGCCAATCTCTTTAGCGCGATTCTGCATTGTGGCGTCAATGCCTTCCATAGGATTGAGTTCAGGAAATACTTTCATAGTCAGGATAGCAGCAATCTGAGTGGAAAGAACAGAGGGTTTCAGCCCATACATATTTTCAAGAGGAGCTGCCCCTCCGGTGAGATTATTCCAGACAGCAGTGAGTTTTGCAAGCTGTGTTTCATCAAGCACTTTGTCAAGAGTGCTGTCGGCAGGTGCTATAATCGCCTGCTGCATTCCTGCTACCACCTCCGGATTGCTCATCTGAGCCATATCCAGTTCGCCGTAGAGTTTGTCAACACTTTTGAGTATGGAAGGGAGTTCGGAAATTGAATCCACCACAGCAAGAGGAGCGAAGTGATGAGTACCGAGAATATAGCTGACTTTGTCGGAGCCTTTTTTCTCAACTTTGTAGAGAATCTGAGCGTTGGCGGAAGCAGCTAAGCCGATGATAGCAGCGCAAGCAATAAGGAATCTTTTCATCTTTTTCATGTAAGAATTGTTGTTTTGATATTGATTATTAAATGATTTTGTGTTTTATTGTAGTGTTGTGCTTTACTACAACACTGCAAAGGTAATAAGAAAATTTTACATAGCAATAGCATTAACATATTTTAACGGTTTTGGGGCATTAGGCATTAGGCATTAGGCATTAGGCATTAGGCTCAAGGCTCAAGATGAATCTTATAATTTTTATAATTTTTATAAATCTTATAGATTTAAATTTCTTGAGCCTTGAGCCTCTCGCCTCTCGCCTCTCGCTTAATGTCTTATTTAAAGAGCTTGGGGAGGAAGATTGTCAGATAATCGCGCCAGTTGCTCCAGGTGTGTCCTCCTTCGCTTTCGTGATATTGATAGGGGAGGGAAAGGGAATCGAGAAGTTTGAGATAATCAGCATTGAGTCCGTAGAGAAAATCATCTTTGCCTATTCCAATCCAATAAAGTGATGGCGGATTGGCAAACTGGCGCTTCAGTGGCACAACGAGTTCCTCGGAATCATCAACACCATTGCCATTCCAGCGTACGGCAGCGGAGAAAAGACCGACATAACCAAAATCATCCGGATTCAGCAGGGAAGTGCGCCACGAATGTCCTCCTCCCATTGACAAGCCTGCAATGGCACGATGGTCTTTATCAGGAATTGTGCGGTAATGAGAATCGACATAGCCTGTTATGTCTTTGAAGGCATTCTCAAACTTACCTTGTGGAGCGACTGAGAATCTTCCGTCAGGCACATACATACCTTCGGCGGTATATCCCGGGGCGGCTGCTTTCTCGGCATTTCCGTTAGGCATCACCACAATCATAGGCTCCACTTCGCCTGAAGCTATCATATTGTCAAGAATCACGGATGCTCTTCCAAGTTCGTTCCAGGCATCCTCATCGCCTCCCATTCCGTGGAGAAGATATAATACAGGATATTTTTTGTCGGGATTGTCTTCATAGCCAGCCGGTGTGTAGACAGTCATCCTGCGTTTCATACCGAGTGTCGGAGAATCGTACCATACTTTAGAAACCGAACCGTGAGGAACATCTTTCACTGCATAGAGATCTGCATTTCCGCCGGGAATAATCAGCACATTAGATAAAGCCGATATGTCTCTTGCCACATACACATTTGAAGGGTCGACGGTACGCACGCCGTCAATGTCAATGGAATAGGTATAAAGATTAGAAGCGAGCTGAGGAGTGGTCAGAATCCAGTTGCCTATTGAATCGCGCTGCATTTCCAAAGGCTGGGATGTAAGTCCGGAGACGGTCACTTTTTCAGCTTTGGGAGCGTTGACAATGAATGTGGCAGTGGAGTCGGAATTGACGATGGGAGAGTGATGAAGCACTTTATGACTTAGCGCTTCCTGGGCATTTACCATATAGCTCCCTCCCAATGCGATAAGGGCAAGGCAGAATAGTTTTCGTAAAGACATAATTGGGAAATTTTAAGGTTATTGTATAGAGAATGATTATAATAGCTGCATAGCCGCCAAACATAAACTCAGCGGTATGTCATGCCTATTGCAAAATTACACAATTATTTTGATGAATATCTTTCGGTCAGGAAAAATAAATATATAAGGATGTAAAAAAGACTTCCATTCTTTTTCAGAACGGAAGTCTTCACTTATTTTTTGCGGGAAAGAATCAGGCGTTTTTGATATAGTCAACGATCCATTCTCCTACTTCTTTTGTACCATACTTTTCGCCACCGGCAACCTGTATTTCCGGAGTCCGCACATTAGCATCAAGAGACGCATTTACGGCTTTGCGGATCAGTTTCCCTTCTTCAGTCAGGTTGAAGTATTCGAACAGCATCGCTACTGAAAGAATCTGAGCAAGCGGGTTGGCAATATTCTGACCTTTAGCCTGAGGCCATGAGCCGTGGATAGGTTCAAACACGGGAGTGTGTTCGCCTGTTGATGCAGAAGGAAGTAAGCCCATAGAGCCGGTGATGCAAGAGCCTTCGTCAGTCAGGATGTCGCCGAATGTATTCTCAGTGACCATAACGTCGAAGAATTTAGGATCCTGGATCATTCTCATAGCGGCATTGTCAACGAACATGTAATCCGTCTCAACTTCCGGATATTTTGCAGCTACTTCTTTAGCCACCTGACGCCAGAGACGTGAAGACGCAAGGACGTTAGCTTTATCCACTACAGTGAGATGCTTCTTACGACGGAGTGCATACTGATATGCCACTTCAAGAATTCTTTCCACTTCAGGACGTGTGTAGGCATTAGTGTCGTAAGCCTTGTTGTCATCCTGATATTTCTCACCGAAATACATACCGCCTGTCAGCTCACGGATACAAATAAAATCAGCACCACGCACGAGCTCATCTTTCAGGGGAGATTTATGGATGAGACAGTCAAAAGTCTCTACGGGACGAATATTGGCAAAAAGACCGAGTTTCTTACGCATTGCGAGCAGACCTTGCTCAGGACGCACCTTTGCAGTGGGGTCATTGTCAAACTTAGGATCACCGACAGCCGAGAAGAGAACGGCATCAGCATCCATGCATATCTTGAAAGTCTCTTCCGGGAAAGGATCACCAACTTTGTCGATAGCGTCCGCACCGCAGATAGCGTATTCGTAAGAGACTTTATGACCGAATTTCTCACATACGGCAGTCATGACTGCCACGCCCTGAGCAGATATTTCAGGACCAATCCCGTCGCCGGGAAGAACTGCTATTTTTAAATCCATTATATTTTAAAATTGAAAGTTGAAAATTGTGATAGTTTTTTAGGCTTTAGGCGGTAGGCGGTAGGCATTAGGCGGTAGGCATTAGGCGGTACGCATTAGGCATTAGG
>JAIDPA010000056.1 GCA_029062985.1 Muribaculaceae bacterium
ATACTTTTATCCTGATTTCCTGTATTTATATTTGTATTAGGAATTAAAAGAAAGATCTCCCCCGGTTCGTTCCTGACCCGGGGGAGATCTTTTTCAAAGTGAACCGGACCAACTTTAATTCTATTTCCCTATACTTCTTTAATTCAGTTATTTATACTCTTATTTATCTCCCTTTTCTTGGTCCACTTATGAACCAACTCTATATTTAATTCAACTTAAGCTTGCGAAAGTTGAATTTTCACTATAAAAAAGGTGTATTTTAAGCATATAAAAAGTTCACCAAAAATTCACACCCTCTTTTATATCAGCTTGATTTACAATAAAAAATAAATCAATATATGATATGTGAACTTTTTTGAGCTCAAAAAAATGTGATTTTCCTCAAAATTATCATAATTTTGCAAATATTCAATCTCGATGTAAGAGGTTGTCAAAACTTTTATTTCAGAAAACTCTGACAGAATATGAATAAAAAGTTATTTCCTTTACATATACCTCTTGTTGGTCTATTATTCCTTCTTTTAGCATCCTGCCATTCCATCAGGATTAGCAACATGACTTTTGCTAATCTTGAATGGAAAATGAACGATTCAACCAAATATATTCATGATAAATCCTTAAACTGGGTTTTCACTACCAATAAATACGATTTTTCAAATCTTGATCCTATATTAGGAGATGAAATTGCCATAAGTCGATATGACGGTATGCGAAACTACCTGAATCAGATTCTGTCCATAATACCATTTGATATTGATACTGTTTTGGCTTACATTCCTACACGCCAACTGATATTCGCTACATACAAAAAGAGCAAAGAAGACATTCCGCCCACAACATACGTTGTATTGAACTCAGAAAAAGATCACGTTGCCCTTAATCTTTTCGGAGATCCCATACCCGAAGAAAAAGAATATGTTTATTGTAACCTATTCTTCAATAACAAACGGAAACAATGTGCTATGGTTTACCGTTTCCCTTACAATGACAGAACTCTATTGATGATACAAGTGCTCCAGGGTTCTAATAAAGAGGCAGATAAATTAAGTAAAATCTTTGAAAATACATTTCCCTCTCCCTACATGATGACCCGTCCATGGATAGATCCATCTGATCAATCGCTCATAGAACCTGTCGGATGGATCATCAAGGATGCAAGAATAAATGCTGTAAAAAACTATAATCTCGGGAAACGGCTTAAAGAACTTAAACAACAAAAATAACCTTATCTATTTATTTCGATATGAATAAATTCATTTATAAAATAATAGGAGTCTTAATTTACCTGACATTAGGATTACAAATAATTTGTCTGTTTATCTTTTTGACTCCTGCTATTGCTAACGCCCAGCAGACCGATTCCATTAAATCTGATGACGGTAAGGATAATAAAATCCCTTTTTCGACGGGTCGTTCAGCGCCACATGGTACGGCAAAAACTGGTTTGTCGCTGCCGTACTCGTACCGGGCACGACTCAGTACAATTATAATAAGATAGAAAAGGTGTATGACAACTGGAAATACTACGTCAATTTCGGGTATAATATAAAGAATCTGAATCTCCGCCTCAATATCTACAATCCATTCGGTTCGAAATGGACCACCATACAGACCGTCTCAACCGAATATTTCTCACAGAGGCAGCAGGCTTACTCATGTTTTGCCTCCAACCGCTTCGCCCTTACGGCAATCTATACGCTGTCATACGGTAAGAAGGTAAGCCGCACCACTTTGCAGAAAGCTTCAATGATGGAGTCAGGTGCAATGTCGGCTGAGTAGGAATAATGGATTTGGCAGTTTGGATTTATTTTAGTAAGTTTGCAGTTGATTCCAATCCCCTCCATGGAAGGGACAATGAATAAATCCTTATACTAACCAGACATACCCGAAAAACAGATGAAGAAACTTATCTATGCCGCCGCTCTGGCGCTCGTATGCCCCCTCGCTGCCGCTGCCACTGACATGCAGGCTCCTGCTCCGGAGGCTAAACCCGACTCCACGGGTTTTAAATTCAAGGATGTGAAAATCAATCCTACCACTTCCGTAAAAGACCAGAATAAATCAGGCACTTGCTGGAGTTTCTCCGGGACTTCTTTCCTGGAAGACGATGTGCTGCGCCGTGGAGGAGACAAGGATATTGACCTCTCCGAAATGTACACTGTCCGCAAATGCTATATCGACAAGGCTAAAAAATATATACGCACACACGGCAATGTCAATTTCGCTCCCGGCGGCTCTTTCGCTGATGTTGTGACTGTGCTTGATAATTACGGTGTAGTGCCTGAAGAGGTCTATAGCGGTCTAAATTATGGTGAGGATAAGCACGTGCATGGGGAGCTCAACAATGCTCTGACTGCATATCTAAACGCTGTCCTCAAGAATCCCAACCGTAAGGTTTCCACTGCATGGCTTCCGGGATTTATCGGCATCCTTGACGCCTATCTCGGTCCGGAACCCACAGAATTCACCTACAAAGGAAAGAAATACACTCCGCAGAGCTATGCCAAAGAGCTTGGTTTGAAAGGGGATGATTTCATCAGCATCACAAGCTTCACCCACCATCCTTTCTACCAGCCTTTCGCTATCGAAATTCCTGACAACTGGCTTTGGGCTGAGAGCATGAACGTGCCTCTTGATGAGATGAAGGCCACTATCGACAATGCTCTTGAGAACGGCTACACCGTAGCATGGGGTGCCGACGTTTCCGAACCCGGCTTCAAATGGGCAAAAGGTTTTGCCGTGCTTCCCGAGCCTAAGTCAGAGGCTAATCTGGAAGGCACCGAGCTTTCCCGCTGGGTGAAACTTTCTGACAGAGAGCGCGAAAAAGCAAATTCCGACATCAATGGTCCGGTGAAGGAGATTACAGTGACTCAGGAGAATCGTCAGGACGGATTTGATAATTATCAGACCACAGACGATCATGGCATGGTGATCGTAGGTATCGCAGAAGATCAGAACGGCAACCGTTTCTACAAGGTGAAAAACTCTTGGGACACAAACCAGATCTACGACGGCTATTTCTATGTGTCAGAGCCTTTCCTCCTTGCCAAGACAATCAACGTCATGGTCAATAAGAAAGCAGTGCCACAGGCAGTAGCAAAGAAAATCGGCTTGAAATAAGCCCGCTCGAATTAATACAAATAGGGGTATGTGTCTTGCATACCCCTATTTATTTATTCTGTATCTTTTAATAGCGACTTGATATACGATATTTATATTATTATGACATTATAAAAGAATAGATATCAGGAAGATTAGCAACCGAGTGGGCAAGTATGCATACCCATAGACTCTCTGTTTTATAATAGATATAACTTAGTAAAATCCCCATTATAAATGCTCCTGCTGTGAGAAGCCATCCTCCTGCCATAATATGTATTAGTCCGAATAGTAACCCGCTTCCAACTATAGCTATCACCGGATTTGTCGTACGCACTATTTGGTTATAAATCACACCTCGAAACACTATTTCCTCTATAAGCGGAGCCATTACCAAAAGATTCAGACACATCATTATCAGTCCGCATCCAGGAAATAAAGATAAGTAATATTCTGCTGAACGAGCTATGACGTCAGGCTCGGTCACTCCCGAAATTCTGACCATATAAGCATATAGTATTGAATATGCCAAAGTTATGCCGGATGCTATACACACTTCTTTCCAACTAAATGGGTAAAGTCTCCATTCCTTTACTATAGATAATTTTCTGAATCGGTAAATACAAAAAAATACTAATCCGATCAGCAGATTGGAAATCAAAACTTCGCCAAGTATATTCTCGGTTGCAAAAGCGGTAATCAGAGCTTCATCCTTTATTCCTTGAGCAGCCTTTATTCCCATAAATATTACTGAAAGAAGAGATTGAAAAAGCATCATCAATACTAAATACAGGACAAAGAAACCAAGCCCTTTTACAATTCCAGTCCAACTTTTTTGTTTCTCTCTGCTCATTTTTTATTATATAATTATGATCTGATATGTAACCATGCAAATTTAATTATTTCCCACCTCATACAAAAAATAATACTGATAAAATTTATTTCACACTTCAATTAATTAGGGAACTCTCCCCGGATTTTGTCGCTGCGGGTAATTTCGGAGAATATACAACTACCTTATGCCTATTTCCGTTTATATATAAATGCCCTTTTGTTTAAGCACTCCGTGTGAAAATGGGCAACATAACTGAATCTTATTTATTAAAAATATATATGACCCAAGTTAAAGCAAAAAAAGCCCTCGGGCAACATTTCCTTACAGATCTGAATATTGCAAAGCGTATTGCAGATACAATTGAAAGGGATCAGCTCCCCGACGACGCTAAGAAATGGAGCGATCTTCCGGTGCTGGAAATCGGTCCCGGTATGGGTGTGCTCTCGCAGTTCCTTCTTGAGGCAGGCAGACAGGTCAAAGCCGTGGAAATAGATTCCGAAAGCGTGCAATACCTCTCAAAAGTGTTCCCTTCCCTTGAAGTCATCGAAGGAGATTTCCTGAAAATGAATCTTAAAGACTTCTTCGGTGGCTCATTTGCCCTCATAGGGAATTACCCTTACAACATATCTTCTCAGATATTCTTCAAGGTGCTCGACTATAAGGAGGACATACCGGTAGTCGCCGGTATGCTCCAGAAAGAAGTGGCTGAAAGAATATGCAGCAAGCCCGGCAGCAAGGTCTACGGTATCCTTTCCGTGCTACTGCAGGCATGGTATGACTGCGAATATCTCTTTAACGTCCCCCCCACTGTCTTCTCACCGCCGCCAAAAGTAACGAGCGGAGTCATTCGCCTCACCCGGAACAGCCGTAAGGAACTGGGATGCGATGAGAAAATGTTCAAGACAGTCATAAAGACATCTTTCGGACAACGCCGCAAGACTCTCCGCAATTCATTGGGAGGATTGATTCCCGCTGATTCCCCTCTGCGTGAGGATCCGATTCTCGCGTTGCGCCCAGAACGTCTCTCCGTGGAAGATTTTATCAGAATTACTCAAGCCATAAAACCATCAGACGTATGAAAATCTGTGTACTTGACGGATATACCCTTGCACCCGGAGATATTTCCTGGGATCCTATAAGAGAACTTGGCGACGTAACTATCTACGACCGTTCTGCTTCGGATGAAATTCTCGAACGTTCCCGGGGATGTCAGGCGCTTCTTACAAATAAAACCCCTCTCGACGGCGAGACTATCAGAAATCTTCCTGGCCTGAAATATATCGGCGTACTTGCCACCGGATATAATCTCGTCGATGTCGAGACTGCCGATAAGCTTGGAATAATCGTCTCAAACATACCGGCATACAGCACAGATTCCGTAGCTCAGATGGCATTTGCCCTCCTGCTGGCAGCCACAAATAACGTCGAAAGCTATACCCGCCTTAACCGCGAAGGAAAATGGACTGCCTGCGAAGATTTCTGCTACACCGTTTCTCCAATCATGGAGCTTGCCGGGAAAAGAATGGGGATCGTAGGTTTCGGAAATATAGGGCAGAAAGTGGCACAGATAGCGCTCGTTTTCGGAATGAATGTGACAGCCTTTACTTCAAAAGATGCCTCATCCCTTCCTCAGGGAGTCAGCAAGGGGGATGACGCTGCGCTCGGAGAATGCGACGTGGTGAGCCTGCACTGTCCGCTGGCTGAAGACACATATCACCTTGTCAACAGGGAATGGCTTGCGAAACTGAAACCGGGAGCAATCCTAATAAACACGGCTCGAGGGCAGCTTGTGGATGAAGAGGCAGTGTGTGAGGCACTCCGCTCAGGACGCCTGAGAGCCTTATGCACCGATGTGCTCTCTCAGGAACCACCTTCCCCTGATAATCCCGTTCTGAAAGCACCTAATGTCTACGTCACTCCTCATATCGGGTGGGCTTCCCTGGAAGCCCGGAGGAGACTTATGGACATCGCTGCCGAAAATCTCAAGGCATTTGTTGAGGGACATCCCCGTAATGTTGTGAAATAGTGGAGCCAATATCTTCCGGGGAAACTGCCGCCGGAAGCAGTTAAACTTTTTCTTTTATGGGATTTTACCGATTTTTTGTTAATTTTGCATTTTAATGGATATAAGCTTTGCTTACGTCATCATTATGGCAAGAGCCAATCTCTCATGAAAATAATATAATCCAAATATGGCAAATCAGGAACTCACAGAACAAGAACAGGTGCGCCGGAACAGTATGCAGGCGTTACGCGAACGTGGCATCGATCCCTATCCCGCACCGGAATATAAAGTAACGGGACACTCTCTGGAGATAAAGGAAAATTTTGTTGACGGCGAGAATCCTCCGCGCGAGGTTACCGTAGCGGGACGTATAATGAGCCGGCGCATCATGGGTAAAGCGTCTTTCATGGAGCTGCAGGATGCCGACGGACGTATCCAGGTCTACGTCAGCAGAGACGACCTTTGCCCGGGTGAGGATAAGGATATGTATAACGTCGTGTTCAAGAAACTCCTTGACATAGGCGACTTTATCGGAGTGAAAGGTTACGTGTTCCGCACTCAGATGGGAGAAATATCCATCCATGCCCAGGAGATAACAGTGCTATCCAAAAGCTTGCGTCCACTCCCCGTAGTCAAGATGAAAGACGGCAAGGCTTATGACGCTTTCACCGACCCCGAACAGAGATACCGTCAGCGTTATGTCGATCTCGTTGTCAACAAAGGCGTGAAAGAGATCTTCATCAAACGCACGAAGATGTTCAATTCAATGAGGGAATATTTCAACTCCCACGGTTATATAGAGGTGGATACTCCCGTGCTTCAGGCTATTCCCGGAGGAGCTTCCGCACGCCCCTTCATCACTCATCATAATGCCCTCGACATTCCTCTTTATCTCCGCATAGCAAACGAACTCTATCTCAAGCGGCTCATCGTAGGCGGATTTGAAGGTGTGTATGAATTCTCACGTAATTTCCGTAACGAAGGTATGGACCGCAGCCACAATCCTGAATTCACGGCAATGGAGATATATGTGGCATATAAAGACTACAACTGGATGATGGATTTCACTGAGAAGATGCTCGAAAAGATTGCTCTTGACGTGAACGGCTCTACGGAAGTGACCATCGGCGAAAACACTATTTCCTTCAAGGCGCCTTATCCGAGAATCACAATGACTCAGGCAATCCTTGACAAGACAGGTTTCGACATCACCGGAAAGACAGAAGAGGAACTGCGTGCTTTCTGCAAACAGAACGGCATCGAAGTAGATGAATCTTTCGGTAAGGGAAAACTCATTGATGAGATTTTCGGTGAGAAATGTGAAGGCTCATTCATACAGCCTACATTCATCATAGACTATCCTATCGAAATGTCGCCTCTGACCAAGCGTCATCGCAACGACCCGCGTCTGACCGAACGTTTCGAGCTTATGGTGAATGGCAAAGAGCTTGCGAATGCCTATTCGGAGCTTAATGACCCTATCGACCAGTATGAGCGTTTCGTAGAACAGATGCGACTGGCAGATAAGGGTGATGACGAAGCGATGATTATTGACGCCGACTTTATACGTGCCCTTGAATACGGCATGCCTCCTACTTCAGGCATGGGTATCGGAATGGACCGCCTCGCAATGCTTCTCACCGGACAATCCACAATTCAGGAAGTGCTCCTTTTCCCGCAGATGCGTCCTGAGAAAAAGCATAACAAAGAGGAGGAGGAAGAAAGCAGCAACGAATAATGACAATGGGTTTAGGCAAGATTGCAGTGGTAGGGGCTGGAAGCTGGGCGACAGCCCTCGCCAAACTGCTTCTCAACAACAACGACCGTATCAACTGGTATGTCAGGCGTCCGGAACGCATTGAGGAGTTTATCCGGCGCGGCAGAAACCCTGTCTATCTCAGCGATGTCACTTTCGACACTGCCCGCATAGATTTCTTCTCCGACATCAATGAGGCAGTCGACAGAGCCGACACCCTCGTCGTTGCCATCCCTTCTCCTTATTTTAAAGGAGAGGCTGACAAAATTGAGGTGAATGTCGCCGGAAAGAATATTGTCTCTGCCGTCAAAGGGTTGGTGCCTGATGAGAATAAAATAGTGACTGAATGGTTTGCCCATCATTTCGGTTCGCCCGACTCAAACCTTCTCGTCATCGGAGGTCCGTGTCATGCGGAGGAAGTGGCTCTTGACCATCTGAGCTATCTCACAATCGGCTGCCATGATCTGGAGAAAAGTCTTGAATTCGGACACGCCATTGCCGGACCCAAGCTCCGCACAATCCATTCGGAAGATGTAGCCGGAATCGAATATGGAGCAGTGTTGAAGAATGTCTATGCTATTGCTGCCGGAATTGTCGACGGCATGAAAGGAGGAGATAATTTCAAGGCGATGCTCGTCTGCAATGCTATCCGGGAAATGAGACGTTTTGTCGACGCTATTGCTCCTATGGAGCGCGACATTTGCCGGTCAGCCTATCTCGGCGATCTCCTTGTTACGGCTTACAGCCGTTTCTCCAGGAATCATAATTTCGGAGCCATGCTCGGTAAGGGACACAGCGTCAAAGCTGCCAACATGGAGATGGACATGGTGGCTGAAGGATATTACGGCACACGATGCATGCATGAAATCAACGATTCAACCGTAAACGTTGACATGCCTATTCTTGATTGTGTCTATAATATCCTCTATCGCGGAATAACTCCGCGTGAGGCTTTCGGCAGAATAGAAACCACCTTTTCCTAATCTCCCGAAAATCCCATTCCTCCCAGAACTCTCAGAGCTCTCAGTTCTCTCAGAACTCCCAGTTCTCCCAAAGAAAAACAAGTTAAAAACCTAAAATAAAGACAGAAATGAAATCAATTGAAATTAACATTCAAGACGCAGTCTATTTTGCTGAAAAGCAATTTCAGGCAAATGAAGCTGCCGCAGTTGAGGCGATGGCTAAACTGCATGAAGGAAACGGCGAAGGCAATGACTTCCTCGGATGGCTTAACCTCCCCTCTTCCACTTCTCAGGATCTTCTTCAGAAAATAAACGCTACTGCAGCACGCCTTCGTGAAAACTGCGACTACGTGGTGTGTGTCGGTATCGGAGGAAGCTATCTCGGCGCTAAAGCTGTAATCTCTGCCCTCTCTGATAACTTTGCTGATTTCTATGGTCCGCAGCCTAAGAATCCTAAAGTGCTCTATGCCGGTCAGAACATCGGCGAAGAATATACTGCCGAACTTGAGAAACTCCTTACAGGCAAAAAATTCGGTATTGTGGTGATCTCCAAGTCAGGCACAACCACCGAACCTGCTATTGCTTTCCGTATCCTTAAGGAACTTCTCGAAAAGCAGGCTGGCAAGGATGCTGCGAAAGATCTGATCGTGGCTATCACTGACGAGAAGAAGGGCGCACTCCGCACACTCGCCACTCAGGAAGGTTATGAGACTTATGTAATTCCTGACAACGTAGGCGGTCGTTTCTCTGTCCTGACTCCTGTCGGTTTGCTCCCGATTGCATGTGCCGGATTCGACATCGTGAAGCTCGTTGCCGGCGCTGCTGAAATGGAGGAAACCACGAAACATCCCGGTGCTGAAAATCCTTGCGAGATTTATGCACGCCTCCGCAATGCTCTCTATCAGGACGGCAAGAAGATTGAAATTCTCGTAAACTATAATCCCAAACTCCATTATTTCGCTGAATGGTGGAAACAGCTTTATGGCGAAAGCGAAGGTAAGGACGGCAAGGGTATTTTCCCTGCATCTGTCGACTTCACTACTGACCTCCACTCAATGGGTCAGTGGATTCAGGACGGCGAACGCACAATCTTCGAGACTGTGCTTTCTGTGAAGGAACCTGCAATCACTCGCCGAATCCCGGAAGATGCCGCTAACCTTGACGGCATCAACTATCTCTCCGGCAAGCGTATTGACGAGGTCAACAAGATGGCTGAACTCGGCACAAAGATTGCTCACGTCGACGGCGGTGTGCCCAATATCAAGATTGAACTCAACAAGCTTGATGAACACACTCTCGGTCAGCTCATCTATTTCTTTGAGAAGGCTTGCGGCATCAGCGGATATATGCTCGGTGTCAATCCATTCAACCAGCCCGGTGTGGAGGCTTACAAGAAAAATATGTTTGCCCTCCTTGAGAAACCCGGCTATGAGAAAGAGACTGAAGCTATCAAGGCTAAACTGAAATAAGCAGAAAAAATACTTTTATGTCACCGAGGATGGGCAAATATTTCTTTTATTTGCCCATCCTTCATTTTATAGGCTTTAGGCATTAGGCTTTAGGCATTAGGCGGGAGGCGGTAGGCGCGGGCCATTAAATAATCTCAGGATTAATCAAGATTTATAAGGAGTAATCAGGATTAATCAAATTCACCTTGAGCCTTGAACTTCGAGCCTCAAAAAATTTCATAGATAGTGTAACAAACAGGATGGATGTGTGTCTTTCTTACAGGAGACATCCTAAAAACGATTCTCTCTACAGGCAACAACATAAATTTGCCTCATTTATTTATAAACTATAAACATCATATTTGAAATGCATATCTTCAGATTTCTTAATAAGACATTCCTCCAAGTCATTGCCACGGTTGCAATCTCTCTGACTACCGGTGCCGGCACGATAGCCGCTTTCGCTGCCTCTGCGCCCGAGGAAGCTCCTATGTCGTCGCCTGCTCAAGCCCAGGAATCAATCAAGTTTCTAAAAAGGGAAATCCCTGAATTTTCTTCTCTCAGTGTTTATGCTGAGGTAACATTGATATTGGTTTATGGAAAATATCCGGGATATATTGAAGTTGAGGATAAAGGGACAAAAAATTTCCCAATCATGACTGATTGGACAGATGGAAAGTTGACTTTTTACGAGAAAATAAAGAAAAATCTTGTTGTCCGTATTTATTCTGAGAATATCAACTCCATAACAATGGCAAGTGGATCATTAGAAGTTGAAAACGGCTTGTGGGGTAAAGATATAACTTTAGTTGGAATGTCTAATTCCACTATGAATATAAATAACATTACAGCTACTAAAATATCTATTCAGCTATATAACAATGCCTCTGCCAATATCAATGATATCAAGGGGGTAGATATAAATCCAACTACATATAATAATAGCAACATAACCCTCAAAAAAATAGATGCCGACAAAGTAACAGCCAGAGCTTATAATGTCTCTCAGATTAAGCTTACCGGCAGATGCAGAAAAAAGAGCATCTCAATGACTGATAATGGAAAGGTCACTTACAGCGGACTGATTGAAGACTCCAATAAGACTTTTGATCCTCAACTTTTTGAGTCGGAATCTCCTAAACAAACAAAAACCTCTTCTTCTCTGAATCCTTCCTCTCCTGATTCTTCATGGAAAGGTGGAGAAAACCAGGTCATTATAATTGATACCGGTTCCTCTTCAAAGAAGAAAGAGAAAAAGAATAATAAGAAGGAAAGGAAAAATGAGGGTTCTCCCGTCAATGTGCCATAAATTAAAATCATAATAGATCATGAAAAGAATTATAATTGCTTTATTGATAGGTTTAATTGGCAGCTGCGCGAATAGTGTCTTTGCGGCTCCTGCTTTCTCCTATTTTGAGAGCTCCGGTTCACGCTCCACAGTGAAAAAAAGCGTCAAAATAGGTAATTTTAATAAGATTGAAGCGTCAACCGCCATAAAGGTGATCTTTATCCAGGGAAAGGCAACCGGAGTGGCGCAGATTACAACAACGGAGTCTGCTTCTCCTTATCTTAGAGTTGAAACAGATGATAAAGTTCTGAAGATATATTATTCCAAACGTCGACCAAAAAACCACAGCATCAACGGTCCGACCATTGTCACCATACAAGCTCCTGTCCTTAACAGTATAGATCTCTCCAACGCAGCTTCTTTTGTGTGCAAGGGGACATTGAATGTCAAAGGAAATCTTAATATTGATCTGAGCAGCTCATCGAAAGTTACTATACCGACAGTGCGCTCTACATCATTGAACATTGATTTGTCAAGCAGCGCTTCGGTTGATATTGACCGTATAGAGACCTCCGAAATTTCGATTGATACGTCCAGCGCCTCTTCCGTAAACATAGATGAAGTTCTGGTGCCGACTCTTAAGATCGATTCTTCAAGCAGTTCTTCGGTCAATATCCGTAATTTCAGCGGACATGTCCTTGACGTCGATTGCTCCAGCGTATCCAAAGTGCAGGTCAACAACACGGATGCCTCTACCTTCGATCTTGACTGCAGCAGTCTGGCAAAGATAAATATTAAAGGAATGGATGCAGAGACAGTCAATGCCAGCGTCTATTCTCAGGGCGTTGTTTCTTTATCGGGATACATACGTAATATGAACAGAGACTTAGGGAGTCAAGGAAAAATCAAGATTGATACTCCGGATACTCCCAAAAGTCAGAAGAAAGTGTCAAGAAGCTCAAGCAGCAGCTCGAGTTATTCGAGGAGCAGCTCGACAAAAAATAAGACATCCAAAACTTCCAGAAAAAAGAATCCTGTGCCGACACAGGCTCCTTAAGCGTATATTTTATCATAACATACTTAAATATGGGATAAGGGAATATCCCCGACGGGAGGTCGGGAGTATTCCCGATTTTTTGGAATATACGCATAAACAAAACAAATGTAATGGGGGTTATAAGTAAAACCGGGTTTAATATCCCGGCGTTAAAGATGACTCGAGCAGAGTCAGCGAGATTAAAATAAATGACATTAAATTATAAAAAGGTGATATTATGAAAATTCTAAAGAAAATCACAGTAGCAATGCTGACAGTCACAATGCTTGTGGGTGCTTCAGGTTGTAGTTCGATGACAAATACAGGTAAGGGGACTCTTATCGGAACAGGTGGCGGCGGTGCCCTTGGCGCCGGAATCGGTGCGTTAATCGGTGGTGGTAAGGGTGCCGGAATCGGTGCTGCTATAGGCGCGGCAGTTGGTGCCGGAGCAGGTGCTTTGATCGGTCAGAAGATGGATAAACAGCAGAAGGAACTTGAGGAGCAGCTTGCTCAGCAGGCAAAGGTAGAACAGACTACTGACTCCAATGGTCTGCGTGCAATAAAGGTTACATTTGACGGAGGCATTCTTTTCCCGACAGGAAAATATAATCTCAATACTCAGGCAAAAGTAGACCTCAATAAATTTGCGGTCAGCCTTCTCAGCAATCCTAACACCGACGTTCTCATAACCGGCTATACAGACAACACCGGCTCGATGGCTGTCAACACGACTCTTTCAGAGCAGCGTGCGAATTCAGTGCGCAATTATCTGATTGAGGACGGTGTGCCCCCTACCCGATTGGTAGCGCGAGGCATTCCGATGGCAGATTATATTGCATCCAACGACACACCGGAAGGGCGTGCCCTTAACCGTCGTGTGGAAATCACCATCTACGCCAACCAGAAGATGATTCAGGAAGCTGAAGCTCAGGCAAACGCTCAGTAAAAAATATTGTTGTCAGCCTAATCACCGACAACTGAAAAACCTTAAAAACCGTGCAAATTGAAAATCAGATTTTCAATTTGCACGATTTTTTATTTGACTTCATCTTAGAAATCCAGTTCCTTTCCCACTTTCTTACCTTGAAAATTCGCAAAAAATTGGAAAAACGGCAAAAATCGCTAAAAATACCTTGGAAAAACGGCAAAAAACTCTCAAAATAGCTTGGAAAAACGGCAGAACATAATTAATTTTGCTGCCAAATAAGAACTTATATGGCACTATTTCGTTATCTTACAGGATATTTAGATGATTTCTTCAAAGTCAGGAACTCCGCTTTGCTTCTTACGGGCGCAAGACAAACAGGAAAAACCTTTGCCATACGGCAACTTGGACAAAAATTTACTTCTTTCATAGAGATAAATTTTCTTGAAAGTCCTGCAGCTATCAATATTTTTAAAAATGTTAATTCTGCCGAAGAAATTCTGCTAAGGATTTCTGCCTTTACCAACCAACCTCTGATTAAGAATAATACTCTCATATTTTTTGATGAGGTGCAAGAATGTGAGGATATAATCACTGCTATAAAATTTCTTGTCGATGATGGAAAATATCATTATGCCTTAAGTGGGTCTCTGCTTGGTGTGGAAATAAAGGATGTCCGCTCTATACCTGTTGGATATATGTCAATTAAGGAAGTTTATCCTTTGGATTTCGAGGAATTTATAATCAATTTGGGTGTAAGCGATAGAATACTGGATCATCTGAAGGGATGTTGGAAAGAAATAAGACCGGTAGATTATACTATACATGATAAACTGCTCTCTCTTTATAGGCTATATACAGTTGTCGGAGGTATGCCGGCAGCAGTAGCTGAATATATCAATACAAATGATATAAGATTGGTCAGTGAGGTGCAACAAGACATCGTAACCCTGTATAGAAAAGATATCTCAAAATATGCAGAAAAAGATAAATTGAAAATAAAAGAGATATTTGATTTGATACCCTCTGAATTGGATGCCAAAAATAAACGTTTTATTCTCAAGAGTCTGAATCAGCATGCAAAATTCGAGAGATATCAGAATGACTTTTTATGGCTGAAGAATGCCGGTGTGGCAATACCCGTATATAATCTTGAAGAACCCAAAATGCCTTTAAAACTGGCAGAAACACGTAATCTGTTCAAATTATTTTCTAATGATGTAGGACTTTTGACAGTTCAGTATGCTAACGGGATTCAACTGAAACTTCTCTCGGGGGAAATTGATATTAATTATGGAGCTGTTTACGAGAACGTAGTGGCTCAGGAATTATTATGTCATGGTTATAATCCCTACTACTATAATAGCAAACGTATGGGAGAAGTGGATTTCGTGATTTCTTCCACAAAACCTTTACCTATAGAGGTGAAGTCAGGTAAGGATTATGAACGGCACAATGCTCTTAATAATCTTCTGGAATGTAAGGAATTTGAAATTGAGATTGCTTATGTTCTGAGCAATGGTAATATCCGGAAAAAGGGAAAAATTATTTATATGCCTATTTATATGACAATGTTTATAAAACAGTCAAAAATTGAAAACGGTATTTACAAAATTGATTTATCCAATCTTCAGTAATCTTATTAAGTTTTATCGATGGTAATGGTTTAATTTTATTATCTTTGCAGACGCATATACATCATAAACAATTCATTATGCTCATTAGATTTTCTCTTCTTATCGCCTGGATAGTTATAGATGATGCTGCCGAAGCAGTGAAATGCGTAAAGATGCCCCGCCATATATAATCATAACCGGAGATGCAGAACTATTCTCCTACGGGAAACCGACCGCATACTCTCAAAAACAGAAGAATAGAAAGAACCACCGACACAACCGGAAAAATCCGGAGCTGAGAGGAAACATCTTCTAAAAACGGCAAGTAAGAAGGATCTGCAAATCGAATTGCGGCTAAAAGTGGGTAAAATCATCCACTTTTAGCCGCAATTCGATTTTATAATAGTAATCAGTACAATGGAAAAACGGGTAGGTGTCTTAGGCACCTACCCGTTCGTGTTTTTATTGTGTTTTTTCTGCCTCACGGCAGACATGGATTGGTTTTGGGTTAGAGTAATTGAAATGTAATTTATAATTAGAGCACACCCTGTGCCATCATCGCACGAGCCACCTTGATAAAGCCGGCTACGTTGGCGCCCTTCACATAGTTGATGAAGTCAGAGCCTTCCTCTTTGCCGTATTTCACACACTGCTCATGGATATTCTTCATGATGCTCTTGAGCTTCTCGTCAACCTCTTCAGCGCTCCAAGAGAGTTTCTGAGAGTTCTGAGCCATCTCAAGACCTGAAACAGCCACACCTCCTGCGTTAGCTGCCTTGCCGGGAGCATAAAGAATCTTGGCATCGATGAATTTCTTGATAGCCTCGGGAGTAGAAGGCATGTTGGCACCCTCGCTCACTGCAATAACGCCATTGTCGAGAAGAGCCTGAGCGTCATCACCGTCGATTTCATTCTGAGTTGCAGAAGGCATTGCGATGTCACACTTCACAAGCTTCCAGGGACGTTCGCCCGGCACATACTGTACATCAGGATATTTTTCTGCCACTTCGCTGATACGTCCGCGATAGTAGTTCTTGAGTTCGAAGATATATTCGAGCTGCTCCTCGCTGAAGCCTTCCGGCTTGATGATTGAACCGCCGCTATCGCTCATGCTGACAACCTTCGCACCAAGTTCAGTGAGTTTACGGGTTGTGTATGTAGCAACATTGCCTGAACCTGAAACTGCCACTTTCTTACCTTTGATGTCGATGCCGCGAGTCTCAAGCATGTTGAGAAGGAAATAGCAGTTGCCATAACCTGTAGCCTCGGGACGGATAAGAGAACCGCCGAAATCAAGACCCTTACCGGTGAATGTGCCTGTAAATTCACGAGCCATCTTCTTGTAGTAGCCATACATGTAGCCCACTTCACGACCGCCTACACCTATATCGCCTGCAGGAACGTCAGTGTCAGGACCGATCTGACGCCAGAGTTCTGCAATGAATGCCTGGCAGAAACGCATGATTTCCATGTCGCTCTTACCGCGGGGGGAGAAGTCGGAACCACCCTTACCACCACCCATTGCGAGTGTGGTGAGTGAATTCTTGAATGTCTGCTCGAAAGCAAGGAACTTAAGGATTGACTGATTTACAGAAGCGTGGAAACGGATACCTCCCTTGTAAGGACCGATAGCATTGTTGTGCTGGATACGGTAGCCCATATTATTGTGAACCTTTCCCTTGTCATCTACCCAGCTTACGCGGAAAGAGAAAATACGATCAGGAATGCAGAGACGCTCAATGAGGTTTTCAGCCTCAAACGCGGGGTATTCATTATATACATCCTCGATAGATGTTACCACTTCCTCTACTGCCTGAAGATATTCGGGCTCGTTAGGGAACCTACGGCGGAGGTCCGCCATTACTTCGGTTGCTTTCATAAGCGATTCTTAGTATTTTTTTTAGTTGTTATTGATTTTTTACCTGAAAAGCATCCGCAGGATCAAATAGCCATACTCTGTATCATTCGACAGAGAGAATGCCTCTCCTTGCGGGAAATATGTTGCAAAGTAACAACAATTTTTTCAAACATGCAACAATTTGTAAATAAATTTTAAAAATACTTGCAAAAATAAATCTATTTCCCCTTTAACGCTTACTTTTTCTGAGGAATAATGATAATATAAATAAAAAGAAAAACGGCCGATTCACATCGACCGTAATCTAATTTTTCAATAACTAACCTAACATCATGAAACGATTTTCTGATATTATAACACGCGAATGTTGGAAATGGTTTGCTCAGGGGTAAAAAAATTTAAATTACCTTCTGCCACATGGGGAAGTTGGGGACAACTTCCCTCCCCGGTAAACCTACTGCCTAAAACCTACAGTTTTAAGTTTTCCGAAACTCATCAGGGAGAGTCCGACCGCAACAAGCCATATCAGCAAGCAAACTGTAGAAGGAAGAAGAAATTCCAATTTATTTTCCATCGAGCAGTAGAGAGTCATGCTTTCCACCAATAACAATGCAAACGTAAACAGCATTGTTGTGCGCCTGTCAAGCGCCGTCTTACCTTTATAGTTTTCATCCACGCGATAAGCCTTCCCCCAGAGGGAAAGAAGCATCCACACTCCCATACAGATTGTCATACTCTCCATACGGTTTTTCCATACAGTTTCTCCGGAATCAAACCAAAGAATAAGCAATAATGCCCCCACCAACACCACATTCACCACAAAATTCCCAAGATAGCTATATCTGTAAACCTTCTTTTCCATAAAAATATAATTTTAATAATCTAAATCCTCTAACCGATTAATCAAAATCTCCGCAACTAATCTGTAGAATTTGATTGCAAAATTACAGAATAATTTATGTTTTGCCAAACTTAAATAGGATAAGCCGGTTTGGTATCGATGCTGCAAAATTAATTTCCTTATAAATTGGAAGCGGCAAAATGCAACATTGTTGAAATATTAGTATTGCAACTGTTTAATCCGATGGAAATACTGCAGCTGTAAATAAATTTAAGAGAGGAAAATCAGCTGATTTTCCTCTCTTAAATTTATTTTCTAAGGTTTACGCTGCGAATTTAACGTCGATGAATGGACGACGTCCCTGCTCCATGCTGACTTCTATCACACGGTGCCCGAAGAGCGAACGGCTTTTCTTTATCATCGAACATAAGGATGCAAGATTTTCACCGTAAATTGCTATCGACCCAAGACAACCCGGATTGTAGGTGCTGTCGTAGAACGCATATTTTATTATAGGAGTCGCTTTCTTACCATCTCCTTCCTGAAGATCACTGCGCCTGAAGACACTTATCATCCCTTTGCAGCTCGCACCCTTCATTTTACGGTCTTTCACTGCGATGTAAGCTTCATCAAGAGTGGAGGTGAGAATGCGATGGATTGAGTTGATTACAGACTCAATTGAATTTGTTGTTGTGAATTTTGAATTTGTTTTCATACATTTAAAAGTTTTAGAGTTAATAATTATCGACCACACTCTGAGGCATATAAATAGCCGGTCTGATTAAGCACAGTCGAGTTTTTTCTGATTATCCCGGAGCCTGTTCTCCGAGATTCCGCTACAATGTCAATGTTCTCTTTAGCTGCATGGCTTCTGTTGGGACATAGCAATGGCTGTCAGCTATGTAATCATTGAAATTTAGCGGATCTGATCACTCAGTAATCAGCATCTCTAAACTAAAAATGTATGAAGAGGATGACTTCAATATGTCATCAAGCGGACGATGTCCTTTCAGTGAATAATACCATATCTGTGTAAAAGGTAAATAATCCTACTGAAAATTTTTCTTACTATAATAATATTTCCGTACTGACAAAGGAGTACTTTTCAGACTACCCCCTTGTTATGTTGTGCAAAATTATAACGAAAAAAAGGGATTTCTCAAAAATTGCAACGTTGCTATAATTTTCACAATAATTTAGTGCAAAATTATTGTGAATTCAGGATTGTTGGTTGCAATACTGATTAATATCCATAAAAGCAACTCAAATTTGGCTTACAAAATTTGAGGAAGTCCGGAAAATATTATAAAAGATATTGAAGAAATGTATCTTTATTGATTACGGAAAAAGAAGCGTCCGGATAAGTTTCGCTAAATGCCTTTGGTGGTTTTGGATTATTTTTTCCCGCTTTTATCTCAAAAGCTGATAATTTCTCTCCCTCTACTTCAATAAGATCAATCTCCTGTTGATCATAAGTGCGCCAAAAGTAGTGATCTATTGGTAATCTGTGATTCAGTGCTCTTTTAATACGCTCACTAACGATAAAATTTTCCCACAACATTCCTTTTTCAGCTTCTGATCTTAGTTGAAAAGGTCGGAAATCACGTAATATCGCATTTCTAATACCGGTGTCTTGAAAATACCATTTACTACTTTTTGATACCTCCTTACGTAGATTTTTGGAATACCCCCCTATTCTAAAAACAACGAATACTTTCTGGAGTAAATCGAGATACCTCTCCACAGTATTACGGCTTAAAGATAAACTTCGACTTAATTCATCTAATGAAACTTCGCTACCCACCTGCCAAGCCAACAAGCGCAACAAGTCAAACAACTTCTGAGAGTGCTTCAATCCGTCATACATTAAAATATCTCTTAACAAATAAGCATCCACAATATCTTTCAGGTATTCTATTTTTTCTTGATTATTCTCTATTCCAATCAATTCAGGATAAAGACCATACAAAACTCTCTCCTCATTCTTTATGATGGTTTCATAACCTGTTTCATTCTTGGATACTTCCTCAATTGAAAGAGGGGTAAGCATAAATTGTGAGGAACGTCCTACTAAAGGTTCTCCCGCCTTATTCTGCAAATCAAAAGTGGATGACCCGCTTGCTATAACCTTAATTCCTTCAACTTCATCTACTATCAATTTTAAAATAGATCCTATTTCAGGAATATGCTGAGCCTCATCAATTGCAAGCACATCCACTCCTGAAAATAATTGTCGGTAATTAGTAATATTCTTTTCCCGCAAAAGGTTGAGCGTATCGGAGCTTTCTCCGTTAAGGAGAAGCACCTTTCCCGGTTGTTGTTTAATCAGTTCCTTAAGTAAAACAGTCTTACCTACTCTACGTGCGCCATAAATAAGCATCACTTTCTGAGGTTTCATTCTTTTTTCTATTTCCTTTTGGAGTATTCTCTTGATTGGCTTCATGAAAAAATTTTTTTGGCTTACGAATTTAAGTAATTTTCTCGGAATGTCCATAGATTTCTCATAAAAAATAACCTTATTGAATGAATTTAGCTAAATTCATTCAGTCGCATTGAACGAATTTAGCTAAATTCATTCAGTCAGACTGAACGAATTTAGTTAAAAATTTTAACATAAACCATATATTTAGATTTTATTACCTACTAAT
>JAIDPA010000057.1 GCA_029062985.1 Muribaculaceae bacterium
TTACAGGAGAATGTTATTGGTCTTTTTTCGCTTCTTTACGATAATACAAATAGGATTTTATGAAAATGGAAATTGTAATTACGACAGGACAAATAGTTATCCATGGACTCCCTTTGCATATTGTTGCGTAAATGCAATATACGAGACCGCATGAAAATGCAATAGCGAACATCAGAGAGACATTACGTTGAGCTGTATTACTTATCGAGTTACGTGCCATACTTACTTCGTTCTGTTTGTTTTGCAAAGTTAATTAAAAAATAAACTTCCGCAAAATTGACCCCACTGGATAATCTGCCGAAATGAAAATATAGCTTGAGGTCCTGCCAGTTGTCATTTAGTTGAAATGTAAAGTATCTTCTGTCAGGAGAATAGTGTTTTGTCAAAATTGATAGAGTGCTCTTCTTTTTTTATTCATTAATTTTTTTATTACTGAAAAATAACTAATTTTGCAGTAATGACCCCTTAATCGTCAACTCGAGATAACAATAATGTAATAAATATTAATCATGAGACAATCTGTTTTAATTATTCTCCTTTTCTGGGCTTGTACTGTGTATGCAGCTTCAATAGATTATGTCGTCGAAAGTGATTTGCCCGGATTTGAAGGTCAGAAATGTCGAATGGCAGAGAGGCAATGGAACTTTACGGAATGGATTCTATTCCGATGATAATTCTGTTTGGACCCGACGGAACTATCATTGAAAAATCTTTAAGAGGGGCTAAACTCGTTGAATGTGTTGAGAAGAATGCAGGGAAACCTTGATCTGATCAATAAGTCTACTAAGGATACGGGAGGAATTTAGTGTAAATAGTGATATATAAATACCAGGAATATGAAAACATTGAAAACTATCTTTGCAGTCATTGTAATGACTATCGCAACTGTGTTGATGTCATCAGAGGTTTCGGCACAAAAACTGTCAAATCAGCAGTTGGAAGCTGTAGCTGCTGAACTGACCAAACAACTTCCTATGGCAGTGGAGAAGGGTATGACATGGACCGCCATACGATTCAATTCTGCCAGCGCGACAATGAATATGACATTCAAGATTGACCCCTCTTTGATGGGTATTTCTCTTGACCAGGCAAAAAAGGAACTAAACGGAATGTCAAACTCTGATTTCAGAGAATTGGTGGGTCAGGAGTTTACTGATATGATGAATCTATTGGGATGTAAGGTGCAGGTCATATTTGAATATCCTTACAAGACAACAAAAAAATTCTTGTTTGAACAGTAAAATTTACTGTAAATGAGAAAATCAAGATAGCTACTCCTGCTTTTTCGCTTGCGAAAAAGCAGGGGTAGCTGAGTAAGATATAATCAGTTAAAATGATATTATTTTGTGTTATTCTTTTCTTGAAATTCTTCCCATATCAACGTTGCGAGATATTTATTGCTTCGACATTGTAAATCTGCCACTCCTTCTTCCACCAAATCTGAAGTGACTGATTTGTAGTAAATGTCTGTGGCTTCTTGTATCGAAACATTATAAAGTTCATGAAGACTAATGATTATATTAGCGACTTTAGTTGCTCTTAATGCTATCTTGCTTTCTTCATTCATAATTGTTTGCTTTCAATGTGTTTTAGACATTCATTAAGCATTTTCTGTGAACGTATGCAGTATTGATTATTAGGTTTTTCGTATTTCAATAGTCCAAGAGTGTCATTTTCAGATAGTTCGCCAACCCAATAGCGATCCAGTGTCTGAATTACCTTGTCATTTGCTATTCCTCCTATAATAATGTCATACTCAGAATCATCTTCTCCCGCTCTACATTTAGAAACGAAATCAAGCCATGCTTTGTCATATTCATTAAATTCGAGAGCTTTCCAATCCAAGGGATTATAAATAAATTCATACATATTCAGCCATGCATCCTGCTTACGACGTAGGAATCGCTGAGCATATTTAACTGCCTGTTCTTGTAAAGATGTAAGATAAAAGCCTTTCCCAAAGTCCAGGAAGTCTCGCGAATGAGCTGTATCAGGAATTTTTACTGAGATATTTGAAGAATGATATAATTTCATTGTGGCAGTACTCCTTTTTCTTTCATATAATCAGTAAGATCTTCCATCAAATAACGGGAACTGAAAGTATGCAGTACGTCATATGAGGGTATAATATATTCATCAAGAATACCGGAACTTTTCAAACGGTTGTAAACATCGCGCTGGCTCAACTTAAGTTTTTGTGCCAGTTTACTAATACAATATGTTATAAACTCAAGAGTATTCTTTTCCACAATCTCTTTCAAATTTTTAAATCCCGGATTAAAAGGATAAACCAAATTAATAAATATAAAACGAATATATAAACCTAAAAAGTATATTTGTAGTCAAGGCTTTTGAGGATAGCTGATGAGTAGTGCCTATCTAAGATTGCATCAGAAAAAGAAGATTTATCGGAAGGAATATCCAAGACCTAACATCAGATTATTTTGTTTCTGGAAGTTGAGGAGCTGATAACCGATATTCAGAAATAATCCTCTTGTCATTCTGATTTTCAGATTAGCCAGCTGATATGAGGCGCGTGTTTCTTCGGGTCCGATAAGATAATATCCTATGCCGACATTTACAGAAAAAATAGGCATCACAAGTTCTGCACGTCCGGAAAGTCCGAAACATAGCTGACTCATGAATTTCGGGCGATAGAAATAAATATCATCAGATGTTGAGCCATGCGCGTAGTTGTGTCTGAGATTAGTGCTCTGATCCCATTGAATATCAAGCGAGGGACCTGTGCGGAAAATTCTGTCGATTTCCCACATCGGAGCAAGATTAATACCCGCAACGGCAAAATGTCCTCTTAGAAGAATAGGGTCTTCTCCTCCCCGATATACTCTCTTTCGCCATGCCCCATATCCCATTACGTCGAATCCAAACTTACGTTTATTCTCTGAGGAGTCAGGCGCGTGGTATATCTCTTTAGAGATCGGTTTGCCGAAAGAATGAGTCAGTCCGATTCTGACGCCAGCCATGTTGACTCCCGGATTGGGATAAGAAGTGTTTCCGTTTGAAAAGTGGGTAAGATCAATACCGGCTGTCAGAGAGTAATTGTCGTTAAGTTTCCAAAGCAATCCGGTTCCCGCGTTGATATACGCATTTACCCTTGAACCAACAATAAGATTGGAATAAGCAATTTCACCGTCACATGGTTTCCAGCCGGCAGATATACCGAAATTCCATTCATAATATAAAGATAACCTATTATTTATTTTCCACACAGGGGCACCCTGAAACAGATAAAAGGATAGTGGAGTGCCCACACCCTGAGGATTCCCAAAAAAGTTGACAGCTGCACCTATTCCCTGCCAGACACCCGGAAAGAATCTGCCCTCCTTAGAATCAGGTGAGAATGTAAAGGAATATTTGAGATGGATGGAAGTGGCAAAACGGGATTTTTTTGTATCATCGATCTGCAGGGATGCCTTCATCACGTCATCATGGAATGAAGAGAAGGGATAAGATGGACGCACATCCACACCAATCGTACTCCTTAATTGGGAATGTGATGGAAATGTAGCAGCTATAGTAAATAATAACAGGAGATAAAGATATGTTAGATTCCGGAGATTCATAATGCAAAATTAGGGAATATCTTTAGAAATATAAAATTTATTTAGGAGTAATGTGTAAGAGGCGGGATTCAGTGGATAAAACACCGTGGAGAAAGGTTTGGAAAAGTTTCTGACAGCGGCGGGAAGAAATCTCTTCATTGCAGAGAGGGGACAGAGCCCCTCACGGGAACAGCTTCGTGACATTCAAATTGAAAATTATGATACCTTATTGCTTTGGTTTTGCCGACGCAGGGGAAGTTGGGACAACTTCCCTCCCCGGGGTGCCTTGAGCCTTGGGCCTAATGCCTAATGCCTTTAGCCTCGAGCCTCAATTCCCATTAACAATTGTTAAAGTTACTTCTAACATTTTTAAGCCGAAAGCGCATTTTAAGCGGTACTCGACCGTTAAAATGCGCCTTCCTTATTCCTTCTGCTAAAAAAATTATACTTTCATATCTCCACCAATCAAACCAAATTATTGTATTTCCGTTATACAAGTGAACCCCAGCGAAGGGAGCCTCAGAGGAGGCGAAAGTCGCTCAAATCACCCTCCTAATCCTGGTGATTGTTTATTAGGAATCTTTTTTGAAGAATATATATTTTGTGCAATAAGTCGTTTTTGATACTTTCCTTTTCCTGAATGATTTTCTAATCCGAATCTCCTGATTCACTTTTATTTAATCCTTTTTATTAATCTTTTAGAAATTAGTCGTTATGAAAAAGTTTATATTCTCTCTCATTCTCTCTCTTCCGTTTATGATGTTCGTCTCCTGCTCAAGCGATGCAGACTCTCTCGAGCCCGATACAGTCCTGACAGTTGACAACACAGTTGAGGTTTCCGGTGTCACTTTGCTAAATGATACTTTCTACGCGGTTGCCGGTTCCACAATTGAGATTAACGGAATCTACACTAAGACTGTAAGCGCTCAGGCTGCTACTCTCCACAGCGTCCTTTACTTCCTCGACGGAAACGTAATAGCTTCCAAGAACAGAGGCGCAGCTCCGAACTTCACAGTCAGTGATTCCCAGGTAGGCAAGCATCACATCTCAGTGGCTACAACTCTCCGCCGCTCCGATGAATCCCTCACAGGAATGTCCCTCAACCTTCCTCTGGTAGTGGTCAGCGATGCTTCTCAGCTTCCTTCAGACGCTCCGGCTGTCGGAACTTACTCAAGAACAGTCAGAGTCAGAAAATGATTCCTCACGGTATGTGCAAGTTTATAATTGATGTCCTGATTTAGTTTTAAGTT
>JAIDPA010000058.1 GCA_029062985.1 Muribaculaceae bacterium
AATTTATTCAACTTAAGATGCGCAAGCTCAACTTAAGCTCTCGACTTTCATTTGCGGAAGTTGAGACAGATTGCTTTTAAGGGAATTTTCAGGCATCCTGAACACCCCATTTTTTGCAAATTTACAATTATTTTTCATTGTACACAAAAAACTGATTCATACGTATTGCTTTTTTGCTTAAAAATTCCTACATTTGGAGTCGGAAATAAAACCCGCACATGAAAAAACTCAAACTCCCTGCATTGACTTTATCGCGTGAGCAGCCATCGCTGCCCGATGTCCGGCAAATCACCATTATTGGCGGCAGCGCAGCCGGCAAGTCGCGTTTTATGGAGGAACTGACCAATATAAACGGCGACAGGGCGTATTGCATATCGGCAATTTCAGCGCCTTTTCCTGAAAGGGAGGAATCGACACGCCCGGGCAGCATTGACGTCCTGTTTGCGGAAGCTGCCAGAAATCAGCCCTATATGCGTACGGATGCGGTCAGCGAGCTTGATAAGTTAGCATACATGCTGTTTGTCGATGAATTTGAATATCTGCTTTCCGTGAAACAGGAAAAATCGGCAGGAAGGAAAGTGGAGCTTAAGCCGACGCGGCTTGACCGAATCGTGGAGCTATGGGAGAAGGTATTCCCCGGAAACAGGATAGTGCGCACTCCGGGGTCACTGATGTTCTCCACGACTGCCGGTTCTGACCTTATATCTCTGGAAAAGCTCAGCCGAAGCGAACAGACTGTCCTTTATTATGCAGCAGCCGTTTTATATGCCGCGCATGGAGCCGTGATTTTCGTTGATTCCCCCTCTTTATTCATCCATCCTTCTTTGCTTCCTAATCTCTGGAATGCGATTGAAGAGTTGCGTCCTGACTGTACGTTCGTCTATAATTCGGTGGATGTGGAGTTTGTCAGCAGTCGTACAAGCAATGCCTGTATATGGGTGAAAAGCTATGACGTCGATGCCCGTGCATGGGATTACGAAGTGCTACCCCCGGGACATCTTACTGATGAACTTTTCGTTGACCTTATCGGCACACGGAAACCTGTCCTCTTTATTGAAGGCGATCTGAGGCATAGCATTGATGCCCGTCTTTATCCATTGGTGTTTCCGGACTGCACGGTCCGTCCTCTCGGTTCGTGCGACAAGGTGATTGAGACAACACGCTCATTCAATGATTTGCGCAACATGCATCATCTTGAAAGCAAGGGAATAGTTGACAGAGACCGACGCACGGAGCAGGAAGTCAGCTATCTTAGGAGAAAATCAATTATGGTCCCTGAGGTTGCCGAGGTGGAGAATATATTCCTGCTGGAGGGAGTCATCAAGGCTATGGCGTTACGTAGAGGTAAAAATCCTCATCTGGTGTTTGAGAAAGTTAAGAAGGCAGTCATAGAAGAATTTCGACGCCGTTTCGACGAACAGGCTCTTCAGCATGTCCGACATAGAGTGAAGAGGGAAGTGGAATGCAAGATAGATGCCCGCTTCCCCTGCATTACTGCTATGGAGACACATCTGCGTTCTCTGATAAATCTTCTTTCTCCCCGTAAGCAATATGATGAGCTGCGTGGCTGGTTCAGGGAGATACTCGACAGTAAGGATTATGCGGCTGTATTGAAGGTGTTCAATCATAAGCCGATGTTGGGAGAATGCGGCATAGCCCGTCTGCTTGGCTACGGCAACAAGGATGAATACATTACAGGCGTGCTTGCCACTCTTAAGGAAGGGGGACCGGCTGCGAAGTCTATACGTAATTCTATTCGCTATTGTTTCAGGATAGAAGATGAGCTATCCTCTGAGATGCCGATTGAATCTGCAAAGGATGAAAGGGAGGAAGTGCTGATGAATTTCCTTTCTGCCCCGCAAAAACATAAAAAGAAAAAGAAGCGGAAAAAACGGCATAAAAATAAAACAGCCCCGGCGAATGATGCAACTTTCGCAAGCTAAATACGAGTGTTTTCAGTCACTAAAGGACTACCTGACCTTTTAAAGCTTAAGTTGAGCTTTGCGCAACTTAAATTAAGTGAATGATAACAAAAAGCATCAAAAAACGTTTAAACATATATATTAGGCTGTTGTCTGAACGCCGAAAGTGTGATTAAGACTGCTCTCAAGGCTGAAAGTTGACGGCTAAAAGCTCAAATTTAGATAATTATAGATGGAAAAAAAGAAGAAGGAAAAGAAGCTGGCGATTCTTCGTAATGATCCCTGGCTCGACCCGTTTGCTGCTGCCATTGAAGGCAGGCATCAGGATGTGCTGAGAAAGCTTGACGAACTGACTGCTAATACTAACGGCTCACTTATAGACTTTGCAAACGCTTATAAATATTATGGTCTGCATCGTCTGGAGGATGGGGGCTGGGTCTTCCGTGAGTTTGCTCCTAATGCAACTGACATTTGGCTCATAGGCACATTCTCCGACTGGAAAACTCAGGATGCCTACAAACTTAAACCCGTAGGAAACGGCAACTGGGAGCTGCGTCTTCCTGAAGATTCCCTTCATAACGGCGACCTCTACAAGATGTTTGTATGCTGGAACGGCGGACAGGGCGAGAGGATTCCTGCCTATGCAACACGTGTGGTGCAGGATGACGTCACTAAAATTTTCTCTGCCGAGGTCTATGACCCTGAGAAACCATATAAATTTAAAGTAAAGAAATTCTCCCCCGATGTCAAGCCTCTCCTTATATATGAATGCCATATCGGCATGGCGCAGGATAAGGAAGGATTGGGTTCATACGATGAATTTCGTGAGAAAACTCTTCCCCGAATTGCGGCTGACGGCTATAACGCCATTCAGATTATGGCAATTCAGGAACATCCCTACTATGGCTCATTCGGCTATCACGTGAGCAGTTTCTATGCACCTTCCTCACGTTTCGGCACACCCGATGACCTTAAGCGTCTGATTGACGAAGCTCATAAGCTGGGCATCGCTGTCATCATGGATATTGTTCATTCTCATGCCGTGAAGAATGAAGTGGAGGGTCTCGGTCGTCTTGACGGCAGCTACGATCTCTATTTCTATGGCGACGGAAGGCGTGAGCATCCCGCATGGGATTCCCTCCTTTTTGACTATGGGAAGAACACGGTGCTCCATTTCCTCCTCTCCAACTGTAAATACTGGCTTGAAGAATTCAAGTTTGATGGTTTCCGCTTTGACGGCGTGACCTCAATGCTTTATTATGACCATGGACTCGGAAAGGCATTCGGTTCATACGGCGATTACTATGACGGCAATCAGGATCCGAACTCCCTGACATATCTTACCCTTGCCAATATTCTTATTCACGAGGTCAATCCGAAGGCTATCACCATAGCTGAGGAAATGAGCGGTATGCCGGGGCTTGCTGTGAAATTTGAAGACGGGGGCATCGGTTTCGACTATCGTATGGCAATGGGCATCCCCGACTATTGGATCAAGATGATTAAGGAGAAGAAGGATGAAGACTGGCATCCGACCTCCATATATTGGGAACTGACCAACAGGCGTGCTGATGAGAAGACGATTTCCTATTGTGAAAGCCACGACCAGGCATTGGTGGGCGATAAGACTATTATTTTCCGCCTCATAGATAAGGAAATGTACTGGCACATGATGGTCGACGATGACAACTTCACCGTAGAGCGCGGTATGGCTCTCCATAAGATGATTCGCCTCGTTACGTTGGCTTCAATCAATGGTGGCTATCTGAATTTCATGGGTAACGAATTCGGACATCCCGAATGGATTGATTTCCCGCGTGAAGGAAATGGCTGGAGCTATAAGTATGCACGCCGTCAGTGGGATCTCGTCGACCGTGAAGACCTGAAGTATAAATTCCTCAATGCGTTCGATAATGCAATGATTGAGACCGTTTCAGGAGTTTATAATTTCCAGGCACTCCCGGTAGAGAAATTATGGGAGAAAGATGATGATCAGGTGCTTGCATTTATGCGTGGCGATCTTGTGTTTGTATTCAACTGGAATCCTGTCCAGAGCTTTGACGGTTATGGTTTCCTTGCTCCTGCCGGTGAGTATGAAGTAGTGGTCGATAGCGACTCTCCCGTTTTCGGTGGTCATGGATTAGTGGATGATTCCGTGCATCATTTCACTACCCCCGATCCTCTCTATGCTCCTTCCGGAAAGGGATGGCTGAAGATGTATCTTCCGGCGAGAACCGCTCAGATTTTACGTCGCGTTAAACCTGAACCAAAAAAAAAGGTCAAAGAATCAACTGAGGTAAAGGTAGAGGCGAATGCGGAGGCAGCTGTCGAACTGGCAGAGATTAAGGCAGAGGCAGAAGTAAAGGTGGAGAAGCCCGCTGCAAAGAAAGCGGCAGCAAAGAAAACCCCTGCTACTACTGCCAAAAAGACTGGCGCAGCCAAGAAGACAACGGCAACAGCCAAGAAGGCTCCCGCAAAGAAAACAGCTGAGGAAAAGGTGGAAAAGAAGTCTGCCACAGTGAAAAAGGCAGCCTCCAAGACCACAAAGAAAGCAGCAACTCCGAAGGAAGAAAAACCTAAAAAGACTACCAGGACAAAGAAGACAGCAGAATAAACGGCTGGATTTCCTGATGTGAATAAAGACGGACCGGAGGAGTCGTTGCTTCTCCGGTCGTTTTAATTTGGAGGCATTAGGCATTAGGCTCGAGTTAATTGAGCCTTGAGAGCACTGAGAGCCTCGCACCTTGCGCCTAACGCCTAAAATCTAAAGCCTAAAAATAAAATAATAATAATTATGAAAATCAAAACTATCTTTTTGGCACTACTCATTTTTGTGGGTTTCAATGCCAACGCTCAAAGCATCACGGATATTCTGCGTGGACTTGGCGGCAATTCTTCATCATCAAATTCTACAGTTTCTACAGTAGGAAATCTGTTGGAAGGTATTTTTACTCGCACAGATCTTACTCTGAATGATATTGTCGGAGAATATCAGTCTGCGGGTCCGGCTGTTACTTTTAAAAGCGATAATTTCCTTCAGAAAGCCGGAGGCATAGCAGGCGCGGCAGCTCTTGAGACCAAGCTCCAGCCTTATTATGAACAGTATGGTTTGACAGGTATGCCTCTGGTCATTGATAAGGATGCTAACTTCACACTTACTGTCAAGGGTATAAAACTCAGCGGCACTGTAACACAAGGAAAGGAAAAGGGCACTTTTGAATTCAACATTATGGTAGCCAAGGCTCTTAAACTCGGAAAGTTTACAGCTTATGTGCAGAAAAGCGGCAGGAATATTGACCTTATGTTTGATGCCACAAAGTTGAAACAGTTGATTTCCACAGTGGCTAAATTTACAGGCGGGAAACTTGTCGGAACACTTGGCACACTACTTGATAGTTATGAAGGTGCCTGTATAG
>JAIDPA010000059.1 GCA_029062985.1 Muribaculaceae bacterium
GTTTACAGCTATCTCTGTGACAGGTACTCCTGCTCCGGGTGTTTCCTCAGGTCAGGCAATTGAATCTATCAATGCCATAGCTCAGGCAACCCTTCCCGTAGGTTACGGTTTTGAATATTCAGGTATGACACGTGAAGAGGCAAGCGGTTCCAGCGGCAGCACAGGATATGTCTTCGCACTCGTACTATTGTTTGTCTATCTTATTCTTTCCGCCCAGTATGAAAGCTACATTCTCCCTTGGTCAGTAATTTTCTCTGTTCCATTCGGCTTGATGGGCGCATTCATATTCGCATGGATTATGGACATAGCAAACAACATCTACCTCCAGATTGCTCTTATCATGCTTATCGGTCTGCTCGCTAAGAATGCCATTCTTATTGTTGAGTTCGCGCTCGACCGCAGAAAGACAGGTATGAGTATCCTTAATTCCGCAATTCACGGCGCCAAGGCTCGTCTGCGTCCGATTCTTATGACCTCACTCGCAATGATTATCGGTTTGCTCCCGATGATGTTCGCCCACGGTGCAGGCAGAAACGGTAATCAGGCTCTCGGTACAGGAGCGATCGGCGGTATGTTAATCGGTATGATTCTTCAGGTTCTTATTGTCCCTGCTCTCTTCGTTGCGTTCCAGTCGCTTCAGGAGAAACTTTCACCGCCAAAATGGAGAGATACTGATAATTCAGGAATATCGTCAGAGCTCGACCAGTATGTGCCGAATCATGAATGACCCGTCAACGCTTAAGAAATCAATTCGAATGAAAAAGATTAAAATATGCGCCGCGGGCGCAGTTATGGCAGTTTGCTTTTCCAGCTGCCACATATATCAGAAATATGAACTTCCTGCCGATCAAAGCTCGATAGCTGCTGATTTCAAAAAGGCAACCGAAGCTCAGATAGATTCCACTTCCCTCCCCTATCTCAGCTGGGAACAGGTCTTTACTGACCCTAAATTGCAGACTTTGATTCGTCTGGCTCTTGCCAACAATAAGGATCTTAAGAATGCAAAACTCAACATTGACATAGCTCATGCACAATTAAAGGGTGCGAAGCTCAGCTATTTCCCATCCCTGGCTTTCACTCCGAATGCAGGGACAGGACAGTTCGGCGGTAATAAAATGCCCCGCACTTCTGCCGACTGGAGCTATACGCTTCCTTTAGCGGCTCAATGGGAGATAGACGTTTTCGGAAAAATCCTCAACAGGAAAAGAGGAGCGAAAGTGTCAGAAGAGATGGCTCAGGATTACGAGCAGGCAACCCGCTCACAGATTGTATGCGGAGTAGCCAATGCGTATTATTCTCTGGTGATGCTGAATCAGCAGCTCGACCTCACAAAACGCACTTCTGAAATATGGAAAGAACAGGTCGAGAGCATGGAGCTTCTTAAGCAGGCAGGGCGCACAAATGAGGCAGCCGTTGTTCAGAGTCGTGCCAACTATTATAATATCATGAGTTCAATTCCGACTTTGGAAATGTCAATTCATGAGCTGAACAACACGATGTCGCTCCTGCTGAATACTTATCCCCAGACATGGGATGTCACTTCAGATTGCGATTTCTCCCTGCCTGATAATCTGGTCAACGGAGTGCCTGTTTCTTATCTGGCAGCCCGTCCTGATGTCAGAGCAGCCGAACGCTCTCTCGCAGTGGCATACTACGCCACTAACAGTGCGCGTGCCGCTTTCTATCCGAGTCTTGTCATCTCTGCTCAGGGTGGATTCACCAATCTTATTGGATCGCTCATCAAGAATCCCGGAGAATGGTTCTGGCAGCTTGCAGGCTCTCTGACGGCTCCCATCTTCTCCCGCGGGCAGAATATTGCATCTTTGGAGGCGGCAAAAGCTCAGCAGCAACAGGCGATGAACACGTTTGAATACACTGTTCTCAGTGCAAGTGCTGATGTCAGCGATGCTCTCGTCAGCTATACAAAGAACGTTGAAAAAGATAAGTACCTCCAGCTTCAGGTTGACCAGCTTGAAAAGTCGGTTGAATACACCAACGAACTTTTCATGTATAATCAGACCACCACTTATCTCGAGGTGCTGACGGCGCGTTCAAGCCTGCTTCAGTCTCAGCTGGCATGTATTGCCAACTGGCACGAACGGGCAGCTGCCCTTATCTCCCTGTATCAGGCTGTGGGAGGCGGAAGATAATTAACCTTAAAACCTAAATAGTATGGCAAAAATCAGTAATCTCGCTTATGTGCATCCCGACGCTTGGCTTGCCGATGATGTTGTGGTCGATGCTTTTGCTTATATCGAAGCTGATGTTGAAATTAGTTCAGGATGTCATATCCATCCTCATGCAAGTATTCTTAACGGCTCCAGAATCGGAAAGAATAATGAAATATTTGAGGGCGCCATTATTTCGGCAACCCCTCAGGATTTCCGCTGGAAAGGTGAGGATTCTCTTGTCGTGATTGGCGATAACAACAAAATTCGGGAACAAGTGATCATCAACCGCAGCATCCATAAAGGTGGAAAGACGGTCATCGGCAACAATTCTTTCATTATGGCACAGACTCACATCGGCCATGATTCCTTTATAGGGAATTATGTCGTTTTGGGAAATTCCGTGAAAATTGCGGGAGATGTCAAGATTGGAGATAAATCCATTCTTTCATCTCATGCATTGGTCCATGAGAAATGTCACGTCGGTGAATGGGTTCTTGTGAAGGGCGGCTGCCGTGTGAACGGACATGTACCTCCTTTTACTGTCATGGCACACAATCCTATAGGATATTTCGGAGTGAATGCATTTGTGCTTAAAAAAGGAAAGAAAAGTGACGACATAATCACAGATATCGCTAAATGCTACCGTCATCTTTATCTTGAGGGGACGTCTGTGTTTAATGCTTTGAGAAGAATCAAGCAGGACGTAGATCCAAGCAACGAGCGAGACCAGATTATTGCCTTTATAGAAGACCATGATCAGAAACTGGCGGCAGTGCCTGTTATTGATACTGAAGATTGAATTTTCAATCTATATCCTTTCACGGGTGGTGCAGATGGCGCCACCCGTTTTTTCTTGCATATATAGATTATAATATTTATCTTCCGGAGTTTGGGAGTTATAGCATATAACAATCGGGCACTCAGCAACTTACGAGTGTCCGATTGTGCTAACAAAAA
>JAIDPA010000006.1 GCA_029062985.1 Muribaculaceae bacterium
TTATTTTCACCCTCCGGTAGGGGAAGATCCTTAAGCATGTCGATTGCAAAGTCAAGAATGGCATCTTTCCCTTCTGCAAGTTCTTCAGCAGGAGAATGCACTTCGCAGCCAGGAGAGGGATCAATCCCAAATTCGATGCATTCCATATCGGCATTGAAAACAGGAGAAGCGGAAAACCTGACTCCCCAGCCGATAGGCACTTCTGAACTGAAAGGGAGTCCGCCCCCACCGCCGGTTCTTGAGCCTACAACCGTTACGTTAGGCAGACTTTTCATAACTGAGGCGAAACTGTTGGCTGCAGAATAGCATGAGCGATTGGTCAGGAGCACAATAGGACCATCCCATTTCACCCTGCCTGAATTTGCCGGTTTGTAGGTGATAGGGTAGGGTGTGGAGAACTCATCATGTCCCGGACCTGTTTTATGAGAAATGTATCCCCCGCAAATTTCCTTGTCAATGAATCTGCCGATGAACGTATCAATGTTTGTGAGCAAACCGCCCCCATTGTCCCTGATGTCAATTATGAGCCCACGGCTGTTGTGGAGTATAGCCAGGATATAATCAAGAGAAGTCTCACTGACAGTTGCGGAAAAATTGGGATAATATAAGTAAGCCACTTCTCCCGGGAGCTGTTTGTAAATTATGCCGCTTGTGGAAAGCCAGTTGAAATCAAGATAATTCTCTTCAAGTGTCCTCATCGAGAAATCCTGAGGATAATCGGTCCACCATTCACGATAATAGCTCGTGGTGAAGCGTGATGAGAGGTTGACGTGACCATCCTTTAATTCTTCCAGCATATCTGCGCAAATGAAGAAAAGCTCTGTCGGAGTAGTCTCAGGAGTGATCTTATCACGATAGCGTTGTCCCACTTCATTCCAGTCGATACCCTTTTCCCTAAAGAAACAATAATGGGAATCGACAATTTCCCAAAGGGCGTCAAAATTGCCGTCAAGGTTATTGCGATATTCCGGAGAATCGTGGCACGCTGAGAGTAGGGGCAAAACAAGAAGGAGAGATATTATTGAGAATATGTTTTTAGTCTTCACGGGAAAAATTATCAATAAAGTGAATAAATTGATTTTAATTTTTCTTTATCAGCCTTGGGTTTAAGACCTATTCCACCCGGAATCACACCAATCATAAATGAATGAGTGAATATTTTGGTGTTGAGATGATCTGACCATTGGGTGTCGGCTTTGAATCGGTAGCCGAGAGTGAGTGCCGTGCGTCCGAAATCAATAGTCAGGGATAATCTGTTGTCAATTCTGAAATTATTACCCCACCATCCCGCATGAGCAAGTCCTTTATGATTGCCGAGATAAATTTCGTAATAGGTTTCTCCATATTGGGGAGAGAAAAAGACTGAAAGAGAAGGCAGAGAGACAACATCTCTCACAAGGAAATATAATTTCCCCAGTCTGAAGGGACGAGCCAGAGAAGCCCTGAGTCCCAGTCCGGCAGATGCCATCGCCTGAACAGGATTGTTGCTGTTTCGCATGAGATAATAAGCACCTCCGTCAATTCCGACCGTGCCTCCTAAAGTGAGCATCATATTCCAGGGAATATTTGTACGCCAGGACATGCCCCATCTGAAATCGCCGGTCATACCCACCATCCTTGCCGTGTGGGCCGGATTCAGAAGCGAACAAAACTCTATGCCACCGTCAAAGTGCATCAGCATTTTTTCCGGATTGAACGGGAGTGCTTTACTCCATTCGCCGGTAGCCCCGTAATGAGCACCTGTATAGTGCAGCGGGGAAAGATATGTCGCAAGAACATTAGTTCGCCCTATTTCCAAGGAATAAATACCTGTCACAGGGCGTGAGCTGAGAGAGTCATCCTGAATAACGGTATTGTCGGCGTTTACTGAAAATGCAGTCGATAACACTCCGATTAACAATACGGTCAAAGAAAGGAACAATCGTTTAATTTGTTTGATCAGCATTGTAGAATATTATTATAAAATTTCTTCTGGAAATTTCTATTCTTGTGAGGAGGAGTCTCCATCTTCAAGAGCAAAGAGGTCTCCCTGAATTATTTTAGGACTCTCCACATCAGTAAATCCTGAACTTTCATTATCAGCCTTATTCTCTTTGGAAAAATCGGAATCTTCTTCGTCTCCAATCATTTCAGGAGTATCATCCTGCTGTTGTGGAAATCTCACCGGTTCGAGTTCTGTGATGGATTCGATCGCAAAGTTTGATATACGTTTCCCCTTAGCCTTGAATCCTTTGACAGCAATAAACTCTTCAGCATCGATTTCAACCGGGGGGCGCACGGCATCATTACCACCGAATTTTACTTCAATACGGGGATAGGGAGTATCTGTCAGAAGCAATGCTTTGGAATTAGCATCCGAGCCTACGAAACGCTGAGGTTTGGAAGAGGGTTCAAATACGAAACGCTTGAGGTAGTGGAATCCTAAAGAGGAGTCATAGAGGGCAAGTGTCCAGATTTTAGAAGAATCAAATTTTTCAATCCTGAGGATATTGTCTTCATAATGATTGGAATCAGCATAAGAAGATGTGAAATATTCGCCGTCGCGGGTAATGACGAGCACGAGATCTTCTCCCTGGAATATTCCGAGGCTTTCTCCTCTGCCATCGTAATTGAGACGCAGCACATCACGGTCAAACCAGACTTCGCGTCCTCCAAGTGTGCTTGAGCCTTTTTCTACGAGGCGAATGTCGTCAACCTGATACTTTGTCACAAGATTACCGAGGCTTTCCTTTCCTTTTATCGAAAGGTCGGCAAAATTAATCATGACTTCCTTTGCACGCGGTCGGCGTCCTGTCTCATTAGGCTCATCCTTAAGGATACATTTCACGACCTCTGCTTCTCCATTCGGATTGCATGTCAGCCATTCTACTTTAGAACCGGGGGCACCTTTAGTCAGGTTATATTCCTTTTCACGAGTGAGACCCGTGATGTAGAAACGCTTCATATAGGAATAACCCAACATCTTTCCGTCTTCATCCTTAGAACCAGGCTTGCCGTGACGATAGACTACATTATAAATTGTGCGTTTATCCCCTTTCTTGAAAAGACCAATATGAATGATTTTCTTGCCGACATATAGTTTATCCTGCACTTTTACAAGCTTATATGTGCCGTCTCTATAGATAATCAGAATGTCGTCAATATCAGAGCATGTGAAAAGAAATTCGTTGTCTTTGAGGGATGTGCCGATAAAGCCTCCGCTTTTGTCATAGTAAAGTCTCTTATTCGCTTCAGCAACTTTGGCAGCTTCAATGGAATCAAATCCACGCAGAACTGTGCGTCGGGGGAAGGCATCACCATATTTTTCCTTGAGATGACTATACCAGGCAGAAGTATATTCTACAATATGATCAAGATCAAATTGCAGACGTTCGATATCTTTTTCAAGGTCAGCAATCCTTTGATTAGCTTTTTCAGAATTAAATTTGAGGATACGCCCCATTTTAATTTCCCAAAGGCGAATAAGATCATCCCGAGTAACGTCACGGAAAAAGGATGGTTTGAAAGGTTCGAGTCTTTTATCGACGTGCGCAATTGCGGCATCCATATCGCTTGCCTGTTCCACCTCCGAATCTTTATATATTCTTTCTTCAATAAAGATTTTCTCGAGGGAGCAATAAAGTCTTGTCTCTTTAGTTTCTCCGAGTTTGATCTCAAGTTCACGACGCAGAAGCTGCTGAGTATGATCAACCGAATGACGAAGTAAGTCAGCCACACTGAGGAAGTGAGGCTTGTTGTCCATAATCACGCAGCAATTAGGCGAAATACTAACCTCACAGTCTGTGAAAGCATAAAGGGCATCGATAGCCTTATCGGAAGACGTGCCGGGAATCAGATGTACAAGAATTTCCGCTGTTGCAGAGGTGTTGTCATCGACCTTACGAATCTTAATTTTCCCCTTCTCCATAGCCGACAGGATAGAAGAGATCAGGGTAGTGGTGGTCTTGCCGAAGGGTAGTTCAGTGATAGCAAGCGTCTTATTATCTATTTTTTCAATTTTTGCCCTGACCTTAACACTTCCGCCACGAGCACCGTCATTATATCTCGAGGCATCAAGCAGACCTCCGGTCTGAAAATCGGGCAGAAGCTTAAAATCCTCACCTTTGAGATAGGCAATCGCAGCATCGCAAATCTCATTGAAGTTATGAGGCAAAATTTTGGAAGAAAGACCGACCGCAATACCTTCTACACCCTGAGCGAGCAGGAGCGGGAATTTTACAGGGAGTGTCACAGGCTCTTTTTTCCTGCCGTCGTAGGAAGGTGTCCATTCAGTGATTTTAGGACTGAAAACGGTCTCAAGTGCAAATTCAGAGAGACGCGCCTCAATATAACGTGGAGCGGCAGCAGAATCACCGGTCAGAATATTTCCCCAGTTTCCCTGTGTGTCAATCAGGAGTTCCTTTTGTCCTAACTGAACGAGAGCGTCGCCAATTGATGCATCGCCATGAGGATGATATTGCATGGTGTTACCCACGATGTTGGCGACTTTATTGAACCTGCCGTCATCAAGGGTTTGCATTGAATGGAGAATACGTCTTTGCACAGGTTTGAGACCGTCCTCAATATGTGGGACGGCTCGTTCGAGAATCACATAACTTGCATATTCAAGATACCAGTTTCTGAACATTCCGGAAAGGATGGTCTTCTTTGCAGTAGGATCATTCTCTGCCGTTTTTTTAGAATTATCTTGAATTGATGAGATGTCGGTTGTGTCGTTTATTTCGGATTCCGTGGATTTAGATTCTACGGTATTGTCAATATCTTCTGCCATTTTACAAAAGGTGGAATTTGGCGTAAAATTAAGAAAAAAAAATGTTTGGTGCAAATGATGACTATGGGAACAGCGACTAATATCTGGTAATAGTAATCATAATATCGCTTCTGTTTAGAGAAATTTCGTTTTTTCTTTATATCTTTGCAATGTAATATTCAAGTGAGCTAAATATGGAGAGGAAAATCAAATATCCTGTAGGCATTCAGACATTTTCTGAAATTATTGAGGAGAAATATTTCTATGTCGATAAGACTGC
>JAIDPA010000060.1 GCA_029062985.1 Muribaculaceae bacterium
AGTCTCCACCGTGAGAGGGTGGCGTGCTAACCGCTACACTAATCGGCCATAAAATCTCGGAAGACGGTTAAAGAATCCGAGATTTCTGAAATTCTCTGCAAAGTTAAATGAAAAAAATCAACTTTGCAAATTTCTTCTGTAAAAAAGAAAGAAATTACTCAGCAGCTGCTTCAGCGTTATCGTTCTCAGCTTCGAGAGCTGCCTTGGCAGCAGCTTCCTCAGCAGCGAGTTTCTCAGCTTTTTTCTTAGCTACAGATTCGCCTTTGATACGATTCTTTTCTGCTTCAGCTTCAAAGCGAGCTTTAGCTTCTTCAGCTTTCTTCGCATCAAGCTTAAGCTGAGCTGCATTAGCTTCTTTATCTTTACCCTCTTTCCAGGCATTGAAACGACGCTGAGCTTCTTCCTCGCTGAAAGCGCCTTTCTTAACGCCACCACGGAGGTGTTTCATAAGGAGAACGCCCTCTTTAGAGAGGATTGAACGAACTGTGTCTGTGGGCTGAGCACCCACTTCCATCCAATACAAAGCACGGTCGAAATCTAAACTTATTGTAGCAGGATTAGTGTTCGGATTATAAGAACCTATCCTTTCAATAAATTTACCATCTCGTGGTGCCCTGCTATCGGCGACGACAATTGGATAGAAAGCGTAGCCTTTGCGGCCGTGACGCTGCAATCTGATTTTAGTTGCCATAGATCTTGCCGGTTATTTGTATTTATTTGTTTGTTTTATGCGGAAATCGACTTGATGTCCGCGCTTTTGCGGGTGCAAAGTTACATCTTTTTTGTAAATCATACAAGTCTGCTTTAATTTTTTCTTTGAAATTTGTAACTTTGCATCGAAGTTGTTTCGGCTTTTTTCGTAAAATTCTTTTTTCTATCGGAATTTCAGACGTTGAAAGCTCGGGCAACTCCTTTAAAAATTTGAGGAAATGGAACAGAATGACTTATTGTCGAGACTTGAAGGATTTGACTCTCGTTTTGAGGAGGTATCGACATTGATAACAGATCCATCAGTGATAGCCGACCAAAAAAGATATGTCAAGCTCACCAAGGAATATCATGATCTGGAAAAGATTCTGTCAGCTGAGAAGCGATATCGGGAATTGCTGGCGAATGCAGAAGAAGCTAAGAGGATTGTGGCAACTGAGACTGACGAGGAATTAAGGGGGATGGCAAGGGAAGAACTTGATGAGGCTCAGCAGCAGCTTCCGGAGGTGGAGAATGAGATTAAGATGCTCCTTGTCCCTGCCGATCCTGAGGATTCAAAGAATGCCTGCGTGGAGATTCGCGGAGGTACGGGCGGGGATGAAGCTGCTCTCTTTGCAGGAGATCTTTTCAGAATGTATCAGAAATTTGCAGAGCAAAAGGGGTGGTCGCTCGCAGTGACCAATACCAGCGAGGGAGCTGCCGGAGGGTATAAGGAAATTTGCTTTACCCTCACGGGAGAAGACGTCTATGGAGTAATGAAATATGAAAGCGGGGTCCACCGCGTCCAAAGGGTGCCTGCGACGGAAACACAGGGAAGGGTTCACACTTCGGCAGCTACAGTGGCAGTTTTGCCGGAAGCTGAGGAATTTGATGTGGAAATCAATGAGGGTGCGATTAAGTGGGACACTTTCCGCTCAGGAGGTGCCGGAGGGCAGAATGTGAATAAGGTGGAGTCAGGCGTCAGGTTGAGGTATATGTGGAAAAATCCTGTTACCGGTGAGGAAGATGAAATCCTGATAGAATGCACTGAGACGCGTGACCAGCCAAAAAATAAGGAAAGAGCACTCTCCAGATTACGCACATATATCTATAGCCGTGAAAGAGAAAAATATCTTGCAGATATCGCTCAAAGAAGAAAAACACTTGTTTCGACCGGCGACCGTTCGGCAAAAATACGTACCTATAATTTCCCTCAGGGGAGAATGACCGATCACAGGATAAATTATACGGTCTATAATCTCACATCTTTTATGGATGGAAATATACAGGAATGTATTGATAAATTAATGATTGCCGAAAATGCAGAGAAACTGAAAGAGGCAGCCCTTTAGAGGAAGTTCAGCAGAAATTCTCCTGATAATAATAACAGATGCTCGCGGAAACTTTTCCGCGAGCATCTGTTATCATTATCCTTTTATTTTTCCTGAATTTGAAATCAATCATAAATTGAAGAAACATCAACAAAAGTATCCACTTTCGGGGTCCCGAACTCAATTGCACCCATATCGGAATTGGCATTGACCACAATGTTGTATGTATAGCTTACACCGGGTCTGAATTCGGAGATGACACTTGTCTTAAGAGGAAATTTAAGCAAGCCGTCGCCATAGGTGCTGCCTTGAACTATATTTTCCGGGGGAGTGTTGGCATTTGGCCAAAGTTTGGCGCCCGTATCTTTATCGTAGACTGAACCCATGACAGTGATATACATGTCATTGTCTGTCCCGGTTCCGTTCCAGAGAAGTGGCTGAGGAATTATATATTTCGAACCGCCGAATTCATAGGCAGACAGATCGTTAGGGGTAGGAGTCAGAATGATTATCTCAGAGGCTGACTGCGACATGTGGAAGATGTTGGGAGCCACCGTGTTTTGGTCTGTCCAATATCCGTCGCCTTCAGTCCCGCTTGTTCTTGCAGTAGAGGCTGAAGGAAAATGGAAATTGCCTGCGATATTCATCCCTGCAACCGCCACGTTTGAGACTGCCACGCGAAGATCATCGCGCGTGGAACTCAATTTGATTGTAAGTTTTGATAAGGCATGACGGAAATTGAATACTACCTGCGCGTTGGGATAACCGGAATTGCCTTGCAGATCCGGACTGACTGCGTAGATGATATCCTCGTCAGTATAATAATTCACGTAAGGGATGCCGTTAAGGGGTGTGTAACCATCCATCCATTCAACGGGAGCAAAGGCATAAAAATCTACTTTCTTTCCTACGGGCCAATATTCTACCGGAGAATAAGTCCAGAGATTTGTTGCCGATTTGCTTACTGTCACATTGTTCATGAAAACACTCGGCGACGTTCCGTTGCCTGTATAGGCATAGACATTGAAAGATGTGAGGGAGTTTGTAGTTATATCTCCCCTGGTAGCTAATGTCGTCGCAGCAAAACGAATAGGTCGTGAGTCATCAGTAGTCAGGGGTTGTTTTGGCTCATCTCCTGAACTACATGCTGTCAGAGCCAACGCTCCGACGGAAAGGACTCCGGAAAGAAAAAAGTGGTGGATGCGTATCATATTTTTATTTTTAGTTTTACAACTTAAGGACATTTAAGGGAAATATACCACATGATCAACGTCAATATTTTCCCAGCCGTCAACACCGATAGGATTTCCGAAATCGGTATTACCTCCTATTGTGTCCGAGAAATCAATATCTCCTATATCTACATAAACATAATGATTCCATTTTGAGTTTACGACAATTTCAGTAATATCGAGTTTCTTATAAAAAGTTCTTCCGTAATCATCTTGAAACATGAAATAAAGTTCATAATTTCGAGAGCTGTCCTTCCGGCTGCCGAATGCGGTGCATGTCCCATGAACTATATCTCCGTTAATAAGCGACAGATTTTCAAAAGGCACCGCGGTCATACCTTTGGTAATCTCATCCGATATAGTCATGCTTGCACCCGGTCCGCAAATCCAGACACTCATTTTCTTCAAAGTCGGAGGAATGGAAATGGGTCCGACGCGGAGTTCGTATAGAGTGCTGAGGGAGTCGGGTGACATAGTGAGAATTTTCTGCGGGACAACACCTAACTGTCTGTCATCTATGTAAAAACCCTTTCTTGAGTGAGAGACGTTACGCAGCACAGCGCCGTATAGCATTCCGGTCGGGAGTGTCACGGGAGTTCCATCCGGCAAGGTCGTCCCGTCTCCTATAGTCTCAGCAGCAAATAAAGAAAAGGATGTCTGGTTTATGAAGTCTATATTGGGTAGATCGTTGTTAACTACCAAAATGTCGTAGGTCCCGTAAGGCAACTCAATGTCTCCGCCTGCTTTACCGGCAAGGTCAAACCTCCATATCTCTTTATCAGGGTTGTCGGTAGGGAAAAATAACAAAGTTGCCCCCTCCGGATTTGCTTTGGGCGCTTTATTCCAATCAAATCTGACAGTGACGACCGAATCTTCTTCACCGGGCATGACAATATGCTTCTGGTCGCAAGCTGAAAACAGCATTGAGCCCAGAAGCGTCAGACATAAGATAAGTAAAGAAAAGAGGTGTCTCATAGGAAGTCTTTTCCAGATTCAACCCCAGCGAAAGTTAGATTGTTCAATTTATTTTACAGTAAATTTTAATCCGTCATAGCATGCATGCACGTGTGGCGGGAGAGATTTTTCAAGGTCGAAATGTTTACCTACTTCATGATTGAAATGAGTCAGATAAGCTTCTTTGGGTTTAAGCTTTTCAATCAGAGCGAGAGCCTCATCAATTGAAAAATGGGAGAAATGTTCACGAAAGCGTAATCCATTGACTACAAGCACTGACAAGTTTTGGAGCTTGTCAAGTTCCTCCTCAGCTATGGTTTTGGCGTCAGTGATATAGGCAAAATTTCCAATACGGTAGCCCAGGATGGGAAGACTTCCATGCATGACTTTGACCGGAATTATTTCTACTCCGTTAATCTTGAAAGGCTTGTCGTCAATGATATTGACATCGAAAGTGGGCACGCCGGGATAGGGATGTTTACGGAAGCAATAATCAATACGTTTGTGCAGGTCATCACTAACGTCCTGCTTGAGATAAATCGGCACATTTTTATGCGCGCAGAAGGGGCGTAGATCATCAATGCCGCCGACGTGATCGTAATGACTATGCGTCAGCAATACTGCGTCAATACGGTAAATATTCTCATTAAG
>JAIDPA010000061.1 GCA_029062985.1 Muribaculaceae bacterium
GATCACATAAGTCTTGTATCTGTAGGCGAAACTGGAAAGCACCGCTGTGCGTGATATTTCAGTGGCGTCGCTGCGATAGATTACCGGAACGGTATTGCCGGCTTCTATAGCCCTCGCCCACTCCTCTTTCGACATATATGAGTGTCTGTCGAGAAAGTCGTTCCATTGCGGAAGGAACGTATCGGTGCTTTTTGTCGATGCGCCGATGCGCGGGAATATGAAATGTACGTCCGGATTATTGTGATGTGCGTTCTGCAGGCACGCCGGACATTTTCCGCAGCTGTCTCCGTCACGGCGGTCCATGCAGTAGAGATAGCTGATGAAGGCTCTTGCTACGCGCATCTTGCCGATACCTTCCTGTCCCCCTATCAGCACCGCATGGGGAATATGGTCAGTATCGACGGCTTCACGAAGAGAGTCGATGGTAGCCTTATGGCCTGTGATATCGGAGAATTTCATTTCATTAATAAGCTTGGTGCGTCGCATGAGCGACCTTACACATCGCAAATTTACAAAAAAAATAAGGTGGTACCAAATTTTTTTTGTAATTTTGCACAAAATAAAGATTATCGCCCGTGTCGGTTGTCACTTCAGAATGGTTCGAACTAAAAGGGAGAAACCAGTTGGAGACGGTATTAAAAAACGGAAAGTTCTTGAGATTGGAAAAAGCCATCATCATGACATCTCCACCCTCAAGCTGAATTTCAGTCAGTTCCTTCAGCTTATCTCCAACGCCATTTTTATTCAATATCTCCTCCCATTCCGGATTTTCCTCCAGCCGCTCCATATCCATTTCTTCTGAAGCATTTTTCAGCTTATTGATGATCTCCGGGCGAAGTTTCATAATTTCAGGCAAGAGTTCATTCTGCATCTTTTTGTTAATTCTCTCTGTGTCTCTCGCCTTCATGAAATTAATGAGAACTTCTCTGAGACGTGTATAGATCATAAGGTCATCCTGCCATAAAGTGAGGCGGGATTTAATCTTCTTATCCGATTTGATGCGTTCTCCGTGAATTGCTACGATAAGAAAAATTGCCACTAAAGCTCTCGCAGAAATTTTATCTGATAAGTCAGCTTCATAAATATCTATCAAGGCAGAAAGAGCATCAGGGTCGAAATATTTCATGTTGCCAAGAAAGAGGGCTGATATTATTTGTGCTTTAAAAGAGAATGGGGATTGATCAGAAATTACGTATTCGGTCAGCGTCCTGTAATCGTTCGCATTAGCACCAAACATTGTCCATACATAAGAAAAAACTGAAGAAAGAGCATTTTCTGTTTCTCTCTCCATTTCTCTGTTTCCACCGGCAGCCTCAGCAAGAGAAGACCGGGCAAAAGCATTCTTATATTCAGAAAGACGCCCTTCAAGGCTTGCTTTCCTGATATTTTCAAAACGCAGAGTAGAAGAATAAACATCCTCGCTTGAAGGGAGTAGCGAATCTCTCAGAACCAAGTCATTTATAAGATGAAGTTCTCCTTTAATGTCTGAAAGCATATCTTCTCTACCCGAATCGGAATAACCCTCCACAAGATAATGAATCATGTAGCGATAGGTATCTTCAAGCCTGTTAAGCCTGTCAAGAAGTTTCGGATTTGTTTTGTTATTGAGAGCAGCCTTTATAAGGCTTATCGACTCATATAGTTTTCCCTCGTTCAGCAATGTCTGAATCTGAGAATGTGTTTTATCTTCTTTATTTTGACTCATTTTGAATTTTCAATAATTATAATCTTTTATTTCTGTTATAACAAATACCATGCCGAAAAGTGTCATTCCGGGATGATAATGTCAACTATACACGTTTTTATTGACAAAAAAGAAGACTAACAAAAATGAGGCGGCATTCGGATTTTTCATTCATTTTATATATATTTGCAGCCGAATCTTTCTCCGACTGCTTTAATAATAGGGTAGAAGTCTCTTTTGATTATAACAGCAGAACTTAAAATTATTCAAATTTCTGGAGGAAAAATCAGAAAGCCATAGATAAACCTGAATACAAACATTTTAAAACATAATCTGATATGGTGATTCAACGAATACAATCCCTTCTGCTGCTTGCAGCAGCGGTCATGATGGGCATTTTTACATTCTGTTCATTAGGACAGGTGCAGACTACGGATTTTACATTTAACTTCACCTCTCTTGGTTTCTTTCAGGAAGGTATTCCGACGGATGGAGCTCCGGAGCATAATTATTATTCTACGTGGTATTTCTTTATTCTATCGTTGACCACAACAATTCTGCTGACTCTTGATATATTTCTTTTCAAGAATCTGAATTTGCAAAAGAAGGTATGTCTCATTTCTATTCTTTTCATAGTAGCTTCGGCAGCAACCGGAGCCACTCTCGGCTATGGAGCAATTCCTGGAGGCACTATCGTATGGACATCTCTTGTTTGTGCACCTTTTATTGCCCTTATAGCGACAATTATGGCATATAACAGAATCCAAAGAGATCATAATATGCTTAAATCTGTCGACAGAATCAGATAAAAGGAAATATAATAATGTTATAAAGGTCGTCCTGAATCAAATGTTTTTTCAGAACGACCTTTTTTATTTAGACAACCCTTTTTTGTTAATTCTATCGACTTCAGTTTGCAAATCGTCATTTGTCTCAAAAGTGTGATATGCACTCATCAACCGTCACTTCTTTTCCGAAATTCGTAAATAGGAGAGTAATTCAGAAAAAAGTTTAAACAACTTCTAAATAAAAATTTAATTAACATGATTGTATGTTATGAATTTTTTGTAATTTTGTAGACTGAAGTCAAATACCGCCATTTGATAAAGCGTCTATTTGAATTAAAGCAATTTATTTAGAAAACTGAATCAAGGATCACAGTGTCCTAAACGAACTCATGGCAAAAGAACTAAAAAATCTTACAAAACGAAGTGAAGATTATTCCAAATGGTATAACGAGTTGGTGGTTAAAGCTGATCTCGCGGAGCAGAGTGCTGTGCGCGGATGTATGGTCATCAAGCCTTATGGATATGCTATTTGGGAGAAAATGCAGCAGACTCTCGACAAAATGTTTAAGGAAACAGGTGTGCAGAATGCTTATTTTCCGCTTTTGATTCCAAAGTCTTTCCTTTGTCGTGAGGCTGAACATGTAGAAGGTTTTGCTA
>JAIDPA010000062.1 GCA_029062985.1 Muribaculaceae bacterium
ATTCCAATAGCGGCGTAAAACCATGCTATATCCGCTCCGAGACCACCTGCTCCAAGAAAATGTCCGAAACATGTTAGATAACACCCCCATACTGCGAATTGGAGGAAGTATAAAAATGACAATCTGGTTTTCATAAAGATTAATTACTCAGTATGAAGTTAAATTATTCTTCCAAGAATCAGCTTTAATCTGAAGTGATTCTTGGAAGAATAATTTAAAAAGAGATATGGGGAAATATTGATTTTTATTTTCAGAATTTAAATTCCACTCCTCCTAATATTGTTGTTCCCGGCATAGGACAACCATAAATGATTTGATAGTGTTTGTTTGTTATATTATCAATTTTTACGGACAGAGTGACAGGTAATTTATCTCCTAAGGTATATGCAGCCCTAAGATTTAAAAGGGAATAGCTTTCAGTTGAGCCATCAGGATTCCCATTTTTTAAGCTCCAGATACTCATCTCTTCTAAAGTGAAACTAAATGCTCCGGGAGAGTAGATGAGTTCTGCATTAAGTTTGTTTTTGGGAGAATACAAATTATTGGAATTCGTATGAAGATATGACCAGGATGCACTTGCTGCCAGATTTCTTAGAATATTATAGGCAGCTTCAAGTTCGAAACCCTTGTTACGAAAACTCCCGGTGTTTACATTTCGAGGTCGTCCGTCTATTCTAACCGTCTGTATCATATTTTTCCCATCGATATAGAAAATGGCGGCTCCTATCATGAGATTGTAATTCAACAGGTGCTGACGATAGCTTAATTCATAATTAAGCATATATTCCGGTTTAAGGTCCGGATTGGCAGGGGCATAAAGATAAAGCTCACGAATATTCGGAGAACGAAAACCTTTACTGAACGATCCTTTGATTTGGGAATTAGAGCGTGGTTTTATAATAAAGCCAGCCTGCGGAACCCATACATTGCCGTAAGTAGAGCCATGCTGGAGTCTTACCCCTCCATTGATATTCAGAATATCATTGAAGAATCCTTGCTGCATCATAACATATCCTGCAATTTCATTAACATGATGAGTCGCTTCCGAAGTGCGTATGGTTTCGTCCTCTTTATTTGTATTCCAAACGTGTCCGCCCCAATGTTGGAAATCCACGCCTGCTGAGATAGTATTAGCTTCCCAAAGATAAAGCGATTCGTATGCAGTCACTCCCATATTATAATCGGTGGAATGAAAAATGTAATCTCTGGGTGTCTGTCCGGGAGTATTTCCATCGTCTACATTATTTCTACCCCAGTTAATATATCCTTGAATACCTCCGTCAGCTTTTTCATATTGATTCTTCAGGTAGATACCTCCCGTGCCTCTGAATATATCAGTCCACATGTTCTCTAACGGATCCTGCAATGTTCCCGGGTTATTGGCATGGGTCTGGGTCATATCAAGCATCCCGGCAAGACTCCACTTGTTGCTGGCAGCATATTTGAGTTGTATAAATTCATTTGCAAGCCAGAATTCACTTCCGGCACGATTTCCGTTGCTTCTGTCAAGTTGACCGGAAAGAGTAGCTGAAAAGCGATTCTTTTTATAACCTGAGGAAAGAGCAAATTTTTGAGTTGTGAAAGAGCCAAAAAGAGCGCGTGCTCTTCCGGTGAGACCTTCTTCCTTTTGAGTATGTGTTACAATATTTATGGAGCCCCCCATTGCGTTTGAACCATAAAGAAGCGATGAGGGTCCTTTGACTACCTCTACCTTTTCAACTCCGTTAGCAACATAGGTATCTGCTAAAGAATGACCGTACACACCTGCCCATTGTGGTTGCCCGTCAATCATAAACAGAACTTTATTTCCATCACCCACACCTCTAATATTAACAGTCCCGGCACTACCTCCTGAAACACCGTAACCGGCAAATCCGCGTTCTGTTACAAAAAGCCCCGGCACTTTTGAGACAAGAACGGGCAGGAG
>JAIDPA010000063.1 GCA_029062985.1 Muribaculaceae bacterium
CGTTTTTATTTATATCCGGATACTTAACAATCATTAAAGCTGCACACAATAGGCTATCCGAATTATAAATTAAAGTATCAACCGTAACTTCTACAATTTTAGTAATAGAATTCTCTAAAATCGGCACGTTGTCTTTCTTGTATACAGGCATTTTTGTCCAATCTACTGTATATCTATTAAATCCAATAAGTTTATTATAGACAGAATACGTTGCATATTGAGCATTTACAATACTATCTTTTGAATATAAAGCCTTTAGTCTTAAAGCTTCAATATTGAACAAATAATCTTTTTCAACATTATACTTATCGACATACATACGTGATGAGGAAGATGAGGTTGCAGTAGTTGTTTTAGAGCTAATAGTCATAATCGTAGTAGACAGGCCAATTAATATTAAAAGGATGCTCCCTCCTATAAATACCCTATATTTATTCAAATTATTACTCATATATTTTCATTCATTAATGAATATATCAGATAGTTCATTTAATATGGCGTCAATGTCTTCAGTAAAACTTTCTATAGAATGTTCCTTAAACATAATTGACCATTCCTTTGATCCAAGCCTGAATCTACCTTTATGTAGTCTTAAAACATACGAATTTGGCATATCCCCTATCCCTGCAACACCATCCTCATAATGCTGTACGGATAAAGTTGTAACGCCATTAACTGCTCTTTGATCCCCTGGTTGAAAAGGTGCCAGATCAATTTCCCACTCTATAAGCGATAAAACATCTACACCATTTCTATTTCCATAATTGATGATCTCTTCAATAAACCCCTTAGTATAGGCCCCGCCCATACTATGACTTACGAATTTTATTGTTTCGTTATCTTTTAAAATACCCAGTATACTTTTTGCTACTTTACGTCCTCTTTCTTTCCCTGCAAGATATCTTCCATGGGCAGTATGGTTACTTATACCACGCCTATTTGAAAATATACCATTAATTCCTCCTACTGCACCGTCAAAGAATAATGCTCTCCTATCTCCAATGGCCTTAACGAATGCATTAAAAAAGCTACCCCAATAATCCGAACGTCCACCATCTCCAAAATGCATGCCATTAATAAAGATTATCAGTTTCCCATTTTTATCTATTGCGTTTATCGGGTCACCACCACAATATGAGTAAGTACTCAGCCAGGGATATTTCTCACATAACGGATCCCATGTCGTGAATGAGCCGAGAGCAGAATTGTAGCGTCTCGCGTTAAAATCATATTCGTTGACACCGTACATGCGGAGCCGTTCGTTGCCTCCGTAAAGCCATGGCTGACCTGAAGGCTCCCTCCAGGGCTCTCCGTAGGGATAATAGTCTGTCTGCTGCTCCACCATCCCTTCACTGTTCAGGACCGCGACATTATTACCCTGATAGTCGGTGACGTAACGGAAATACTCCCCGCCCTTCATATAGCCTCCCGGAAATCGGGCATACGCCTCTGTCCAGTTATCCAGTACCCTGCCATCACCCGTATAGGTCCGTGTGAGCCTGTCATAAGGTCTGCCCGTTGCAGACACCTCAGTATAACGGGTAGAGATATGATTTCCGAAACCATCCCATTCCATTGACTGTTCATGTCCGTCACTCATCCTGATGAATATCGGCCGTCCGTCATTGTCATACTGAATACTGGTTATTCCACGCGAAGGATCTGCTGTCAGCCTTCCGCCGGAATCGTAACTCAGTGTATAGGAACCTTCCTTGCCGATGCCTGTCATTCCCTCAAACGGAAGAGCCTCTGTGGTTGCTCTGAAGGAGGTAAGCCTGTTTCCGGTGTAGTTCATCGTGAGATTATCAAGAACTCCGAAGAATTCTGAAGTCCCCGCCCTGTCCACCACGCCATTACGTTTCAGGGAGGTAATATTGCTTCTTGTGTCATAGCTATATGTCACGGAGAAATCATTGGCATCCTTCCTTGTGCCGGCTCCGGTCAGCCTTCCCCTGCTGTCATAGGTATAATTATACGTATTGGATTTGGTTATTTTCTTTGTCAATCTTCCTGCCCCGTCATATAACAGAATCTCGCCCCACCTGCTCGGAGGAAGCACCGGATCAATGACCGGAGGAAGGGCATAGGTTGATAAGGGGAGTGAATAACTTGGCACATACTGCTGTACGATCCGTCCCTGGGAATCATATCCCATTACCTTGCTCCCCTTGGTATATTTCTCCTCACATATTCTCCCCATCTCATTGTAGGAAAGGTTCACCTGTGAGGAAGTGCCCGTGCTGCCGTTCATTGACGACTTCATGCCTGTAAGACGTCCTGAGGAATCATAGCTCCATTCTAAAGACCTGACACTACCGTCAGTCAGTGTCCACCATTTCCTTGCAGGGTCTCCCCGGTAGGTATAGGTATAGTTGGTGCGTAGGTTGTTAAAGCCTGTGCCATAGCTCTCCATAAGCTGCCCGTCACGATTATAGTAGTATGACTCATATCCCTTACCGGTGTACACACCTGTCAGCAGCCCGTCCGATACCGTCCCGGGGTTTGCAAATGAGAAAGCGGCTCCCGTCGCGCTCCAGTTAAAGGCGGAAGACAGACTGTTGACTGTCAGGAAATCGTAGTTGTCATAATAGTTCGCGGTTATGGTTTTTCCGTATGACGGAGCTCCCGGCATCGTATATCCGGCAAAACTTCCGCCACTCTGGAGAACGGAGGTATGGCATTGGGAGGCATAGGCAGAAACCTGCTCGTCTGTCATGGAGAAATCCACTGTCACAACCTGTCTGCCGCATGAGTCATATCCATACAGACGCCAGTATCCGGTGGGATGATGCGCGCTGTGTTCTCCCACAAGTCTGTCGGAAGGATCATATACCATGGAGGCGGCACTGACTCCCGGAAGTTTCTTAAGCGTCATCCTGCCGCGGGAGTCATAGTCGTACCAGTAGGCAAGATCACTCATCACGCTGTCGGTGCGTTTGCATGTCCCGCTGACTCCGGGAGGAAGGATATATCTCAATTGTCCGTAGTCGTCATATACGAAGTAGGTGGAGGCACCGTCCTCTTTGCGGCATAATGTCAGATTCCGGAAGTCGGTATATGTCTCTATCCAGTGACCCTCCTCATCCTTGCTCCTTTCCACGAGCAGGGTCCCTGTCTGCCACAGTCCCATCCGGCTAACTCCGTCGGAATCCGCCTTATAGCGGATGCATGAGTAGGCGGATGCGTCGTTCACATATCTTTCTATTGTCTGTCTGCTTCCTGTGCTGTGTGCCTTATCTCCGGCACGTATCTCTCCCGTCCTGACTCCCCGCGGTGATTCCTCATAGAGGGTGGATGAATACGGGTAGGTCTCGGAATAAAGATTCCTCGCCGCCGACTGTACGTCAGCAAGCGTGGCGGCTGCTGATACTGTGACGGGAGACCAGACAGATGCGGCGCGTCCCATGGCATCATATCCTGTGGCTGATGCGAGACACCTGCTTTCGGGAAGTTCCGTGAAGATACCCCATTCCCTTCCGAGTCCGTCATAATGCTTAGTTACCTTGGAGGAGGCTGAACTGCTGCTGTTCACTGCTGAACGGATATATGAGTCTCCCCCCTGGCTTATATTGTATGACAGACTCTCCAGAATACGGGAATTGAGCCTGACTGCACTCAGTCTGCCGTAGGGATCATAGCTGTAGCCATGTGTCACTCCGGAAGGTTCCTTAAGGGAAGTGACACCTACGAGGTGACTCCACACGGCTTCTTCCTTCAGACTTCCTCCTGTCGTATGTGAGAGAGGATTTCCATATAGGTCGTAGGTCCATGCCTCCGTCACTCCGTCTGTTCCCGTGCGTCCTGTGAGGTTCCCTTTTGAGTCCCAGGCGTAATCCGATGTGCTCCATAGATTCCCGTGCATCAGCCATACCTTCTCAGGGCGGAATACAGAACCCCATCTTGACATCTGGAGGGTATAGCCTGTCACGGCATTTCCGAAAGTTTTCCTCACGTCAAGCGGTATTCGCACGTTGGCTGCTGACATGGCTGCGAGCTGCATTGAGCTCTGTCCGTTTCCATAGATGTATTTTAAAGTGGATGACTGATCTCCGCATACTGTCTTAGTCTCCGTAGGCAGCGATGTGCCCGACATATAATTGAAGGTCTCGGAGACAGTCCTGCTTCCGTTGGAATGATAGGTGGTTAGTTTACGGGAAGTGAGCTGCTCCCTTTTAGGATTGATGTACGTATCCCTGACATAGAACCAGTCAAATCTGTCTCTGTCCACGATAACTGCATTCACATCGTTTCCCGGCTGTCCGTCTCCGTCATCGGTCCAGACAATGTTTTGTGTTTCAGGACCAAAATCGGGCGCATGACTGTTATAGAAGTAGACGTAGTTGCGCGTCACACTGAGTCCACGCAGTTCCTCAATGTCCGGATTGACACACAGTTCATATTCAAATTCCTCCTTTTCGACTGCTGAGTAACTCCCCGGGAAACCTTTATAGACAGTACGTGACATAAGCTGCGGTCCTTCTGAAAAAGCGGTATTGATGCTCACAGGATACCTTTCCCCCCAGAAAGTATCCACAACATCCTCGCCGCATAAATCTGAAAAACGGTATTCTGTCTTACCTTCTCCCTCAGTCTCCACAACTGTTGAATACCAGACCGGCAGCGCTCCCGGACGGCTATCGAGATAAGATGAGAAACGGTTAACCGTCAAACAATTATCTATCGCTATCCCTCCTCCTTCATTGTTCAGGCTCCTGCATCTGAGCATCGGGGTCTCTGAAATAAAGGTGCTCAGCAGGGGTACGGATGTGACATTGCCCAATCCGTTTCCTCCCGTTCCGTAGGTGTATGTGCGTACTCTTGGTGAAGGATCAGAAGCATTCTCCCGCTGAGTGATGCTTTTCACTCTCAGGCCTCCTCCCTCACTGAGTGAAAATGCATTTTTGAGATAGCTCTTCTCCCAGTCCTCGGGTTCCTGTTTGGGAAAGCGGTGCACCTCATACTCCCATTCACATGTCCCGCCTGTCGGGTAAGTGACCTTTTTGAGAATGTTAGCGCTCATGGACGCTGCTGACACACTGCGGTCAGCACCCCCGTAATAACCTCCGTCCTTGCGCATTCCGAGATGTACGGCAGGACTCAGGCGCCCTCCGTTGACCTTACCGTTATGGTAACCCCACCAGTCAAGAGAGGTGTGTGAGACAAACCTGCCCGCGTCATAGGAGAACGACCACTGTCCCTCTCCGCCTATCTCCACTGATGTCAGGAGATTGTCGGTCTGGGTGAGAGTGACTGTACGCAGGGTTGTCTGGCCGGATTTCAGAGTCACACGTGAAAGCATGTCTCTGTCTCCGGATTTTGTATATTCAAATCCGAGGACGCCTCCGGGAAAACTGAGTGATTTAAGATTCTTTGTATTGAAGTATTTATGAAATTCGGTGTATGCACCGTCGTCTGCCTCCCGCTCGTAAGTATCATAATCATAATAAATTGTTGTCGGGTGCAGAGCGTTCTGACGCTGGCTCACATGACTCCATTGCTCCCAGGACGCCTCTATCTTGGTTCCGGAAATCAATGTGATGTCTGTCAGCAGCCATTCAGTCAGCAGTCCCGGATAGTCTATTGCCTCTCCCTGGGTTGCAAAACGATAGGCGTTTCCCTGCGGATCAGTGACTTTTATATAGGTGAGAAGGGCATCGTTTTCTATGCGGTATTCCCCACATCCGACTCCCTTGAGAGAACCCTCGACATAAACCAGTCTCAATATCTTTCCCGGAAGATAGACCGTGAAGAGATCGTGCATCGTGTCATACATGTTGCTGTTTTTCCTCCTTTCGATCTGGTCGGGAGCATGTGCCACTCTGTACCCTTCCATATAGTTATCTCCGGTGAAGTCTGTTTCCTCATCTCCCTTCCATGTGGACAGTTCGTCAGGATATCCACAGACCTGACGGGATACCCTAAGGGGAGGGTCAAGAACCCATCCGTATCCTATCGGCTGAGGGTCGTCGGTTGGCTTGATTCCATTGGTCCGGTAATGGAGACCTACCGGAAGCTCAAATCCTTCCACCTGTATGGTGTAGACAGGGATATCGAACTCAGCGGCTCCTGTCAGTAATGACGGAGCCGGCATCATCGCCTGGCGTATTCCGTTCGCCTGCGGGGATTCAGGCCATAGATTGCGTTCAATCCAGGGTATCTCCCCTGAAGCTGATAAGGCAATCTGTATGAAAATGAGGGGCAGAAGGAAATATTTCATGATACCGGTAATTAAGTTAGTAAAACATGGTTAAGTCAGCGAATATTGAGCAGTACAGCTTATTCTCCGGAAATCCTTTCAGTCTTTTGTAAGGAATATCCTTCTTACAGATCCTCCTGAGCCGACGGACAGCACGTAACGTCCGGGTATGAGAGGTGGCACTGTCAGTTCTGAGCCTTGCCAGTCTTCTCTCACATCAATAACAGCCTCCATGACAGGAATCCCCTGAATATTGGCGAGAACTATTTGCAGGTTTATGTCAGGAGGAAGGGTTCCTCCTATCCTCAGTATGTTACCCTCAAACACTGCGGTTATTGATTCCAGTATATCCGAATCACTGTCAGACATCTCATATCTCTCCAGAATCTCTTCCGTATCAAGAATATATGTGTTTGTTACACTCTGTGAAGGGGTGTCACCTATAAATATCCTCTCAGTCGACTGCAGGGCTACCGGAAGGGGATCACCGGCAACAAACCAGCGAGTGCGTATGTTCTCTGTTACAGTCCTGGCTCTGTCTTTAATATCGTCAATTCCGTCTCCATCATCAATCATACGCCGTATCTCGGTAACAGCCTTTGCCTTCAAGGTCTTGTTATCGCCTGCTCTTATCTCTCCTTCAACCGGCAACAGGGATTCATAGGTGCCTTTACCTTCAAGGGAATATGTCCGGCAATAGCTTCCGCTGTCACGTTCCTCCTTTAACGAACCTAACATGAAGTGTCCTAAGGCAGAGGTCGGTATGGGAGCTGAGGGCTTCATACGGATAAGACGTGACTCCTCCCCGAGATAGTAACAGGAATCAGCACTGAAGGAGTACCATTGTCTCTTCCCATTGAGTACTTCCGTCAGCAGGGTGTCCCCATAAACCCGGTAAATAGGATGGATCCCCTCATTATCTGTATCTGTATCTGTCTCTATAAATGACCATACCTTTCTGTCAATGTCAACAGGAAGGCATCTGACCGGGAGAATCCGGTCAGCATTGATATTAAAAATCAGGGCTGAGGCATATATGAGTAATATAAGGGAAATTTTTTTCATGATAGGGTGAGTTATGATAATAAGGCTTGATCGGTAAGTAACGGCTTAAAGTTATGAAATTTATTGGATATTACAAAATTTTTAACTGAGAATTTTGTAATATCCAATAAATTTGGGTACCTTCAACTTTTACAATCTTAAGTTGAAGGTACCCAATCATCTAATCACCTAATCCTCCAATCACCTAATCCTCCTAATCTCCCAATCCTCCAATCACCTAATCCTCCAATCACCTAATCCTCCTAATCTCCCAATCTCCTAATCTCCTGATCACCTCATCTCCTAATCCTACAATTTAAACGGGGATGATTTCCTTTGCCTTGACATACCAGATATAACCCTCGATGTGGCGTATTTTCATAGCCTCGCGGAAGAGCATCATATAATCTTCCACTTGCTTTTTGTGTTCATCATTATCGGGAATCGCGCCAAACTTATAGTCGATAATCACAGCCTTGCTCTTCCCGGCATCATACATTATGCGGTCAGGACGCCTATTTTTATTCTTGGGAAAAATTATATCTCTTTCGTTCAGCACTTTCCAGCTTCCGTCAAACCATTTTTCCACTCTTTTATCGGTCAATGCCTCTTCAAGCATTTTCTCCCATTCCTCAGCCTGGAAAGATGATAGCTGTCCTCTCATCTTCATTTTGAGCACTGCCCGGTGAAGATCGCTTGCCTTTATCACTGACGACATGATTCCATGAAGCAGGTTGCCCTCCGAACGCGGGTCGGTGTCAGCTGCCTGCGGCATCAGGGTGGAAGTGTCGTCGGCATTAGCCTCTACGTAATGGAGAATCGCAGGACTACTGTCGACGCCATATTCCTCAATGCAACGTTCCCTGACTTTCTTCTTATTTTCATCTGATGTCTCTTCGACATATTCCGCAACAGAGCCTATCGTGAGGATACTTCGGTCGTCATTCCATTCAATGAGGCTATCTTCAAGAATGAGTTCGGGTTCAGGATGCGGATAAAGAGGCACTCCGGACTCTGTCGGGGTGCAGAATTCTTTTAAGAGGTAGCCTAATGCACTCCCTTTCTTTGATTCCCGGGTGAAGACATAAAGCTCGTCGACCGCACGGGTAAAAGCTACATAAGTGGAATTCAGCCTGTCCATCATGAAAAGATCATGATAGCTCACGTAGAGAGAGGAGTGTTCGGTTTCCAGGAGACTCTTAGTGGTCTCCACAGGGATAAACGGAGGCAATCCTTCATCTGCCAGCACTGACGCAGGCTTCACCCATCTCCATTCCGATTTCAGGGTCGGTTCAAAAGAAGAATGTGCCAGAGGAAGAATCACACACTTAAATTCAAGACCTTTTGCCTTATGCACAGTCATGACCTGCACAGCATCCGTACCTTCAGGAGAGGAGATAGAGCGCAAGACCCCTTTTGACTCCCACCAGCTGATGAAAGAAGCGGCATCGGCAGCATATCTTTCAGTGTATTCAAGCACCATATCCTGAAAAGCTGACAGAAATACTGCCTGAGAACGTCTGAGCTCAAGAGGCACGAAACGTTCGGTAATAGCCTCCACCAGAGCAGGAAGGGCAGTGGTCTGCATGTCGTCGAGCATATTCTGAATCGCATCTTTCGGGGAATCCTCCTTCAGAAAACCGGCAATCTGTTCAGCCGGACTTAATTCAGGATGCTGAAGGGCATAGAAACTGAAATTACATTTTATTTCATTCCAATAGATATTCCTTTTAGTATCCTCCTCTTCATTATTGCGGATCTTTAAAGTGCTGACCGAGCCTTCCGCGAGATGACGGAGGACATTCACGATGATATTCACCGCTTCAGCCTGCGAGACAAGTAAAGATTCCTCACTGATGAAATCAATCTTCTTCATGCCCGGCTCAAGAGAAGCATTATACTCCACAAGGGCAGCGATTACGGCTTTTCCATGGTCGTTTGTGTCAACCAGGATTGCCACATCACGCTGCCTTATGCCTCTTTCCATAAAAGAGGAAATCAACGGACCAATCCGGCTGACAGCCATTTCCTCAAGCACATCATCCAATTTCTTGCCCGCTTCCTTTTCTTCAGGAGTCAGCTCTGCGTCAAGGAATCTTATTTCGACATACCCCTTCTCTTCCCTATGCCGGGAATATTGAGCCACATTCCCATAAAGATCGGCAAAATCAAGTTCGCCGAGTTTCATTTCATTCATTCTCGACGCCAAAGAATGAAAGAGAAAGTTATTAAACTCCACGATTCTTCTTTTCGAGCGCCAGTTGGTGTTGTCGGCACGGCTCATTCCGGCAGCCTTATGATTGGGGAAGAGCGAGGGCACGGTTGTAGTGATTAAAGAAGGATCGGCATTACGGAATCTGTAAATGCTTTGCTTGGCGTCGCCGATGACGAGATTATCTTCTCCCCGGCTGTCGCTTTCTTTCAGAAGAGGCTGCATATTGTCCCATTGCATACGGGATGTATCCTGAAATTCATCAATCAGATAATGATTGATGACACTGCCCAGGCGCTCATAAATGAAAGGGGCATCCTCTTCCCCTATAATCTTCCGGAGCATGGAATTGGTTTCCCCGAGCTGAATCATATTGTTTGTCTCGAGGTATTCCGCGATTTTCATGCGCGCCTCCCCTAACAGACCGAGATAGGGGAGAAGGGGAGCGTAGACACTCCAGTGAATCCATTCGGGCGATTCCTTGAGAGAGAGCCATGTCGCATAGGAGTCATACATCTCGACTGCCAACGAGGTGAGGAGGGGTTCATCAGGATGACTGACTCCCTTCTTCAGCAGCGATTTTCCTGATAGGTTCAGGGGCTTGAAGAGGAGTGAAGAGCTTGTGTCGTTAAAGGAAAGACGGCGGAGCTTATCGAGATGACCTGAAAAATATCGCTGGCATGATTCCTTAGCGTCAATTCCGGAGCTGAGAAGAGCTTTCTGCAGCAGGGCTGCCTTTTTCTTGGCATTTGCCAGAGATTCTTTCAGGGGAGCCTCCATCTTCTCTTTCAGACGGCGATAGACCGTTTCAAGGGTTTCTCCCTCAGAATGTGAAGAGAAATAATCATCGAGACTTTTCCTTATTTCCTTAAATTCCTCACTCTCCATTTTGTTGAGAGCCCTGCGGAGTTTGGTATATATTGACTGGCGTGTATTGCTTTTCTGAAACACATTCCATTGCGAGCCTGCATCGGCAGCTTCCTCCATAAGGAGAGTCAGCCATCTACGGGCAGCAGTTTCGGCAGACCCTGAACGGTTAACTTCATCAAGGGTGGCGTCAATTGCTGCGGCAGCCACATAATCGGAATCTATCTCCACCTGATAGGAGTCATTAAGGTTAGACTCGTAGGCGAAAGTGCGCAGCACTGACTGGAAGAAAGAATCAATAGTGGAGACTCTGAAATCAGAATAATCGTTCAGGAGAATTGATAAGGCTTCTTTTGCCGCTATTCCGACTTTTTCAGGAGCGACGCCTAATGTCTCAGCAAACTCTTTAAGATAATCTGTTGAAGAAAGCATCTGCGGGGTCAGCAGATCAGGATTGGCAGCTCCGGCAAGGGCAGCAAGTTTCTCCACTATCCTCTGCTTCATCTCATTGGTTGCCTTATTGGTGAAAGTTATCGCCAGAATGCGCGGTAACCCGTCGGCAATCTCGGCAGGAGTGCGCAGGCGCCACGGTCTGCCGGTCTCTTTGACGGCAATCAGAAACCAGATGAAATTTTTGGCAAGCGTATAGGTTTTACCGGAGCCTGCGGATGCACGTTGGAGCTGGAGCATGACTTGGGGAATGTTGATTTATTTGACTTTGTATCCGAGACTTTTCAGAATGGCAGCGGCATCATTCTTACGTTCTCCCTGGATGAGAATTTCTCCGCCACGGGCACTTCCACCGACGCCGAGTTTCTGTTTGAGTGTTTTCGCGAGAGCTTCCAGCTCCTCTTCCGAGCCTTCGAAACCCTCTATGATTGTGGCAGTTTTCCCTTTTCTGCCTTTCCTGTCGATTATGACCGAGAGGGTGGCTTTCTGCAGTTTTTTCTCAGAATTTTCCGGAACAATGTCAGGGGTATTGTCCTGAGGAATCATACCCGAATCTTTAAGAGCGCCCAGCGCATCTTTCCAATCTATATTCATAGCGATAGCAATAAAAATTTAAAAAAGCACCATAAGGCGTGCCTGAAATACGTTGACGTTAAAAGGAGCACTCCCTTTCCTATCCCAGACGTAATTGTAGGAATAGTTAAGTCGGGCAGTGATATAGGGATTAAAATAATAATTCAGGGTTACGCCAAGGCTGTTGGCTCTTCCTCCGCATATTCCGGCTTTAACGTCGGAAAGAGAGGAGTAATTATAGTTGAGGACACATTCGAGAGTCTTGGGAGCCGGATTTGCGAGCATGGCAGAAGCAGAAGAATATTTATATCCTTTTCCTATTATCTGACCGCGGAGAGTGGCATATCCGCTCTGCGCCACATAAGAACTGAAATTATTTCTACGGTTGATCTGCTGGAAGAAGTATTGTCCTTCAAAAGCCAGGCGTCCCTTGGCGAAGAGGAGCTCGGGAGTGAATTTGAAAAGATTCCGGGAGTCGGTTACTGTGGCTCCGACAGCCTGCATCTGGACCACTTTTGTAGGAAGATTGGCAGAAATGCCGAAACCGTCGTGAACATCCTCGCCATCTTCAAGACGACGCTGAGGGGTTGCGAAGCCTCCGCTGAGACCTATCTGAATCACCCTGTCATCCGGAATGTTCCGGCGCCATACGAGTCGTGTCAGCACTCCATAACCCTGCTGATTAAAGAGAGGGGCGTTCATGACCTCTTTCAGGGCATTTGATTCCATGTGCACACTTACGGCAGCAAAAAACGAAGGCTGATGATGCACGTACATTGCGCCGAGCTGAATGCCGGGAGTGAACAGCGCGCTTGCCATTGGCTGCTCCATCGTAGATTTGAGGGAACTTGAATTTGACTGGAGTCCGTATTGATGGATAAAGTTTCCTATCCGGAGCGAGTTTCCCGGATTGAATCCGTATTCAATCCAGGCGTTTCTCAATCCCACTTTATTATAGGCATAACTGACGTCAATGGCAGCGCTCCAGTCGTCGTATGTAAGTTTTCCGCCTAATCTGACCTCAGGTATAGCCATGCCGTCAGGGAAGAGTTCTTTCTCAGGGGAAGCATAAAGCGCCCCGTCGACAAGAATTCTTCCCGAAGGCGAGATTTTTAAATTATGATTATCCCGGGCAAAAGACCCGAATGAGCATAACAGGACAGAGGCAATCAGAACAAATCTTTTAAGCATAAAAATGTCAGGAGTTGAAAAATTCGTCTCAACCCATACCTGTTATGACTCGGGCAGATGCTAAGCCCTCCCCGTAAGGCAATTACTTAGCGGGCGGAGGAGCCACCTTGCCCTCTTTCTTGAGTCGGGCAAATTCTTTCTTAGCCTTTTCGAGCTGTTTGTTGAACCCTTCATCAGCATGGAGGCGTGCGACAGCGACAGCGCCTGTAAGTCTGCCGGCATCCACATCGCTCTGATAATGGTAGCCGCAGATGACACGGCTTTCTCCCATTTCAAATCCACGGTCAAGGATTTCATTCTGGCGTTCCGGATTGACCTCAGTGAGCACCAGGGCAGTAGCCCAGCCAATTGAAGTGTGTCCCGAGGGATAAGAGCCGTTGGTCGAAAGATTCTTCTCATCCTCCGGATTGCAGGTATGGTCGTTGAAATATATGTAAGGACGGGTACGCATGTAATGCACCTTCGCATCGCGTGTAGCTAAATCGCCGGCATCTTCACGCATTCCCACAACAAGTTTATAAATCTCGGGAGTATTTTCTTTTGAGATCTCAACGCCGAAAGCTTCCGAAAAAGCACGAGGCACACCGTCTCCGCCAAGTTTAGAGTCCTGATAAGCCTGTTCTCCGCGTTCGGTGTTACGCATCGACTTGCCCCATTCATAGCGGGCACGGTCAACAAGGAAAGTTACAGACATCGGGTCGGGGGGAGGAGGGAGAAGCTCAAGGCTGTTCGGGAGGTCGCCTTCATTAAGGAAATAGACTTCAGGGTCGCTGGCATGACCACGCACTTTCATGTCAGTGTTTTGAGCTGAGGCGAACAGACCGCCGAATGCCATTACGAAGGCAAGGGAAAGGACATTGAGTCTCATAATGATAAAGTTTTAAGGTTAAAATATCATTCGGTGCCGGAGCCATGCCTGATTCGGAGGCATTTTTCCGGCACCGCATATATTCCTTAAACATTTATCAGAGATTAAAGTTCTTTAAAAACTGATTTAAAGTTTCTTTTTCAGTTCGTCGACAGATTCAGCGCGGTCAATAAGCTCGCCCCCGGAGGAATAGATGAAATAGACGGGGAGCGACCCGACGTTATATTTCAGCGCATTCTGAGAGTATGCTCCTTCGGGGTCGAACACGGTTGTCCAGGGAAGATTCTTCGCCGCGTCCCTCCATGCATACTGGTCAGGATCGAGAGAGATATTATAGAAATTGACGTTGCCTCCCAGGTTGTTATAAAGGTTTGAGAGGGAAAGGTTAAGAGCGGGAGAATCAGGATGAGTGAGGACAGAGAAAATCACTACTGTCTTTTTCCCATTCTTCATAAGGTCGGAAAGACGGATGTTTTTGCCGTTTTCGTCAGGGAGTTCGATGTCAATCATCTTCAGCTCCTCAGCCTCAATCTCAAGGTGCTTTCCGCTTGCCTTGTTGCGCTGTTTCTGGGCGTTGAGGGAAGTCTGCTCGAGAAGAGCGGTGTGCGGATCGTTGGGGCGTTTCTCCTTGAATCCTGTTGCTACGGCAGCGAAATACTTGTAGTCGTCGGTCGAAGGATCAAAGAGGGGCTTATTCCCGACAGTCTTGGTCAGGATATAATAAGCCACGATAGAACCCTGGGCATCGTGGATATATTTGGAAAAGACGCTTCGTTTGAAAGCATTCAGAGAATCGGGGGCGACATTCTGAGGCAATGCCATCAGTTCTTTCTCAAAACGTTCCAGAGCTTCCGCATTAGGTGTGCCGGTCAATGTGAAGTTAGAGCCAAACGAATCAAGAGAAGAAGTCACGCTGACCGTCTCAATTGAGTCAATGGGGACGTAGATATATTTTCCGTCAATCTGAAGGCGGAAAATCTCCGGAGCGACGGGTGCCTCCCGCGAGATGGAGAAGCCTCCGTTTTTGTCTGTGCGTGTTGAGTCAATCACGACCCATCTTCCGTGGAAGTCAGATTTTTCGAGGAGGACAGCCTGATTGTCAGCGCCGTAGATTTCACCTTTGATTTTAAACTTGGGCTCACTGCAGCTGCAGAGTATAGCCCCGGTCAGGAGGGCAGGCACAGCGGCTGCCACGATACGGGTATATAGGTTTTTATTCATAATCGATGGAATGATTTCGGAGGTGCAAAAATACAAATAATTCCTCAAACAAATCAATAAAAGGGATTATAAAGAGAAAATTGATAAAATTAAGGAGATAAGGTAGGTGAAAAACGGAATATAATTGTTAACTTTGCACCAATTTTCACTCAGCGAAGAAAAACAAGAAAGAATTTATATGTTAAAGCCAGTAAAAAAGACCATCGAGCTTGGAGACGGCCGTCAAATCACCATTGAGACCGGAAAACTTGCGAAACAGGCTGATGGCGCAGTGGAAGTGAGAATGGGTAACACCATGCTTCTTGCTACTGTTTGTTCAGCGGCAGATGCCAATGAGGGTGTCGATTTCATGCCTCTGACTGTGGAATATAAAGAGAAATATTCCTCAATCGGCCGCTATCCCGGGGGCTTTTTGAAAAGAGAAGGACGAGCAAGCGACTATGAGATTCTGACCTCACGTCTTGTAGACCGCGTTTTGCGTCCGCTTTTCCCCGAAAATTATCATGCCGAGACTTTTGTCAATGTAACTCTTTATTCAGCCGATGAGAACGAAGCTCCGGATGCATTGGCAGGCATAGCTGCATCGGCAGCGCTGATGTGCAGCGACGTGCCTTTCCAGGGCCCGATTTCTGAAGTGAGAGTGGCAAGAGTGGATGGCGAATGGGTCATCAATCCTACTTTTGAGCAGATAGAGAAAGCTGATATAGAGCTTATGGTCGGCGCCACCTATGACAACATCATGATGGTGGAAGGCGAGATGGACGAAGTTTCGGAAGCAGACCTGCTCGAAGCTCTCAAAGTGGCTCATGAAGAGATCAAGAAGCATTGCCTCGTTCAGATGGAACTCATGAAGGAAGCTGGCAAAGAGGTGAAACGTGAGTATAACCATGAGGTGAATGATGAGGCTCTCCGCAAAGATGTGGAGGAGAAATGCTACGACAAGGCATACGCCATTGCCAAAGCAGGAAGTGCTGACAAACACTGGCGCAACGAGAGCTTCAAGGCAATTCGCGATGAATATATCGACAGCCTTCCTGAAATGACAGATGAGCAGCTCGAACTCTATACTCCGGAGCAGCGCATAGCGATGGTGAAGCGCTACTATCACGATGTGGAGAAGGAGGCAATGCGCAGATGTGTGCTTGACGAAGGAATCAGACTTGACGGACGTAAGACCACTGAGATACGCCCCATCTGGTGTGAAGTGGATTATCTTCCGGGACCTCACGGAGCCGCCATCTTCACCCGTGGAGAGACACAGGCGCTCGTGACTGCCACATTAGGCACTACTCTTGATGAAAAGATTGTAGACGACGTTCTCAACCAGAGCAAGGAGCGTTTCCTTCTTCACTATAATTTCCCTCCGTTCTCCACAGGCGAGGCTCGTCCGCAGCGTGGTGTGGGACGTCGCGAGGTCGGTCATGGCAATCTTGCACACAGAGCCCTCAAAAGGATGTTCCCGGATGGATTCCCTTATACCTGCCGCATAGTCAGCGATATTCTTGAGAGCAACGGTTCTTCATCAATGGCAACCGTCTGCGGCGGCACACTGGCTCTTCTGGATGCCGGCGTTAAGATGAAGCGTCCTGTGGCAGGCGTGGCAATGGGTCTTATCTCTGATGCAGGCGCAGTGAAATATGCAGTGCTTTCAGACATCCTTGGCGATGAGGACCATCTCGGGGATATGGACTTCAAGGTGACAGGCACCGAGAAGGGTATCACTGCCACTCAGATGGATATAAAGTGTGACGGTCTGAGCTATGAGATTCTTGAAAAGGCACTCGAACAGGCTCGTCAGGGTCGTCTTCATATCCTTCAGAAAATTCATGAAACTATTCCTGAGGCACGCGAAGACTATAAGCCCCACGTTCCGCGTCTCGTTACTATGGAGATTCCCAAGGAACTTATCGGTGCCGTTATCGGTCCGCAGGGTAAGGTCATTCAGGGTATTCAGGAAGAGACCGGCGCTACCATATCAATTGATGAGGATGAGAAGCTGGGCATAGGCAAAGTGGAAATCGCATCAAAAGATAAGGCAAGCATCGAGGCAGCCGTGGCTAAGATCAAGGCAATCGTCGCTCAGCCCGAAGAGGGAGAGGTCTATGACGGAACCGTACGTTCAATCCTTGATTTCGGAGCATTCGTAGAGTTTATGCCCGGCAGAGACGGTCTGCTTCATATCAGCGAAATTTCCTGGAACCGTCTTGATTCAATGGATCAGAGCGGTCTTAAGGAAGGCGATAAAGTGAAGGTTAAGCTTATTGAGATTGATAAGAAGACCGGCAAATATCGTCTGTCAATGAAAGTGCTGACTGAAAAGCCTGAAGGTTACGTAGAGAGGGAAGCACGCCCGAGAAGAGAAGGCGGCGACAACCGTCCGCGCCGCGAGGGTGGTGACAATCGACCCCGTCGTGACGGAGGCGACCGTCCTTACCGCGATGGCGGAAATGGTCCGAGAGGCGACAGAGGTCCGAGAGGTCCGCGTCCCGAAGGAAATAACGGTCCGCGCAGATTCACTCCCCGCCGTGAGGAATGATAACGGATGTAAAATCCTGAAATAAGCAACACCCCGACATCAGAAAAAATGTCGGGGTGTTTCTCTTTTTTATGTCAACAAATTCATTCTTTAGAAATTCTGAAGAATAAGCACCTGGCGCGGAGAGAACGTCATCTCTTTTTCAATAGTCACGTTTTCGCCTGTCAGAGCATTCCTGAATGTCGAGCCTACCGGGAGTTCCTCCTCAGTGCGCTCCATGGTGATGGAGAGAGGTTCATCCTTACCGTTGAGCAGCACTGCCACCTTTTTGTCGCCTAACGTGCGGGTGTAGGCATACAGTCCGTTCTGCGGCATGAAATGCTTGAGCTTGCCTTTGGCAATGACTTCATTGGCATCGCCGCGACGCCAGTGGAGAAGTGAAGAAAGGAAATCCCATGCCTCATTCTGAATAGGAGTGCGTCCCTCTCTGGTGAAAGCATTTGTCTCATCGCCCGGGAAACCGCCCGGCATGTCAAGACGGATATAGCCGTCGCTACCCTCTTTTGTGCCGTTCATGAGGAGCTCCGTGCCGTAATATATCTGAGGAATACCTCTTGATGTCAGCAGGAAAGCCTGAGCCTGTTTCCATCTGCCGAGGTCTTCAGGCATCTCCTTCAGGAAACGGTCGGAATCATGATTATCCAGGAAAGTCAGCACTTTCTGAGGATCGTCATAGAGGAAATCGTGCGAGAGATGATCATATATCATGTTCAGTCCGCCCCAGGGGTCGGTATCTGAATTGAAAGCTTTCTGTCCGTTCTGAATGAAGAAGAAGTCCATCACGGTCGGAAGTTCAGGGTCATTTCGGTTAATTCTGTTCCCTTTCTGCCAGAAAGCACTTCCGGCTTCGTTTGCATACCAGCATTCACCGACAATATTGAAATTGGGATATTCCTTCAGGACAGCCTTATTCCATTCTGCCATTCCGTCAGCATCGGCATAAGGATATGTATCCATACGTATGCCGTCAATTTTAGATGATTCAATCCACCAGATAGAATTCTGTATGAGATATTTCATAAGATGAGGATTCTTCTGGTTAAGGTCGGGCATAGAGGGGACGAACCATCCGTTGACGGTGTGATCAAGATCATAATCAGAGACGTATGGGTCATGCACGGTTGTGAGGCGGAAATTAGTCATGACGTCTCCTTCGGGATGATTGATCCAGTCGGCAGAAGGCATATCCTTCAGCCAGGGATGAGCCACCCCGCAATGATTGAAGATCATATCCATGACCACTTTCAGACCTTTATCGTGGGCTTCTTCAATCAATTCGGCATATTCCTTATTGCTGCCGAAGCGTGGATCTATGTTGTAATAGTCAGTAGTGGCATATCCGTGGTAGGAGCCACCCGGCATATCATTTTCAAGCACCGGACAAAACCAAAGGGCAGTGACTCCGAGCGAATCGAGATAATCAAGATGGTTGGAAATTCCTTTCAGGTCGCCGCCATGGCGTGCATTCGGTTTCTGACGGTCGATGGCAGGGTTATGCTCAAGCCCTTTTCCATCATTATTTCCCCCTTTGGCAAAGCGGTCGGGCATAAGGAGATAAAGGACGTCGCCGGCATCGAAGCCTCCGTGGGAAGTCATTCCTTCGTCGCGCTTCTTCAATTCGTAAGGGAGTTTGGATTTCTTTTTCCCTTCGGAAAGAATTATTTGCATAGTGCCGGGACGCGCGTCTTTGCCAATCACGAGATAAAGGAGCTTATAGTTAGGACTGTCGAGACGTATCTGCTCGGCAATACGCACTCCGTCATAATCCACTGAAGCCTCCGCAGAGGCGATACCCGGACCCGTGAGCATTATTTGCAGAGTGTCGTTTTTCATTCCGGTCCACCAGTAAGGAGGTTCGACGTTGGTGACTTCCGGACCTTTAGCGCCGAAAGCCATTGTCATTCCGGATAAAATACCCAAGGAAAGACTGAGTAATTTTTTCATAAAATTGAAATTTGAAAATTGAAATTTGTGATAGCTTTTTGAAAGGCTCGGGGCTCAATGCTCGAACCGTTGCTCCGGTTTTGACTTCGAGTGGGGAAGTTGGGGACAACTTCCCTCCCCGGGATGGCTCGCGCCTAACGCCTCAAGCCTAATGCCTAATCGTGCCTAAAATCTGAAGCCTATGTTTCCTGAGAAATTATTGATGGAGCTGAAGATAGTGTAATGCGCACTGTGGTAGATACTGCAATCAAGTCTGCCGATAAAGCTGAAAAAGAAGTTGCCGAGATTATACGTAACTGAAGTGCTGCCGACTATATTGCCTCCCGCCATCACTTTTGAACCCTCCTGAGAATCTTCATAGCAATGGGTAACGGCTATTGCAGGGAGTGCGGTTACGTTTATGAGCAGACGCTTATTGACAACCCAGTTGAAACCATATCCTATGATAGCTCCTACGGAACGATAATGGAAATAATAATCGGCAGGTGGGACGGTAAGGCTTGGTTTCAGTTCTTCCGGAAGCTGTGTGAAGTCAAAGTTGATTTTACGGGTATTAAACGTGATGCCCGTAATGAGGGAGCCGGCGCTCTTTCTCTGGAATTTAGAGAAATTATAGGCAGCTCCATGGGAATATTTCTTGTTGTTGAAGAAATAAAATGCGTCAACACCAAATTTATAAAGTGACACTCCGGAAAATTTCCGATGAAACAGATGTCCGTTATTGTAATCGCCCAGTTTACGGAGATAAGTGCCACCCGTATTTTCATGATAGCGGAGTTCCACATTAAAGCGGGCGCAATTAAAGCCGAATTCATATTTGCGGTGTTTCAGATCGCCGTTTGCTCCAAAGAAATTGGCAATATCGTATGAATAACCGACACTGACTGCCATATACTGAAGGTAGGCACCTATTGTGGAATAGAGATTGCTTGCCATTCCAATGTCGAGACGTTCAGGGTCAAGCAATGTCAGCCAATATGCATCCATCCAGTTTTCAGAGCCGACACGCACTTTCCAGCGCTTTCCTGTGCCGACTACATATTCCGGATCATAAGAATTGAAAAACTTATCAGCCCAGTTATACACCTTTATGCAGAACCCGAGAAATTTAGGATAGCGCACTGTTGTGTCAGCAAGATTGAGGCGATGCTGTTTCAGTTGAGTCCACCACCATCTCTGTGCCTCAGTGGGAGAGTAGGGGGGGAGAGAGTCGCGCAAGACGACTGACGTCTTTCCTGGAGGCGCCGGAGCCATGATGTCGGAAATACGCTCCGTCAGATCCGGAATATGATTAGATAGGGAATCTTCGGGCGACGACAAGGATTCGTCTGTAGTAAGCCCGGGAGCTCCCTGCATACGGATGAAAAGTGTCAGAAATAAGCTAAGAGTCAGTAAACGCAGTGTCATTTAGATAGTTACGTCTGAGAAACAGTTTATTTGATACCTCTGTCATTAAGCGCCTTCTGATAGCGTCTTGCATTTTCAAGATGCTCGCTATATGTTTTGGCAAAATTATGATAGCCGGAAAAATCCTCTTTTGCACACATGTATAGAAATTCATGAGGCTGCGAATCGAGCACAGCGTCAATTGTGGCTACTGAGGTGGTGCGGATGGGTCCGGGGGGAAGTCCCTGATGCTGATATGTGTTGAAAGGAGAGTCAACACTCAGATGTTTTGTCAATATTCTTTTTATGGTGAAATCACCGAGAGCATATCTCACCGTGGGGTCAGCCTGAAGCTTCATGCCGGAGTTGAGTCTGTTGATATAGAGCCTGCCGATTGTTCCCTTTTCGTCAAGTTTGTTTGTCTCTTCCTCCACAATCGAACAGAGAGTCATGACCTGGGCAGGAGTCAGACCTAAGGCAGCCGCTTTTTCTTTTCTCTCCTTATTCCAGACATTGTTATAATGGGAGCCTACTTTATCAATGAGATCTGCGGGAGAGGCTGACCAATACACTTCGTAGGAGTCGTCAATAAATATTGAAAGAATCTGTCCGGGAGTCAGTCCGTAGGGAATGGAAACAGCAGGATCGGTAGCCTGAGCGATAAATTCATCGTCAGAAAAATCAAGTTTGCGAGCGAGACGCTGCGAAAGAGTGCCGATGCCGCGGAAACCGTTGATTGTGACAGTAAGGGGATGCTGGGCGCCGTGGCTCAGGACGTGTTCGGCTTTGACAGGCGACATTCCTTCAGTGATGAGATATGCTCCGTGTCTGGCTGAGAAATCTGAGCCACGTAGTTTAGCTGCCTTAATCACTTTCTTTGCAAAATCATCTCCTAAGTATTTGGCTACGGAATCTTTGACAGTTTCCCGGGTTGCATTTCGGGGGATGCGGATAATTGTGTCAGCATAAGCTTCTCCTGTAAAGAGAGGAATAAAGAATATTGCAGCCGCGACAATGATCAGGGCGATTACACTCCATAAAATCGCGGCTTTCTTATGAAGAAAATGTCTGCCGGGTTTATGCTCCGGGGCAGGAGGATTCTCGGAGAGTGGCGTATTCTCGGAGAGTGGTTTATTCTCCGGGGCAGGGGTAGGATCCGGAATAGTCTTTCCGGAGGCATCCGCATTCTCTTGAGGGGAAGGGGAGACGATCTGCTGAGATGAATTGTTGTCGGTGTTTATAGATTCCATAAGTTTTGATAAAACCACGTGGCTACGCCTTAAGGAGGTGAGCCACGTGTCAGTATCTTTTCATTGAAAGAGATAACAATCAGAAGAGATTATTTCTTAGCCTTATATTTTTCAAGTTTTGGTTCGAGAGCATCGAGGGCGAGGTCAACAGCCTCTTCGAAAGTGTTTGCTGTCTTAGAGGCAAAGAGCTCGTTTCCGGAAAGGTGAATCTTGATTCCGGCTTCCTTATTCATGACAGTCTCAGGCTTTACGAGAGTCAGGTTAACGTCAACGTCATTGATAGCCTCGAAACGGCGTACCAATTTATCAATTTTCTTATTGACGAAAGCAACGAGTTTTTCAGAAATGTCGAAATGGATGGCTTTGATTTTTACTTCCATAACTTTACACTTTATGGTTAATACTGTGATTATATAATCGCGGCGACGGCTCCACATATTGTGGAATAACCCGGAGAGTGCCACCTCTGTCTACAAAGATAAACAATAATATTGGAACTTTTGCTCAAATTGAGTGAAAATTTTATTTCTTTGCCCTCGGATGGGCATTTAGATATGCTTTTTTCATCTCCGCAAAGGAGATATGGGTATATATTTGTGTAGTCGATAGGGAAGAGTGTCCTAAAAATTCTTTGACTGAGTTGAGGTCAGCCCCTTCGTTGAGCATAGCTGTGGCAAATGAATGCCTGAGCGCATGGGGGCTTTTATGGCGTGCGGAGGATGAACTCAATTCTTTCTTCACGATGGTATAGACCTGGGAGGGGGAGATTCTTTTCCCTTTGACCACAAATAGGGGAGAGTCTGCGGGAAGGTCGGTCCAGATTGAATCGCGGAGCTGCTGCCAGCGGCGGATTGTGTCAAGGAGTTTCTGAGGCACGGGCACAATACGCTGCTTTGATCTTTTTCCGGTCACTTTCATTTCAGCAGCCGAAAAACTTATGTCGCGGTCGTTGAGAGCAATAAGCTCTGCACGTCGGATTCCGAGGGTGTAGAGAGTTTCGATTATCAGATAATTCCGCAGTTCTTCCTCTATGTCCTCTCCGTCGGCGGCTTCGTGTATGAGTGCTTCGTCGTCAGCGAGGATTTTCTCAATTTCCTCCATTCTGACATGGTCGGGCAAGGGTTTGGGTAGTTTAGGGAGGGAGATGTCGCGTGTGGGATTCTCTTCTACAAATGAGCGTTTCCGCAGGAATTTATAAAATGCGCGCAGACTCTGGGCTTTCCTCCTGAGGGTGCGCGCAGTCTGTCCTTCGCGGGCAAGGGAGGCAATCCAGGCGCGGATGTCAGCAGGGGTTGTAGCAGCCGGGTCGAAATTGCCGGGATCTGAACTGACCCATTCCGCAAAGCGCGTGATGTCGCGTCCGTAAGCTTCCACAGTCAGGGGAGAGCGGTTGAGCTCATAGAGAAGATAAGAGGAGAAATCGTCGATAATCATTTTATTAGGCTTTAGGCTTTAGGCTTTAGGCTCGAGACACACTGGGGAGGGAAGTTGTCCCAAACTTCCCCACTCGCAAGCAAAATGGTAACTTCCCCATGCGCATCAAAACCGGAGCTTTGAGGAGCCTCAAGCCTTGAATCTTGTATCTGGAATTATTTAAAAAAATACCGGCGACTGCCGAAGAAAAAGGCAGCTACCGGTATGAGCTTTTAAAATATGATCGCGACGAAGTGTCGGGAGGCGCGATTACTGCTCGGCCTGACGAAGCTGCTGAACGTAGGCAGCCTTGATCATTTTCTTGCGGTTTGTCACTGATGGCTTTTCAAAAGCCTGACGTCTGCGCAGTTCTTTAACGATGCCTGTTCTTTCAAATTTACGTTTGAACTTCTTGAGTGCTTTCTCAATGTTCTCGCCCTCTTTAACTTGTACGATAATCATTTGCTATTTTTTCTTTGTTTTTGTTATTTAATTTCGATTTGTGATTAACGGATTTCCCTCACCCAATCGAAGGGAGGTATATTCCGGCTGCAAAATTAGTTAAAGTTGTTGTTATGACAAAATTTTAAGGGTTAATCTTTTAAATTTTTTCAAAAAATTATCTTCAGATTGTTTCGCTGTTGGGTTGATGAAATAAAAAATGTGCCCCGGAGCCGAGGCTGACGGGACACATTAGCGGAATATGGGAGTCGGTTTATTTTGTGATTACGACTTTTCTTGTCTTTGAACCTTGACGGATAATGTATATCCCCGGACGAAGATCCTTGAGGTCTTCTTTGGAGCATCCTTTCTTGCAGAGGATACCGTCAGTGGTGTACACTTCCATCAGAGCGGAATCATTATTGAAGATTTCCTGCATGCCCGTTACTACAGCATCCTTCACCTCATTGTTGAATTGAGCAGAGTAATGGGTAGTTGCCTTCTGACGATCAAGCAGAGTGTATTCCACCTTGACATCAATATTGTCGGTGTCTTCAATCGGATATATATCATTCTGCGGAGTGACCACCTTGCCGTTGATTGTAACCTTATCAATCTTCACAAGATTCTCAAACTGCGGAACGACTTCGAGCTTTTTATCTTTACGATTGATATTGTATCTCCACAATTCATAGACAGTCGAAGCTCTTGTGCCTGCGAAGTTATCAGTACACTGACCGGGGACGAAAATCACGCAATTGTCAGAATAGGTGAAATTCTTAGTCGGAGAAGAAGAGAAGATATTTATGATCTCCTTAGGCTGATCAAAGATACCGTCAAGTTCAACCACCTCATCAGAGTCAATGATGAAATTTTTTAATTCAGGACAGTAGTCAAAAGTCCCAATTCCTCTTTTGGGATTACCTTTGAAAATAACATCTCTCAGATTCGGGGAAGCCATGAAAGCCCAGTCTCCTAAAGTGATATCTTTCGGGAGTGTTACGGATTGAATAGCTGTGTTACAGAAAGCAGAAATCTGAATTTCCTTGACATTAGGGCTAATCTCTATATCTTGTAAGTTTATGCAACTCAAGAAAGTATTCACAGGTATCACTGTTATCGCATCACTAAGTTTGGCTGATGTGAGATTCTCACAATTGTTGAATGCGAATTCACCAATCTCAGTAACGGAATTAGGGATTGAGATGCTTTCAAGAGTTGAGCAATTTGCAAAAGCACTGGCTGATATTTTATTGACAGTTATGGTAGTGCCGTTATGTACAAATGTCTCCGGGACAATTATGTTTTTGGGTTCTCCTTCATATCCGGAAAGGGTAGCCTCTTCAAACTTACAATTATAAATGAGATCGTCTTTAATGACAGCATATTTTATTATTTCCGGGATAGTACCTTCCTTGATATTTTTGAAATCCTTCCAAACCGGAGCTTCCTTATATTTGTCAATAGATCCGACGGGGACGTAAAGAGTTCCATTTTCAGGACATGGAGTCCCGGTGAAGACACAATCGTTGATATGAACAGGCTCAGGGTTCAACATGCACACATATTCCAGATTCGCATTTGAGAACAACACATTTAATCCGATGAATGAGACTCCCGCAGGGATAGTGATTCCTGTAAGGGCAAGAGCTCCTAAGGAATCATTAGCAATTCCAGCCAGATTCTCAGGCAGGATTAATGTCTGGAGATTCATTAACGCCTGTAACGCCCATTCCGGAATAACATTTTCAAGATTATTTCCATCTGACTCAAAATATTTGTTGTCAGTGGCAGTCACAGCTTCAATATCAACTTTGCGTATGTCAAGATATTCCAAAGAGGGAAAATTATCTCTGAGATACCAAAAGTCGGTAGCATCCATTTTCCCTGTGATGGTCAGATTCTTAATTTCATGTCCTTCCTCTTTAGAAATGATATCCTTTAGAGTCCCAGGAGCAGCTAATTCAATAGTCTTTTCCTTTAGCTCCACTATTTTAGCTGAAATCTCATATTCTCCTAACACCTCAAAGAAGGTTGAGAATTGCTTGACAGAATATATCTGGTCACCGTAAATGAGATTACCTTTAATAGAGAGAATTATTCTACTGTTGAAGGGCAGATTTTCAGCATTACATGAATATTCAAAAAGCAGGCCCTTAAGCACATCTGCTTCAGAATTTCCTGTAGGAACGACTATTTGTTCCCTGTCATTAATACCTGTAATATAGCTGAATGTTATACCTTCTTCTATGTTGAATGTTATTTTTCCGAATTTTGGAGTATTGTCAACTACGTTAAGGTAGGAGGGATTTTCTATGGTGCCGAGAATTAATTTGTAGTTTGCATCTCCGGCAGCTTTTGAAACCAGCTGGAGCCTGTCTGTGGATGCAATCTCTCCAATAACTTTCAGGTCGGTAAATGAATAACTGAAACTGCAGAGTTTAGATTCTGTATTAGTGTATGGTTGCGACTTAAGAATCTCTTTAATATCACCATCTTTGCTTACAAGAGCAATTCCATATTCTCCGACGAAATTAGCAGGCACTTGAGGTGAAATACCACCAATGTGGAATGTCTCCCCCGGTTTTACATTTACAACGCTTATTGTCATTTCAGATGGAAGCCCGGCAAATAGATATCCATAGTCAACAAACCAATCTGAATATTCCTTGCCTGTCTTATCGGGTACAATATTCATAACCATTCCCTGGTTTTTCGAATAATCCTGTGCTTCATTGGGAGTTAAGGCATCTAATGCGAAAAAACCGTTATACCATCCGTCCCAACCCCAGTTGATGTGATACTGATTATTATTATATCCATCAACAATGAAGGCGTGGTTACCGGAACCTGAACCGTTATAAATGACCGGACTATTGTTATCAATGTTTGTTTTCAGCATCTTATGCCATTCTTCATCCGTAAAGTTTTGTAGAGTGATAAACTGGCAGTCGGGAGAATATTTGAACACCTGTTGCAAACGGTGACCAATCCAATCGATGTAAGCTCCGCTCTCTGTCGGACCATACTCCATGAATACAGCCTCTCCGGCATCTTTCATAAGACGTGCGAGCTCTGGGTTTGGGGCAGGAGGATTCTCGCTGTCCTGCTTGATTTTCATGGGCATAGCATCCCAGTTGTATGTCTCGGGCCATTTGTGATATTTCATCACTATTGCCATAGCTGTTGCCACGCAGCCTGTCGGGGCGTTGTACTCGCCCATATTGGGACAGTCGGCATTGTATGGAGCTCCTTGTCCCCAGTCTGCTGTCTCAAGGAGGACACCTTCATCGGCACGGGTTGAGAAACCGGGAGCGTTCCATGATGGGTGAATGCCGTTCCAGTTGCCTGATTTTGTGGCGTTTTCTGCAAACTGATTGAGCAGCGCCTTCAGCTGAGGAGGCATGTGCTTGAAG
>JAIDPA010000064.1 GCA_029062985.1 Muribaculaceae bacterium
TACATATCGTTTTCCTAATATAGGAGTGTTTAAATTTTTCGAATATGTATAAATTAAAGATGAATTTAATCAGGAGATTTTGATGTGAGTCGTCTTAGCCTTATGAGAAGATTAATATCATAAGCAGAATAACATCATCATCAAAATAAGACATGATTTAAGAAAAAATAAGCAACTCCTTTTTAGAAAAACTGAAGGAGATTAAAAACAGACAAATTCAGATTTTTCAAATAACTGTCATATATCAAAATCACAGAAAGAGACATTACAGTATGGAAAGAATAGTGATAATAGGTGGCGGGTTTGCCGGATTAAACCTTGTGAAATATCTTGACAAGGACAAATTCAAAATAATGTTGATAGATCGAGATAATTTTCACTGTTTCCCACCGCTTTTTTATCAAGTGGCTTCATCCGGTCTGGCACCGGAGAATATCTGTTTCCCATTCAGGCGGGAACTTCTCCGACATAGAAACGTTTCCTATCACATGGGTCACGTGAAAGATATAGACACGACCGCTAAGAAAGTGACTACGAGTTATGAGACACTTGAATATGATCGACTCGTGATAGCAGCAGGTTCAGCTAATAATTATTTTGGGATGAATGAGTTGAGCCAAACAACATTTGGCATAAAAACCATCTCTCAGGCAGCCCATACACGTGATGAGGTGATAGACAGACTTGAGCGAGCTTCCATTTGTGAGGATGCGGAACGCCGCAAGCAATTATTAAGTTTCCTTGTGGTAGGAGGCGGACCGGCAGGAGTGGAAATAGCGGGAGCCTTAGGGGAGATGAAAAAATATGTGCTTCCAAAGGAGTATCCGGAATTAAATCCGGACGAACTCAAAATAACTCTTGTCGAAGGAAGCGGGAAGCTACTCGGAGCGATGAGTGAGAAGTCATCACAAAAGGCACTGGATTATCTTTCAAAGGACCTTTTGGTGGATGTGAGACTCAATACCTTAATGAAGGAATATAAAGAAAAAATTGCTACTTTTGCCGACGGCAAGAGTGAGTATTGGGAAACTGTCATCTGGACTGCAGGCGTCAAAGGGGAAGAAATGCCGGGATTGCCTGATGATTGTGTCGGAAGAGGAGGAAGAATACCGGTTGACATGTTCAATCGTGTGATTGGTCATGAAGCTGATATGATGGCTGTCGGAGATATTGCCTGCATGAAATGTGAGGAGTATCCGAACGGACATCCCCAGATGGCTCAGCCTGCAATCCAACAGGCACGTAACCTTGCCAAGAATTTAAATGCAGGAGAATTTAAAAAAGAATTTAAATATCATGACAAGGGTTCAATGGCAACTGTGGGTAAGAACAGGGCAGTGGCAGATTTGAAATGTTGTTCACTTTCAGGATTCTTTGCATGGTTCGCCTGGATGGCTATTCACTTGCTGTCATTATTGGGAATGAGAAATAAAGTAATAGTGTTCTTAAACTGGGTTTGGAACTATTTCACATATTCCACATCTTTGAGATTGAGACTGCTCCCCACCAAATATCCTTTGAGAAGACATTGGGGAGACTAATAAATAAAATTATAATTATGAAAAAGATTAAGAAATTTATAATACCGGTTCTTTTTCTGGCAATGTTGCCGTTAAGTTCATGTGGCGTGATGAAAAAGAGTGGAGGCGACGATGTTAAGAAAGAGACAGTATTGCCTAATGACAGAGAAAAAATTGTGCAACCGGTTTCTGCTGTATATACCTCGGAAGATTTGGAGAAAGGTATCGTGAAAGGTGACTGGGCAATAGAAAAAGTTAATGGAAAGGAGGCTATAGGGGAGAATCCTCCATTTCTGAAATTTGTCCCGGCTGAAAAGAGGGTGTATGGTAATAACGGATGTAACACTATCAATGCCACGTACACCTATAATCCGGCTGATTCCACACTTTCTTTTTCCAATCTTGTGTCAACAATGATGGCATGCGGAATGGAAGGTATCACAGATGTAGAGATAAATGCTGCTCTTGACGCGGCTCGTTACTACACTTGGAAACTGAACGGAGATGATTATTACCTGACTCTTTATGATGCGGATCATTCACCCGTCATGGAACTTATGCACCAAAACTTTCAATTTCTCAACGGTACGTGGGCTGTAAAGGAGATAGAGGGACAGGCAATAAATATTCCTGATATGAAGCTTGTAATAGATGTCGATGAAGGGAAACTTCACGGCAACACGGGGTGTAATCTGATTAACGGAAGTCTTGAGACTGACATGGATGCTGCCAATTCAATTTCTTTTCAGGGGATTGCCATGACAAAGATGGCTTGTCCCGATTCAGAGTATGAAACCCCGTTTGTCGTAGCGCTTGAAGAAGCCTCGAAAGCAAAACCCCTTAAAGACAATCAGGTTGCATTGATGAATGGAGAAGGCAAGGTTGTGCTTCTTCTTGAAAGAACTTCAGATAAATAAAAATTCAATTTTCGTCAGTTTAGTTTAAGGTTATACCGGCTATTTAGGATAAGATATTCTCAATGCTATTTTAATCTTAAGCTGAGCTTGAGAAACTTTTGTAAAAAATATGCCAAAAGCAGAAGAAAGAATAGATAAGTGGTTATGGTGTATGCGTGTATTTAAGACGCGCACCATAGCCACTGATGCATGTAAAAAGGGGAGAGTGTCGATAGGAGGAGTAATAATGAAACCCTCCCGATTAATACGTCCGGGAGACGTTATTGATGTGAAGAAGCCTCCTATTACTTATACTTTCAGAGTGCTCCAAATTGCCCCTAACAGATTGGGCGCCCGACTTGTGCCTGAATACTTGGAAAATATTACACCTCCTTCTCAATACGAGTTGCTTGAAATGACGAAAATCTCAGGATTCGTTGATCGTAGGAAAGGCCTTGGCAGACCAACTAAGCGGGAGGGGAGAGATTTATCAAAATTTAAGGAAGATTCTTATGCCGATTCATTTTTCCTTGATTGGGATGATGATGACGATGAGATGCAGGAAGATGATTGATTGGTTAAAAAGATTTCTTTGGCGGCGTAGTTTGCCGGTTGAGAACGAAAAGGAAACAATGAAAAAGTTTTTAATATTGTGTCTTGGTAATATAGGACCTGAATATGTAGGGACACGACATAATGTGGGGTTTATGGTAGGTGATACTCTCGCTGAGGATGGCGGAGTGTCTTTCAAATCCTGCAGATATGGCGATATGGCGATAATGAGGGTGAAGAATTGCGAACTCATGCTCTTAAAACCATCCACTTTTATGAATTTAAGTGGGGTGGCAGCAAGATATTGGATGAATAAAGACAAACTTCCGCTTGAAAATCTACTGGTAATTGTAGATGATTTGTCGCTTCCGTTCGGAACTATAAGAATCAGAGAGAGGGGTTCGGATGCGGGTCATAATGGCTTAAAGAATATAGCATCTGAATTAGGAACACAGAATTATGCCCGATTGAAATTTGGAGTCGGGAACGATTTCCCGAAGGGATGCCAGATTGATTATGTGCTTGGAAAATTTCCTCCTGAGGAAATGAAAGAATTGCCCGAAAAATTATCGAAGGCAGCCGAAGCTGTAAAGGCATTTTGTCTGAGTGGCGCTTCTTTTGCGATGACTCATTATAATAAGTGAAATGATAAGTGAAGCTTTTCTGCTTTCGTTCATATAAAAGTTAAAGGTCAGAACTCTTGTTCTGACCTTTAACTTTTATATGAACGAATTTAGTCGAAAAATCTGATTACGCAGATTAATGATTAAATTTTACTCTCTCAAAATGAATTTGAAAAATAGGATTAATGAATCATGTCGATTGAGCATGTAAATTTACAATCGGGATAATTCTCACATGCTACAAAATCTCCATTTTTCCCTTTTCTGACAAAAAGTCGAGAGCCGCATCTCGGACAAATACCGTTTTTTATTTCACGCGTTATCTTGTCAGCAGTGTCTTTGGCATATCTAACATGCTCTTTCTGCACTTTTCTGCTTTTCATTTCGGCATCTTTAATACGTTCAGCTATTTCCTCAATTTCTTCGCGTGAAAGGATTTTGTCTTTCCGTTCAATTTGTTGTTTCAAATAATCCAGATTAGTGACACATTCCATTTCGTCAAGCACAACTTCTTTTCCGGGTTTCCACCAATGTTTTTTACGTTGCTCAGAAGGGATAAAAGTTCTTGAAATCACTTTGTCAGGAAGGAAGCGACGGGGTATTACGATCTCATCCGCTTTTATATCAAGTCGCCAAGCTTCAGTAAAAACTATAATAGAGAAGAAAAGGTCAGAGTTAAATTCCGGAAAAAGTTTATGCAGGGTTTTAATATGACTTTTATTTTGCCGCAGGGGGTTATAGAAATTTCTTGACTGTGACGACAAATGTTGAGTCCAGTATTGAGCATGTTCAGAACCTACTATTCTTCCCTGAAAACTCTTGGTCTCAATAACAAAAATCCCTCGTTTTGAAACCAAAATATGATCAATTTGAGAGGTTCTGCCATTATCACTCGAAATAATAATATCATTAAGAAGAATATTATCCTTTCTTTTTAGAGCGTTAAGGAATTTAGCCACCCGATGTTCCCCTTGGCGACCAATTCTTTTAGATTTTCCTCTTATCCACTTTATGCGTGCTCTGATAATTAAGGAAGTTATTAATATTCCCACAGCCAGACCTAAAATTATTTCCCAACTCATCATAGAAAAAGTTTAAGTAATTTTTATAACGTTATACAGCCGAAAATATTTGATGAAAGATGGAGTGGTAGATATTAGGGAGATGCTCATTAGGCACGGCTCTTTCATTTAAGATAAAAATCTGGACATAGAGCCCTTTACCCGGTTCATTGCGAATCGGGTAAATTATTA
>JAIDPA010000065.1 GCA_029062985.1 Muribaculaceae bacterium
CAATTACCCAATCTCCCAATCACCCAACCTCCCAATTACCCAATCACCCAATTACCCAATCTCCCAATCACCCAATCACCCACCTTCCCTATCCCCCTCATCACTTTCTTACACCAAGCCGACTCCTCAGCATCATACACGTTTTTGTATTTCCTGAGTTCCTCGAGCTGCTTGGGTCCTAACTTATATATCCCGATTTTCCCCGGAACCGTCTTTTTCTTAAGGCTCTTCCTGACCTCATATTCCGCCTTATATCTGTCGGCAACTTCTACCTCCAGAATCAATCCTTTATCTTCAGTTTCCCTGAATTTCCCGAATTTCACCTTATAGAACGGTCCGTTTTTCAGCACTTTTACATATCCATGCGCCGACTCCTCAATAAATTTATCCTTCTCCTCCTTTATCCTTTGATGAAAAAGTTCGAGACATTCCTCATCCCTACCCTCAAAACCTTCCTCCTTTTTAAATTCTTCCCAGAGGAAATTGAAGCAGCGCAAAGTAGCCTCAGTGTCAGCACTTGCGGAATGAGCCTCCTCTTCCGCGAAATCAAGCCCTAAAGAGTTGGCACATACAAGCAACGAAGGTATTGAAAAAGGGTTCATATCTGTCTTTCTCCCCCTCAGATACCAATACATATCCTTGACGTCAAGAATCTTCTGATTCTCCAGTCCCATTACCCCCGAACGTGTCAGAACCCTTATGTCGTTTCCTACGGCAAACCCCGTCAGGGCATCCGCACCATTCAGCAGACTCTCAACTTCCTCTCTCTTATCCTCGAAAGCAGGTTCATTCTCCACCATCTCCGGAGTGATATGATGTATATCCGTTCGCCACTCCTTATTATATATAGGACGGTAATAGCTGTGATACACCTCCTCACCTTTCAGATTGAAAATAGAAAGCTCCAGGAGTTCCTCATTTTCGGTAAACTCCGCATCAAGACAATATATGTTCATACCTTCAATTTGAATCTTATCATATCCTTCTCTTCCTGAGTGCGGGCAGAAGCAAGCATTTCCTCTACCTTCTCCTTTGTTACAGACTCTTTCGGGTAAAGGTAGCACGCCAGAATACGCGACTCCCTAACATCCAAGTCTGCCCACAACGCATCCGCCAGCTCCTCTGAAGGCCCCAGACCACGCGCTATCTCTGAAATCTGAGGCAGCTGCAAACCAAAAATGACAGAATGAGGATAACCGGCACGTCTCAAGACGTCTGCCACAATCCCATTTCTGTAAGCAAAAAATTTCTGTTTTATATCCTTCAACATACTGCAAAATTAATAAAAAAATCCCAAAAAACCTAACCCGAGGCTCAAGCCCCCCCGGGGAGGGAAGTTGTCCCCAACTTCCCCCGGAGCAATAAGGTAACTTCCCCCTCTACACAAAAGAAAAAAACAATTTATAAATTTGTCAATCTCAATAAAAATTCATAACTTTGCAAATGCTTCCGCGTGCCATCCCTCGCGTAAGCACAACCACCGGAGGAGCACCTGTATAGGTATATGCCGGAGATCCGAACCTATAACACGGACGGTTGCTGTTTTTCCCGCCTCAAAATCAAAGAGTTCAGGGAAAGTTAACCATGTCCGCATCGAATCTCCAATACCCATACAAGCCCCTCATTTTTATTTTATGCCTCAACTTTAGCAAACTAAAGTTGAAGGTCATTCCCCCAACCATGCCCTGGTTTGCAATAAAGACATCCAAAGATTTCGCTGCCGAAACTATGCTCACACCCCTCTGTGAGTCAGTATTCTTTCCTATGGAAAAACGCCCTGACTCAGAAGGAAAAATGCACCTGCGTCCGGCGATTCCACACGTCCTTTTCATCCGCACATCCCATCAGAATGCCCTCCAGCTCGAACTGCGAGGCAGGGATATCGACGACCGTATGATTCCCTTCTGGATATACCGGCTCGAAAAAGGAGGCGACATTCAACCCATCCCCGATCATCAGATGGCAATCCTGCGCCTCCTCACAGCCGTCGACAACACAAAATGCGAAATCTACCACAAAACCGACTTTGAAAAAGGAATGAGAGTAAGAGTGACCGGCGGAATCTTCGCCGGTCAGATAGGTCACGTCCAGAGGGTAAGGAAAAACAAACACGTAATCGTAAAGATAGAAGGCGTCTGCGCCGTCCTCCTCCCCTTCATCCACCCTGACCTCCTCCAACCCCTCTGAATTCTTATAGGAAGTTGCTGGGGAGGGAAGTTGTCCCAACTTCCCCCGGGGAGCACAATCAAGCCCGGGGAGGGAAGTTGTCCCAACTTCCCCCGGCGGCTATACGGTAATCTCCCCCTTCCGCACTAAAAAGAAGATTAGTAATTAGTGCATTAGAGTATATGGTTAAATAAGTAAAGGAGGGAATTTCCCCGAAATTACCTCTTCAACCAAAGCCAAGCGCGAAGCCTTTCCCGTCAGGGGCTGTGCCCCAATCTCAAAAAGAAAAGCATCACTATCATTTTCAAAGCAATCAAAAAACCTATTCCACACAGGAGCAAAGCTCCGATTGCCAAGAAAATGATAGCCCCATCACCCCTCTCCTCAACAAAGACTCGCTAAAACAAGCTGATGTCAGAATCTTTAAAAACCAAGACAGTAAAGGGCACAATCTGGAGTTCTGTTGAAAGGTTTTCCGCTCAGGGAGTCAGCTTCATCGTCATGATCATTATGGCACGAATCCTTACTCCAGACGACTACGGACTTGTTGGCATGATTACCATCTTCATGGCTATTTCCCAATCCCTTATTGACAGTGGTTTCTCCCAGGCTCTTATAAGAAAACAGGATCGTACGGAAATTGATAACTCAACAGTTTTCTATTTCAATATCGTAGTCAGTATCGTTCTCTATCTCATCCTTTTTTTCTGTGCCCCGCTTATAGCAAGGTTTTATGATGAGCCACAGCTGACTCCAATAACAAGAGCTATAGGGCTCGGTCTCATCTTCAATTCCCTCGCAATCGTCCAGCGTGCTCTCCTTACGTTAAATCTTAACTTCAAGACACAGGCAAAGGCAACCTTGATAGGTGCTGTCGTTTCTGGAATTGTAGGAATCCTATTGGCATATAAGGGATTTGGAGTTTGGGCGATTGTCATCTGCCAGTTAGCAAATACAGGGCTCGTTACTATTCTCCTCTGGATATTTTCCCACTGGAAACCAATCCTCGCCTACTCCTGGAAGTCGTTCAGAGAACTATTCAGTTTCGGTTCAAAACTTCTTGCCTCCGGTCTTATAGATACAATCTACCGTAATCTTTACCTCATATTGATCGGTAAAGTTTTCAAGGCTTCCGATCTCGGTTACTACACTCGAGCCCAACAGTTTGCAGACTTCCCATCGAGCAATCTTACTGGTATTTTCCAGAGAGTAACTTACCCGGTCTTATGTACAATTCAGGACAGCGATGAAAGACTCGCGGACGTCTACAGGAGACTATTGAAGACCTCCGCTTTCATTATCTTCCCATTGATGACCGGGCTCGCCGCAGTATCAAAGCCTCTTGTGGTCTCATTTCTTACAGAAAAATGGCTTTTTACAGCTTCCCTTCTTATTCCAATCTGTCTTTCTCAGATGTGGTATCCCGTTCATGCCATAAATCTGAATCTTCTTCAGGTTAAAGGTCGTTCGGATCTATTCCTTAAATTAGAGATCGTCAAGAAAATAGTTGGTGTTATAATTATTTGTGCGACAATCCCATTCGGTCTTATGGCTATGTGCTGGGGTATGGTTATCTCCTCCCTTCTCTGTCTTGTCATCAATACCCATTACACAGGAAAACTCATTAATCTTGGTTTCCTGAAACAGATGTGGGATCTGCTTCCGATTCTTCTTCTCAGCTTCGGAATGGCTATAGTCGTATGGTTAACAATGTCTGTTCTTCCTCTCACTCCAGTTCTTGTCCTTATCACAGGATTGGCAGAAGGTATAGTCATATACACTTTAGCGGCAAAGTTATTGCGCTTTAAGGAATTTCAGGAACTCTCAGTCATACTGCATCGTAACAGATAAACGTGAGCGATGCGTAAGAACAAGAGTTTTGGCTTGATTTCTCATCGGAAATAAATATAAGAACTAAGATATGTCAGAAAACAAACAGATAACAGTAACCTCTCCGTTACTGCCTGATCTTGAAGAGTTCAATACTTTGCTTAAGGAAATATGGGAAAGCAAGTGGATAACAAACAACGGCTCGTTCCATCAGCGGCTTGAAAAGGAACTTGCATCCTATCTTGGTGTTCCCTATCTAAGTCTTTTCACTAACGGCACTCTGCCCTTAATAACAGCCCTGCAGGCTCTCAGAATCACAGGTGAGGTAATCACTACACCCTATAGTTTCGTAGCAACAACTCACTCCCTATGGTGGAACGGCATCAAACCGGTCTTCGTTGACATTGATCCTGCCAACGGAAATATAGATCCTCATAAGATTGAGGCAGCTATAACTCCGAAGACAACAGCGATAATGCCGGTGCATGTCTACGGAAATCCCTGCGACACAGTAGCCATACAGAATATTGCCGACAAATACGGCTTGAAGGTAATCTACGATGCTGCTCATGCTTTCGGAGTAAAGGTTAATGGAAAATCAATACTTAATGCAGGCGACATGTCTACCCTCTCCTTCCATGCAACTAAAACGTATAATACGATTGAGGGCGGAGCTCTCATCTGTCATGATGAGAAGACCAAACAGAGAATCGACTACCTGAAGAACTTCGGTTTTGCAGGAGAGACAGAAGTGATCGCCCCGGGCATCAATTCCAAGATGGATGAAATGCGCTCTGCCTACGGTCTCCTCAATCTCCGGCAGGTGGATCATGCTATTGAGGAACGACATAAAGTGGCAGACCAATACCGTAAGGAGCTGATTGACGTTCCAGGCATCTCATTCTTCGCCGAGCGACATGACGTCAAATACAATTATTCCTATTTCCCTATCTTCGTGGATGCAGACAAATACGGGATGACACGTGATGAGCTGTATTTCAAGATGCGCGAACAGAATATTCTTGGACGTCGTTACTTCTATCCTTTGATAAGCGATTTCTCCACCTATAGGAGCCTTCCTTCTGCTGCTCCTTCAAATCTTCCTGTTGCAACCCGGATGGCTGACCAGGTAATCTGCCTCCCTATGCACCATACACTCTCTTCAGAAGATGTGGAAAGAGTCATTAATTGCATAAAGCAATAAGAATAATCTTACTCTATATAACAATACACTTTGACTGAATCTGGCACAACTGTTACCAATTTTAATCATCCTATTAAAAAGAAAGTTATAAATTCTAATCTTTTCCGCTACCAAAAGAAATTGGTTATAAACCATCTAAAAAATGTACTGAACCTCCTGGAGCCGATATTTTTTGGCTCTAACTTACGAGGCAGTATCAGTCCTAATAATCTTTATAGTTTGTTCCGGTATTGACTGGTTTAGACTTAATTTCATTGACCCTTGTATACAC
>JAIDPA010000066.1 GCA_029062985.1 Muribaculaceae bacterium
GAATCAATTTAACAATCAAAACAATGACTGATCCAATAGCAGATTATTTGACAAGATTGAGAAACGCCATCCATGCAGGACATCGCGTGGTGGAGATTCCATCTTCAAAAATGAAAAAGGAGATCACCAAAATCCTTTTTGAGCAGGGTTACATCCTGAACTATAAGTTCGTAGAGGGACCCACTCCGTCAGGCACTATCAAAATAGCGCTGAAGTATGATCCGGTTGACAAGGTGTGTGCAATCAAGAATCTCCACCGTGTGTCACGTCCGGGTCTTCGTCAGTATACAGGCTACAAAGATATGCCCCGTGTGTTGAACGGACTTGGCATCGCCATCCTCAGCACATCTCACGGAGTGATGACAAACAAAGAAGCCAAAGAGCGTAAGATCGGTGGCGAAGTATTATGTTACGTTTATTAACAAAAGGAGGTATTCAATATGTCAAGAATAGGTAAAGCACCCATAGAGATACCTGCTGGAGTAACCGTACAGGTAAAAGACAACGTAGTTACAGTAAAAGGTCCGAAAGGCGAACTTTCACAGGCAATTAATCCTGTCATCACAGTAGAGCAGGAGGGCAATCATCTTTTGGTAAAGCGTCCGAACGACGAGCGAGAGAACCGTGCGATGCATGGTCTTTATCGCGCATTGATCCACAATATGGTGGTCGGCGTATCAGAAGGCTATAAGAAAGAGATGGAACTCGTCGGCGTAGGTTATCGCGCCACATCTAACGGTCAGGTATTGGAGCTGGCATTGGGTTATTCACACGCTATCTACATCAAGCTTCCCAAGGAGGTAAAGGTTGAGGCAAAGACAGAGCGTAACAAGAACCCGCTCATTATCCTTGAGAGCGCAGACAAGCAGCTCCTCGGACAGGTATGTGCCAAAATCCGTTCACTCCGTAAGCCGGAGCCTTATAAGGGTAAAGGTATCAAGTTTGTTGGCGAGATTATTCGTCGCAAGTCGGGTAAATCAGCCAATGCGAAATAATTAAAACAAGGAAGAAAATGGTATCCAAGATAGCAAGAAGAAATAAAATCAAAACGCGTATCCGCGGTAAGATTTCCGGCACTGCTACTCGTCCCCGCATGAGCGTATTCCGTAGCAACAAAGGAATCTATGTACAGCTTATCGACGACCTCGCTGGTCGCACTCTTGCAGCTTCCTCATCCAAGGGGCTTGAAGGAGGCACAAAGATCGAGGTTGCAGCACGTGTCGGAGCAGACATTGCTAAGAAAGCGTTGGAGAGTGGTATCACAGAGGTAGTGTTCGACCGTAACGGCTATCTCTTTCACGGAAGAGTAAAATCATTGGCTGATGCAGCACGCGAAGCCGGTCTTAAATTTTAATAGAAATCATGGCAAAGAGAAATAATAGAGTAAAATCTACAAATGATCTGGAGCTGAAAGACCGTCTTGTCGCCATCAACCGTGTGACAAAGGTTACAAAGGGTGGACGTGCGTTCAGCTTCGCAGCAATAGTAGTGGTAGGTAACGAGGACGGCATCATCGGCTGGGGTCTCGGCAAGGCAAACGAAGTCACAGCAGCAATCGCTAAAGGTGTTGAGACAGCGAAGAAGAACCTGATTAAGGTTCCTGTTCACAATGGTACAATCCCTCACGAGCAGAGCGCTAAGTTTGGTGGCTCACGTATTTTCCTCAAGCCTGCATCTGAAGGTACAGGTGTTAAGGCTGGTGGTGCAATGCGTGCAGTGCTTGAAAGCGTCGGCATCACAGACGTTCTTGCAAAGAGCAAGGGCTCATCAAATCCTCACAACCTCGTAAAGGCTACAATAGCAGCTCTTGATGAAATGAGAAGCCCGGCTCAGGTGGCACAAAACCGTGGTGTTTCAGTTGACAAAGTGTTTAATGGTTAAAAATTCGACATCAATGGCACAGATAGCAATAAAGCAAATCAAAAGCCGCATCAACTGCCCGGCAGTGCAGAAGCGCACACTTGACGCTCTCGGACTTAAGAAAATGAATCATACAGTGGTGAAGGAGGATTGTCCCTCTATCCGCGGTATGGTTAAAGCCGTGAGCCATCTTGTAGAAGTTACACAACTCTAAACCAACAGCAAGACAATGGAACTACATAATCTTAAGCCGGCTATCGGCAGCAACAAAAGCAACAAGCGAATTGGTCGCGGACCCGGTAGCGGCTATGGCGGCACTTCAACCCGCGGTCACAAGGGTGCGAAGTCTCGTTCAGGCTATAAGCACAAAGTGGGATTCGAGGGTGGTCAGATGCCGCTCCAGAGAAGGGTGCCGAAATTTGGTTTCAAGAACATCAATCGCGTAGAATATAAGGCTATCAACCTTGATGCTCTCGAGACATTGGCAGCCGCCATGAATCTCACTAAAGTTACTGTAGAAGACCTCAAGCAGGCTGGCTTGGTACCGAAGGGCGCACTCGTGAAGATCCTTGGCAACGGTACAATCAGCCGTGCACTCGAAGTGCAGGCAAATGCTTTCTCAAAGAAGGCAGAAGAGGCTATCACCGCAGCAGGTGGAACAGTAAGCAAAAAGTAAAATAAAATGGGATTCACACAGACAATAAAGAATATCTGGAGTGTAGAAGATCTTCGCAAGCGAATCGGCATCACCCTTTTGCTCGTGATTATCTATCGCTTCGGGTGCTACGTGGTTCTTCCGGGCATTAATCCGGATGAGCTTATGGCACTGAAAAACTTCACATCAGACGGCCTGATGCAGCTGCTTGATATGTTCTCGGGAGGTGCATTCTCTCAGGCATCAATCTTCGCACTTGGCATCATGCCCTATATCACGGCATCCATCGTGATACAGCTACTTGGAATGGTGTTGCCTGCGTTCCAGAAAATGCAGCGTGAAGGAGAGAGCGGACGTATGAAGCTTAATCAGTACACACGTTATCTCACAGTGCTTATCCTTGTTCTTCAGGGTCCTGCATATCTGATGAATCTTTCTTATCAGGTAAAAGCAGCGGGAGGCTTCGTAGAAATGGGATTCTGGACTGTTGTCTACATGACGATCGTTCTTGCAGCCGGCTCAATGTTTATCATGTGGCTCGGTGAGAGAATTGACCAGAAGGGTATAGGCAACGGTATCTCTTTCATCATTCTTATTGGTATTATGGCGCGCTTCCCGGAAGCTGTCATACAGGAATTCACAGGACGTCTCATGAATTCGGCAGGCGGTGGTCTTGTCATCTTCCTTATTGAACTTGTGATTCTTGTCGCAGTCATTGCCGGAGCTGTACTTCTGGTGCAGGGCACCCGCAAAGTGCCTGTGCAGTATGCAAAGCGCATCCAGGGCAACAAGCAGTATGGTGGCGCCCGCCAGTATATCCCGTTGAAAGTTAACGCAGCCGGTGTGATGCCTATCATTTTTGCACAGGCAATCATGTTCATTCCGGTTACATTGGCTGGTTTCAACACTAAGGAGTCCGGATTCGTCGGTGCTTTTACCGATATGTATGGTTTTTGGTATAACTTAGTGTACTTCCTGATGATTGTAGCATTCACATATTTCTACACTGCAATCACTGTGCGTCCGGCTCAGATGGCAGAGGATATGAAAAGAAACAATGGTTTTATCCCCGGCATCAAACCGGGTAAACCCACTGTAGAATATCTTGACTCCATCATGTCGAGAATCACGCTGCCGGGTTCAATCTTCCTTGGCATAGTCGCGATTCTTCCAGCGATAGCACACATCTGTGGTCTTAACCGTCAGTTTGCAGCATTCTTCGGAGGAACCTCTCTTCTGATTATGGTAGGCGTAATTCTTGACACGTTGAGAATAGTAGAAGGACACTTGTTGATGCGTCATTATGACGGCTTGATGAAAGACGGCCGAATCAAAGGACGTACAACTGGTAGTGGAGCTTTTTAACCGGTCACGTTCAGTATAGCTAAATGATTTATATAAAGACAGCCGAAGAGATAGAGAAGATGCGTGCAGCTTGCGATCTTGTCAGCCGCACGTTAGGGGAGGTAGCCCGTTGGGTGAAACCCGGCATCACGACTCGGAAGCTTGATAACATAGCAAGAGAGTTTATCCTCGATAACGGGGGTAAACCATCTTGCTTAGGTTATCACGGATTTCCGGGGACACTTTGTATTGAAGTGAATGAGACAGTCGTTCACGGATTTCCCTCGGGATACGAATTGCGCGAGGGTGACATCATCGGTACAGATTGTGTTGTAGAACTTGACGGTTTCAACGGAGACACGTGTTACACATTTGCAGTAGGAGAGATTGACGAGAAGACAGCCCGTCTGCTAAAGACTACAAAAGAGAGCCTTTATGTAGGAATTGAGGCAGCCAAAGCCGGCAAGCGAATCGGCGACATCTCCAACGCGATACAGACCTACTGCGAGCGTGCCGGCTACAGCATAGTGCGTGAAATGTGCGGACACGGCATTGGAGTGAGCATGCATGAAGATCCTGAAGTGCCTAATTTCGGCAGGAGGGGAATCGGACCGATTCTTAAATCGGGAATGTGCATAGCGATCGAGCCAATGATCAATATGGGAAGCAAGAACATAGTGATAGAGCAGAATGGCTGGGAATGTCGCACACGCGACCGCAAACCGTCAGCCCATTATGAGCACACCATAGTGATACGTCCCGAAGGACCGGAGATACTAACGACATTCAGCTATATCGAGGCTGCGCTCGGAGAGAAACCGCTCCGGGAAGAAACATTAACTGACTGAAAATTTTTGACAATGGCAAAACAAGCTGCAATAGAACAAGACGGAGTGATTCTCGAGGCATTGAGCAACGCAATGTTCAAGGTCGAACTCGGAAACGGACATGAGATAACAGCTCATATTTCGGGCAAGATGAGAATGCACTATATCAAGATACTTCCCGGCGACAAGGTGAGGGTAGAAATGAGCCCTTACGACCTGAGCAAAGGGCGTATCGCTTTCAGATACAAATAAAAAATCCGACACACAATAATGAAAGTAAGAGCATCAGTAAAGAAGCGCACACCGGACAGCAAGATTGTGCGCCGAAAAGGAAGATTATACGTAATCAACAAGAAGAATCCAAAATTTAAACAGCGTCAAGGATAATTTTATTACCTTTGCAAAAAATTTGTAAACACAAACTATGGCAGTAAGAATAGTCGGCGTAGATTTGCCGCAAAATAAAAGAGGAGAGATTGCCTTGACGTATATCTACGGCATAGGCCGTAGCGCAGCCAACACAATCCTTTCAAAGGCAGGTGTTGACAGAGATATCAAGGTGCAGGACTGGACAGACGATCAGGCAGCAGCCGTTCGTGAGGTAATTCAGTCAGAGTATAAAGTTGAGGGTGATCTTCGTTCAGAGATTCAGCTCAATATCAAGCGTCTTATGGATATCGGCTGCTATCGTGGCATCCGTCATCGTATCGGTCTTCCGGTGCGTGGTCAGAGCACCAAAAATAATGCACGTACTCGTAAGGGACGTAAGAAAACAGTTGCTAATAAGAAGAAAGCTACTAAATAAAATTAAAATATGGCAAAAAAGACAGTCGCAGCTAAGAAGAGGAATGTCAAGGTTGACGCCCAGGGTCAGCTTCATGTGCATAGCTCTTTCAACAACATTATCGTTTGCCTTGCCAACAGCGAAGGACAGGTTATTTCCTGGAGTTCAGCAGGCAAGATGGGTTTCAGAGGGAGTAAGAAGAATACTCCTTATGCAGCTCAGATGGCAGCGCAGGATTGTGCTAAGGTTGCATACGACCTTGGCCTGCGCAAAGTGAAAGCCTATGTGAAGGGACCGGGTAACGGCCGAGAGTCAGCAATCCGCACAGTACACGGAGCCGGAATCGAAGTGACAGAAATTGTAGATGTCACTCCGCTGCCCCATAACGGATGTCGTCCTCCCAAAAGAAGAAGAGTATAACAAATTCCGCCCTCACAACCCCTTTTGAATGCGAATAGAACACCTTTGTGTCTTTCTCTCGGTGTTCGCGGCTGCGCTAAGGAAGGGGTGAAAAGGACCACTTAAAAAGAAAAGAAAGAAATGGCAAGATATACAGGCCCAAAGACAAAAATCGCCCGTAAATTCGGCGAAGCCATTTTTGGCGAAGATAAGGTTCTGGCAAAGAAAAATTATCCGCCGGGACAACATGGTGCCAACCGCAGAAGAAAGACTTCCGAGTATGGCATGCAGCTTAAGGAGAAACAGAAAGCAAAATATACCTACGGTGTGTTGGAACGTCAGTTCCGTAACCTCTTTGAGAAGGCAGCCCGCACAAAAGGTATTACCGGTGAGGTTCTTCTTCAGCTCCTTGAAAGCAGACTTGACAATGTAGTTTATCGTCTGGGCATAGCACCCAGCCGTCCTGCAGCTCGTCAGCTCGTGCTTCACAAACACATCACTGTAAACGGTGAAGTAGTAAACATACCTTCCTATCACGTAAAACCGGGCGACGTAGTAGCCGTACGTGAGAGATCCAAGTCACTTGAGGTGATAGCAGATGCTTTGGCAGGCTTTAACCACAGCAAGTATCCTTGGATTGAATGGGATGACAGCAAGAAGGGGGGACGTTTCCTCCATGTTCCACAGCGAGAAGACATTCCCGAGACAATCAAGGAACAGTTGATCGTTGAGTTGTATTCTAAATAATAAACCATAGAAACCCATGCCAATATTAGCATTTCAGAAACCCGATAAGGTCATCATGCTTGAGTCCGACAATAAGTTCGGCAAGTTCGAATTCAGACCTCTTGAGCCGGGTTACGGCCAGACAATAGGTAACGCTTTGCGACGCATATTGCTTTCGTCGCTTGAAGGTTTTGCCATTTGCTCTATCCGTATAGACGGTGTGGCTCATGAGCTCGACACAATCCCGGGCGTAAAGCAGGATGTTACCAACATAATCCTTAACCTCAAGCAGGTTAGATTCAAGCAGAGGACGGACGACCTTGAAACAGAAAAAGGTACTGTCAACGTGTCGGGCACAGATGTTTTAAAGGCAGGCGACTTGGGTAAGGTGCTTAACGGTTTCGAGGTATTGAATCCCGAACTCGAGATTTGCCGCCTTGATCCGTCAGCTTCTTTCAGGATGGAGTTTACCATCAATAAAGGACGCGGTTGGGTTCCTTCTGACGAGAATAGAGAAATCCTTGGTGATGACGATCCAAGCGTTATTGCCATTGACTCTATCTATACTCCTGTCAAGAATGTGAAATATGCAGTCGAGAATTATCGTGTAGAGCAGAAGACTGACTTTGAGAAACTCCTCATAGAGGTAACCACCGACGGCTCAATCCAGCCAAAGGATGCCCTCAAGGAGGCTGCAAAGATTCTTATTCAGCACTTCCTCCTCTTCAGCGATGAGAAGATTGCTATCGAAGCTCCGAAAGAAAATGACGTCGATGAGTTTGATGAGGAGGTGCTCCACATGCGTCAGCTCCTCAAGAGCAAGCTCACGGAGATGGATCTTTCAGTGCGTGCCCTTAACTGTCTCAAGAGCGCAGAAGTGGAAACTCTTGGAGAGCTTGTCGTGTTCAATAAGAACGACCTGTTGAAGTTTAGAAACTTCGGTAAGAAGTCGCTGACAGAACTCGATGATCTCCTTGCCAGCCTTAACCTGTCATTTGGGATGGATATTTCAAAATATAAATTGGATAAAGACTAAACAACGATGAGACACAATAAA
>JAIDPA010000067.1 GCA_029062985.1 Muribaculaceae bacterium
CCTTAAGTTAATTAAAATTAATACCAGGAAGTATCAATTTGAAAAACAAATATTTTTATTAACTTTGTATTTTGAATTATGACCGTTAATTAACCTAACACATCGTAACATGGAAAAAACAACAGTCTCTTCTCGTGAAACTGTCTCGAAGCTTCCGAAGAAGAGTTCTAAGGTTTCCCCTCTTCAAAAGCTACGGCAGATCGTCGCCTTCGTTAGTCTTGCGATTGTGACTTTATTATTTCTTGATTTTTCAGGCACTATTCAACAATGGTTTGGCTGGATGGCAAAAATCCAATTCCTTCCTGCTGTGCTTGCCATGAATGTTTTCGTCATTGCCGGATTAATCATTCTCACAATTATTTTTGGCAGACTTTATTGCTCAGTAATATGTCCGCTTGGAATAATGCAGGATATTTTCGCATGGTTTGGGAAAAAAGCCAAGAAGAACAGGTATTCCTTTTCTCCTGCAAAAAATATTCTGAGATACGTTCTGCTTGCCGTGATGGTTATAAGTATCTGTTTTGGATTTGGAGTGATAGTTGCCCTTTTGGCTCCTTATAGCGCATACGGCAGAATAGCACAGAGTCTGCTGGCTCCCATCTGGCAATGGGGAAATAATATTCTTGCCTCCTGGGCAGAAGCTCATGAAAGCTATGCCTTCTATTCTACAGACATCTGGATTAAAGGGAGCATTACTTTCGCTGTGGCAGTTGCAACGCTCCTGATTCTGGGATTCCTCGCGTGGAGAAACGGTCGTACTTATTGCAACACTATCTGTCCTGTTGGAACCGTGCTGGGTTTCTTTTCAAAATTTTCATATCTCAAGCCTGTCATCGACACATCCAAGTGTAATAGCTGCGGCTTGTGCGCGCGTAATTGCAAGTCAGCCTGCATAAACAGCAAAGAGCACTCTATAGATTACTCACGTTGTGTGACCTGTTTCGATTGTATCGGAAAATGCCACAAAGGAGCTATAGCCTATAAGCATCTGAAATTGGCAGATACAAGTGCTCTTCCGGAAAATAACAATATCGACAGCTCGCGGCGCCAGTTTCTGAGTGTTGCCGGAATACTTGCTACTTCTGCCTTAATAAAGGCAGAAGAAAAGACTGTCGACGGAGGTCTCGCAGCCATTGAAGATAAAAAGATTCCTCTACGCCGTACAAAGATTGTTCCTCCGGGAGCGTTGAGTATAAATAATCTCGCTTCTCATTGCACAGCCTGCCAGCTTTGCGTTGCCTCCTGTCCTAATGGAGTTCTCCGTCCATCTACTGACATAGATTCACTTATGCAACCGGAATCATCATACGAAAGGGGTTACTGTCGTCCGGAATGTACAAGATGTTCTGAAGTGTGCCCTACAGGTGCAATTAAATTAATAGATGAGGCTGATAAATCTTCAATTCAGATAGGACATGCAGTCTGGGTTAAGGCTAATTGCATTCCGCTGACTGATGGTGTGGAATGCGGCAACTGTGCCCGTCATTGTCCGACAGGAGCTATAACAATGGTCTCTTCCGATAAAGACAACGATGAAGCACCCAAAATCCCGGTTGTCAATACTGAAGCCTGTATAGGGTGTGGTGCCTGTGAAAATCTTTGTCCCGCCCGCCCATTTAGTGCTATTTATGTTGAAGGTCATGAAACTCATAGAATTATCTGAACCATGCAGAATAAAAAATGTAAAAATATTTCTCGCCGTGAATTCCTGAAAAAATTGGGATTAGGAGCCGGCTTTGCAGGTTTGGCTTTGACCGGATGTAAGTCAGCATCTGATAAGGCAACCGCAAACCAAGCTGCCTTAAAGGATATTCCTACCGACAAGATGACTTATCGCGTTAATCCCAAGACAGGAGAAAAGGTCTCCATTCTTGGCTACGGATGCATGCGTTGGCCCACCATTCCTCTCGACGGAGAAAACGGAGAAGATAAGATAGATCAGGAAACGGTGAATCGTCTTATCGACACTGCACTTGCTCATGGTGTAAACTATTTTGATACATCTCCGGCTTATTGCAAGGGACGCTCGGAACATGCCACCGGAATAGCTCTCTCACGCCATCCCCGCGACTCATATTTCATTGCCACGAAGCTTTCAAATTTTGCTCCTCAGACTTGGAGCCGGGAAGCTTCGATAGCAATGTATAAAAATTCTCTCAAGGAATTACAGACTGACCATATTGACTACATGCTTCTGCATTCAATAGGCGGAGGTAAAGGGATGGAGGATTTCAATGCCAGATATATTGACAATGGCATTCTCGACTTCCTGCTTGCAGAACGTGAAGCAGGAAGAATTAAGAATCTCGGGTTTTCTTATCATGGAGACGTGGCAGTATTTGATTGGGCATTGGCAAACCATGATAAATATAAGTGGGATTTCGTTCAGATACAGCTTAACTATCTTGACTGGAAACATGCAAAGGAACTGAATCCAAGAAACACTAACGGTGAGTATTTGTATGGCGAACTTGAAAAAAGAGGGATTCCTGCCATTATTATGGAGCCTCTCCTCGGAGGCAGACTTGCCAACGTTCCTGACCATATAGCAACACGTCTCCTGGAAAAAGAACCGGAGAGGAGTGTTGCTTCCTGGGCTTTCCGATATGCCGGGTCTCATCCCGATGTGCTCACAGTCTTGAGCGGTATGACATATATGGAGCATCTTGAGGATAATCTTCGCACTTTCTCTCCGCTTGTGCCTTTGACTGAAGAGGAAACGAAATTTCTTTATGACACAGCCGACCTTATGGTGCAATATCCCACCGTCGCCTGCAACGATTGCAAATATTGCATGCCTTGTCCTTATGGCATTGACATTCCGGCAATACTTCTGCATTATAATAAATGTGTCAATCAGGGAAATGTCGCCGAAAGTAAGCAATCTCCCAACTATGCGGAAGCCAGACGTGCGTTTCTTGTTGGGTATGATCGGTCTGTTCCTAAACTCAGGCAGGCAAGTCATTGCATAGGATGCAATCAATGTTCTCCACACTGTCCTCAGTCTATTGATATCCCAAAGGAGCTTCATCGAATAGATGCCTATGTTGAATATCTCAAAAGAAACATGACATAATTCATATCTTGTCTCTTGCAGGTTCAAGCAGAGGATGATTGACTTTTCGATCAAAGCCTGAAGAAACGAAACAAAAAAATATCTTTTGCGGCTCTCAAATCAGAAATCCTGATTCAGAGTCAATTTTATTACATCAATTTATAAATTCTTATGACGAATATATTATTTATAGGGGGCTTGGGTATGAGTGAGATTCTCCTTATTGCCCTTGTGATATTACTCTTTTTCGGAGGGAAGAAGATTCCTGAAATGATGAAAGGTTTAGGCAAAGGCGTCAAAGCTTTTAAATCAGGACTTAACGAAATGGAGAATGATGTGAAGGATAATAACCCTAACAACTCGGAGAAATGACTTCCGACGGTGGAGGTCAGACTTTTTGGGATCATCTTGACATATTGAGGGGAGTCATCATCCGTATTGTCCTCGTGTCAGTGTTATGTAGCATCGTTGCTTTCATTTTTAAAGATGAAGTATTTGATATCATTTTTGCTCCCAAATCGCCTCATTTCATTACGTATCATTTAATCAATGATCTCTGTAGCCGCTTAAATCTTCCTTTACTCGAAAATTTTAACGTTCAGCTGATAAATACCGGACTGGCTCAGCAATTTATAATTCATCTGAAGACGGCATTCTGCATTGGCATAATCTGTGCTTCTCCTTATATAGTTTATGAGCTTTTCTCCTTTATTGCTCCCGGACTTTATTCTGAAGAGAGACGATATACTATAAGGGTTCTCTTGAGTGCCTATCTTATGTTTGCCGTAGGACTCCTTTTCAGCTATTTCATCATCTTCCCTCTGACATTCCGGTTTCTGGGAACATATCAGGTTAATCAGGATGTTGCAAATTTAATCAGCCTTGATTCCTATATGAGCACTCTTATTATAATGAGCCTGAGTATGGGAATCGTTTTCGAGATACCGGTTCTTTCCTGGATGCTTGCAAAAATGGGATTGCTTAAGAAGGATTTTATGAAACGCTACCGGAGACATGCTATTGTGGTCATTCTTTTTATTGCGGCTGTAATAACTCCAACCTCGGATATTTTCACTCTTTTGCTGGTAGCATTGCCGATGTATATTCTTTATGAATTCAGCATTCTTCTGGTAAAAAGCGCTACTGACGAAAAGTATGATATTGCTGTTTCTGACAGTATGTAAGTATAAAGAAGATTCATCAGAACTCTATCAGATAAGTTCAAAAAAAATGGCATGCAGGAAATTTCCTGCATGCCATTTTTTTTGAACTTTGAGTTTTAATTATTTTTTCTCTTTCAGTTTATCCGGAAAGCCTGGTTTCACCGGGATATGATTATTATCCATAGCTGCTGAATAAGCAAGCCATGCGACAATAGCTGCATTCACTTTCAGATCGTCGAGTGAAAGACGCTCATACGTATCCATCGGTGTGTGGTATGCCCGGAAATAATCCAGAGGATCCTGAATGAACTGATATGCCGGCAGTCCTAAGCGTGAAAAGCTGACATGATCCGTGCTGCCTACTTTCCTGGGTGAAAAAGTATCAAATCCTAAAGACACCAACGGCTGTTTCCAGGCTTCGAAAAACGGACGTGCCATATCGTTCTCTTCAAGATAAACTCCTTTGAACCTTCCTGAGCCAAAATCCATATTCAGATATAAAGCGAAATCATCAAATTCAGATTGCTTTTTCTTATCTTCTGAATTAAATAACTTCTTTTCGGCATACCCTTTGGAACCGTAAAGACCTTGTTCTTCCCCACCCCACAAAGCGAGTCGTATCGTTCGGCGTGGTCTGATATTCAGAGATTTCAGAATTCGCATTGCCTCAATCATCGTTATACATCCCGAGGCATTATCAGCTCCCCCTGTTCCTCCATGCCATGAATCGAGGTGTGCCCCTATCAAAACCACTTCATTCTTTAATTTTGGGTCTGTGCCCGGAATCTCAGCTATGATATTGTTGATTTTCTGATTATCCGTAAATTTATTCCGGATATCGACCTCCATCTCTACATTTTCTCCACTTTTAATCAGTCTGACCATCCTTCCGTGATCTTCAATTGGCAGAACAATTTCAGTAATGGGTTCCGGATCTCCTACCTTATATTTGACTCCTCGCGACCCCGGAATATTGAATGTGCCGTCGCCGACTACAACAGCGAGAGGTTTTTCCGCTTTGATTAGAGAGTCCATTCCTTCTCTTAAGGCTTTACTGCTTTCATTACCGGAATTCCATCTCCCCCACCCTCCATTGGGTCTTCCATCCTTCGTCATGTCTTTTAACTGTTCATCCGTATAACGGGATGCCATAGGACGGAATGAAAGTTCGTATTTTCTTGTGGGGGGCATTAACACTATCTTGCCAGCCAATTTCCCTTTATATTTCTCAAGATCTGATATATCCTTAGCATCCAGAAGCACACACTGAGCCTTAACTAAACCGTCAGTGCTTCCTGACCATGCCTTCGGATTAGCAGCAAAACTGCAGTAGTAAGGAGCAGTCATTGCAACATAATTTCTTTCATTGTCCCATCCCCCTTTGGAGAACTCACCCGCTTCCTCTACTCTGACATTTTCCAAACCGAGTCCTTTCAGTTTTTCTGTTACAAGACGTTCTGCTCTTAATTTCATTTGGGAAGCTGCGAGTCTCGAACCAAGTTTATCCGTCATAAACTCAGCAATACTGTCAATCTGCGACTGAGAAAAAGCTGCATCCTTAACCCGATATGCCATTTCACCAGTCTGACTAATCTGAGCCTGCATTGCCATAGCCGCTCCAAATGCGACTATAAATGTAAAAATTCCTTTTTTCATTTCATAGATTTTATTCCACAAAGTTATAAAAATAATTAGTTAAACCCCAAGCAACTCTTTAGTCTTTTTTGGTAACGAGGCGGCTATAAGTTTATAGGCATCCTTTATATTTCTCCTGCAACTCATAAATCTTCTCAGAACTGCATTTTAAATTAGTATATC
>JAIDPA010000068.1 GCA_029062985.1 Muribaculaceae bacterium
TTTTAGGGCTATTCTACCTATTGTTTAAATAAGTTTATGAGATGAAAGCGAGTAAATCTGTTTTTAGAATTCTTTTTCTTGTTAGCTGCGCACTGCTGATGTTCGTATTTTTCCTTATAAAGGAATACCTTCTTAGGCATGATTTATATACATCCTCCGGGAAATTTATTCTCGCAGGATTCCTTTTTCTCTCTGTCTATTTAAATTACAGATGGTTTGGAAAACGCCTAAATTCGATTAGAAAAAGTGAGTCTCAAAAATGAGATTTATCATCATACTATTTGTAATCCATTTTTACTGCAAAGTTGCAGTAAAAATGGATTTGCTTTATAATTTTATAATTACTAATGGCTTGAAGACCGGATGAAGAAGATATAAAATTTTTTCTTAATTTGGAGGTTAGTTTTTCGGGAGGTTAGGGGTCATATAGATGTATGACGAAATTTAATGACATAGAACATCTTTTCCGTACGCATTACTCAGCGATGTATCGTCTTGCAATGCTGATACTTAGGAATGAGAGTGTGGCAAGAGACATAGTGCACGATGTCTTTGAAGCCCTTCTTTTTTCCGGAAAATCGGATGTAACTGAAGCATATCTTATGACTGCAGTTCGCAACCGGTGCCTCAAGCATATCCGCAGTCTCTCGGTGCAGGAACGACTGAAGGCAGCATATTCAGTTGCAAAGAGTGAGATAGAGGATGAAGGCTGGCCCGATGATGAGACCATAGCGTTGATTCAATCAACGGTTTCAAATGACCTGACAGAAACATGCCGCCGTGTGATAGAAATGAGATTTACCGAAAAGAAGAGCTATCAGGAAATAGCGGATATGTACGGCATTAGTAAGGTGGCTGTCTATAAGCATATTCGTCATGCAATAGATGTCTTACGCGAAAAACTTTCTCAAAATGGATAAGATAGATAAGCTTTTGGATGCCGTGGAGCAACCTGAACGATACAGCCCGGAAGAGATTGAGGAAATGCTTCAAGATTCTGAGGTTAAGGAAGTGGCTGATTTACTTGATAAAACGAAATCGAGCCTATGGAACATTGCCTCTCCGAATATAGATGAGGAGTGGAGAAGATTTGAAGAAAAACACAAAGGTACTTCGGCACTCCGACACAGTTGGTTACCAAGGATTTTTAATCGTAATACTGCTGCAAGCATTGTTATCGGAATTGCTTCCGTCACCGCTTTTGCAGCTATAGTTGGTGTCGGCGTACATTTCATTGATAATAATAGGGAGGTTGAAATTAAGAAAACTACGGAAACTCTTAAACCTGAGATCAGTGCTTCTCCAATCGATTCTTTAAAGACAGTTGTCAGCAGTAATAATAAAACAACAGAAACAATAGAATTTGATAACGAGAATCTTGAGACAATCATAACAGAGATAGCCGGTTATTATGACTGCAAAGCCGTATTCAATAAGGATGATTCAAAAACACTGCGTCTTTATTTCCGCTGGGATAAGGCACTTACGATAGAGGAAGTGGCAGCACGTCTCAATAATTTTGAGCAGATACATATAACAGTCAAGGATAACATAATTAAGGTAGACTGACAAAATGACACGTATATTCACACTGATTGCTACCGTCATCATCTTCATGACGGCAAACGCTGCGTCTTTTTCATATCGGTTCAAATCCACGCCTCTTCCGAATGCGATTAGGCAAATCATGGAAGAACACCCGGAACTCGACATAAATTTCATATATAATGAGCTGGAAAACTATACGACGAGCTCTACTATAAAAGCCGACAATGCATACGACGCATTGCGACAGCTCATCGCCCTGAATCCTGTGACTGTAACCGGATCAAACGACACATATTATATTGAGGCTCTCCAGCATGGGAAATATGTCTATGTCGGTAATGTAATCGGAAATGATAAAAAACCTGTAGTTGCAGCTACTGTCCTACTTCTTACCCCTAAGGATTCAACTGTTCTGACATACGGTATGACTGACGACTACGGACATTTCACCATTCCATGCGACCGTCAGCCAGTAATTGCAAAGATTTCATCCATCGGGTATAAAACGGTCTATAAGAAATTCACCACGTTTAATGTCGGAACTGTCCTTATGAACGAGTTGCCTATAAAGCTGAGGAATGTATCAGTTGAAGGTGATAATGCATTCCTTCTTTCTGATAGAAATATCTATCGTCCCACACAACGTCAGAAGAACGCATCCCAGACAGCCACTGATCTTCTTGTCAGAATGTCTATACCTCAACTCGATACAAGGTTAGGCTCATCTTCAGTGTCAACGGCTTCGGGACAACCGGTCGCTATTTTCATAGATTTTGTGCCAGCGACTGAAACAGACTTAAAAATGATGAAAGTCACGGATGTTAAGACAGTGGAGTATCTTGAATATCCTTCCGACCCGAGATTCCAGGGCAACCGTTATGTCATCAATTTCAGGATGATAAAGTATGAATATGGCGGATATGTGAAAGCATTAGGGGTAGAGAATTTTATTGTCAATTCAGGTTTTGCGCAGGCTAATGCCAGATTTGTCAGGAGGAAAATGACATACGACTTAATGGGATATGGTTACTATACGTCGAATAACCATTTCGGGGTTGATCAGAAGGAGATGTTTCATCTGCCTCAGGAAAATGGAGAGATAAAAAGTTTTCTGAGAGAGACAACTACTGAAAGCTCAAAATATCGTAAACATAATTATGAAACCAGTTTCAGAGCTCTTTATTCCGGTGACAAAATTACTGCCAACAGTCAGATAGCATTCGGTATTAACAAGATTCCTCATAGTGATGAGGAGGGAAGGGTAGAATATTCAGATGAAATAATGGAAAATGGTGAATTTGTTTCAGAATCGAGTCAGAATGCAAAATATCTTAAATATAACGGTTATTACTTTTTTAGTTTACCAAAAAATAGTTCTTTCTCAGTTTCTTTGGGCTATTCCTATTCTCACACTGATCAGAGTTCTAATTATGTTGAAACCCGTATGGCTTCTATATATAACTCCGCAGATGATAATACCCAGGAAGGGGATTTCTTCTTGACTTTCAATCGCTCATTTTCCAATAAGCATTCCTTTATGGCGCACGTCAGGGGGCTTTATGAGCATAACCGGACAAACTATTACGGTTCAGTAAATGCTTTGGATAATTCTGCAACTAAATTCGGACAGATAGGAGCTTCTTATAGTTTTTCCGCAGCTGCGGTCTCAGCTTCTTTTGGAGTAGGGTGGGACTGGTTGTCAACTTATCTGAATGATAATAAATCTTATTCCAATTATCCCTACATTGACGCATCTTTGAGATATGTCCCTAATAAGAAGAATTCTTTTGGTGCAGTATTCCATTATTCTGTCTGGCCTCCCTCTTCCAACTATAAAAGTGAGAATATTATCCATGTGTCACCATTTCTATGGCATACCGGAAATCCCGTATTGAAGTCGTCTCGTTGCTATGACATTTGGCTTAATTATTCCTTCATTCCTTCAAATAAATTCAATATGAATGTGTTTGCCGGTACGTATTTTTTAGGAGATAGAGCAGCATTTGTATATGAGGCAACTCCATACGGAATCGTTAGAACAATTCAACAGCCAATCGGAAGGTTTCAACATTATAATTACGGTGTAAATGTTTCGACAAACTTTTTTAATAAAAGCTTATACCTATCAGGAAAAGTCGCACAGCTGTATGTCAGAAATGGTAAGCCATATAATATAAACCACACTTGTTTGAGTTACTATATGCAGGCTCTATATTATCTCGGGAATTTTAATTTCGCATTAACATACCAATCTGCAGATGCAACGGATAATTATGATTCAATGTCAGGGGTATGGACTCGAAGTAAAGATGTTTTTGTTTTTCAGGTTGGATGGAGCAACAGAAAATGGAATATTAAAATGTCAGCACAAAACTTACAACGTTGGAACTGGCAAGCATCTCATGATGTTATGAGCAGTCCCAACTACTCTGTGGATAAATGGATAAGTAATGCTTCCAGGCACGCTTTTGTGCAATTGTCTGCCACATATACTTTCGGGTTTGGAAAGAAGGTCAGCCGAAGAGATGATATTTCAAGACAATCAGGTGCATCCTCGGGTATCTTGAAATAAACCGAATATAAACCCATCATTGTTAATATAATTTCCGCTGACTAAATCTTGAGTTGAGTCAGCGGAAATTATATTAACAGACTGTTTGAATGATTATTTGCAGCAGTTTAAAAAATGTCAGTAGCTTCTTTATCTCCGGGACTAAGAAACATCATTTCGAAGCTTATTGCCGGTTCTTGCAAACTAAGCCACACAAGTTAGATAGAGCGCGGAACTGAGCTATCTTTTAACGACACTTATTCTTTTGGTGGTATCTTTTTAATACATTTTGCGGGATTGCCAACAGCTATTGTATCAGCGGGGACATCTTTGGTTACTACACTTGCAGCTCCAACAACGGCGTTATCTCCTACAGTAACACCCGGTAAAATGGTTGCTCCGGCTCCAATCCATGCATTTTTACCAATATGAACAGGTTTACAGGTAATAATCTGACGTTCATAGAGGTCATGATTATTGGATATCAATTGAACGTTAGCAGCTATCATTGCCCCGTCGTCAATAGTAATTCCTCCAGCCGACATCATAAGGCATCCCGGCATGACAACTACATTTTTTCCTATTTTCACATTATGCGGGCGGATAGCAGTCAACGGGGGTTCGACGCGACTTCCTTCACCTATTTCCGGGAATATTCTAAGCAATACAGCCGTTGATTCTTCAGTGCCCGGCATTGTATGATTAAACTTGAAGATAAGTTGGGAATGCTCACGCGCGAGAGCCAATTCTTCCTCAGTTTGTTTAGTTACGTCTATTCTTATTTCTTCCATAAAAAATTATCAAACGTTTTAAGCTATAACATTTTTCTATCTATAAATGTTGTCTCATCAAATGAACAGGCAGTTAAAACTATAAATGGTGAATAATCCTCAACTTAAACTTATGAAAAAAGAATAGATATAATAAATGGTTATTAATAATTATTGAAAAATACAAAGAGTCTTTTTATTTTTGCATCAGAATTTTTAGGAATTAATTCAACTCTTAAATAAAGGAAAAAATGACAGAAAAAGAAAAAATGATAAACGGTATGATTTATGACGCCGGAAAAGATGCACAACTAATAGGAGAAAGACTGCATTGCAAGAATCTCTGCCATGCTTATAATGCTTTAACTCCAAGTGATATGGACAGGCGTAAGGAAATACTTAAATCTTTATTGGGAGAAATAAAAGGTGATTTTCTTATCGAACAACCTTTCTATTGCGATTATGGCTATAACATAAAAATTGGGAATAATTTTTATTCAAATGTCAATCTCGTTATCCTTGATTGTGCGCCTGTCACATTTGGAGACAATGTTTTTATAGCCCCTAACTGCGGATTCTATACTGCGGGTCATCCAATTGACGTCAAACAAAGAAATGAAGGACTCGAATATGCTTATCCGATAAAGGTGGGAAATAACGTTTGGATAGGAGCACAGGTTTGTGTCCTTCCCGGAGTTACGATAGGAGATAATTGCGTTATCGGAGCCGGAAGCGTAGTTGTACACGACATCCCTACAAACTCGGTAGCGGTAGGTAATCCTTGCAGAGTAATTAAAAAGGTGATTGGGGGATTAGGTGATTAGGTGATTGGGTCATTAGGT
>JAIDPA010000069.1 GCA_029062985.1 Muribaculaceae bacterium
ATATTGGATAGGTCATTTTCACACCGAAAGCGATGCCATAAGTTTTCTATAATATTGAATAAACAACCTCGTTATTTAAGATTTACATCTAAAAGATTGAGTATGTAATGCAAAGGAATATAATCTTTCACTAAGATCTCAGCTTGATAGTATACTCTTTCACTTTCCTCAACATCAAATTGAGATCTACACAGAGCAGTTTGAAAATGAATATTAATGAAATGCTCAAAAGAACAACCTTTTTGGGCGTCATTTCTGTTAGCATTTCTGTCAGAAAAAATATTACCATCTATATATAAAATATCGGTATCTATCTCTAAAACGATGGGATCACTTATACGACCTTCTGAGATTGCTTGATACATCATAGGGTGATTTCTACAGACACTCATTCGAACATATTTATCTAATCCATCATTAGAATCAAGTGAATGAGATAATGCAGAACCTCCTGACCTTGAAACGATTATATTTTGATCTTTACCACTTGCCCACGACCATAAACCTCTATTTGCAATAATAGAAGCTACATTACTTCTATCTGTAAAATGATAGAATTTAGTGATACCATATCTGTTTAGAATCTCTTTGAATTTTCGATAGTCTCTCCTTCTCTTCATAAGAAATCAAATTCTATAACCCCATCTTTAGCTATTGAAGTCTCAGGTGGAATGGATTTGAATTTATATTTAATTGTTTGCCAAGAAATTATCTTTTTTCCACAATAATAATGTGATATAATATCTTTTTGAATAACATCATTATATGGTGTTTCACCTAAGACATATGCTTTTAGCAATGTTGATGGTGTCAATTGATTAGGAATTATCTCTTTGGGATTATCAATTAGAATAATATTTTCACGTAAATAATGCCTCAACAATTGGATAATTTTAAATGCCCTATGCTCTAATATCCATTGATAAGTTGGGATAAAGATTTGATTATAAGCTTCATCCTCATTATAGATATAATCATAATTCATACCTCGACTATATCCTATAAGATTCCCTAAACCCAAACTGGCTCGATTCAAATCTTCTTTGAGTCTGTAGGAGAAAACACTTATATCGACACCACCAAATTCAAATACTTTTAGCCCTTCCCAAATAGCCATAGCACTTTGGGCAACTATACCAGTTGAAAATGGGACAGGTATATTCCCCCAAGGGAAATAAGGGCTAAGACATGATGTCATAGATGTAGAACTATATGACATATCTATTATCATAGCATTTGGTACTTTATGTAGACTAGCTAATTGGTCTCGTGAAAAGATATTTATCATAAGTTGTCAGAGATTTGAATTCGGTCAAACATTGATTCGTCTACAGAGTTCTTGATGGTTGACAATAATCCCCGTGCGATAATAATCTTATGAGGATAGGATTGGTCTAATATGTTTGTCCCTATTTTTTTTACTGTACCCGGAATAACAAGACATCTTAAAGTATATGAATACCCAAAAGCAAAATCTCCAATTTCACTAACAAAGTCTGGAATTCGATAGTTTTCATCTTTCCCATAATATTGTAATAATTTACTTCCTTCCGCATTGTATATTGACAACTCTTTTATTAGGAACAAAGGAGATTCTGATTTTATAGCAACGAATTCAGATCCTGCAAAAGCATTATTCCCTAAATATTTAAGGTTATTAGGGAGTGTGATTGAATGAAGAGGCGCACCTTCAAAAGCATGAATTCCTATTTTTTGAAGTGTATCTGGAAGAATAACAATCTTAAGGTTTCTGCAGTAACTGAAAGCCTGAGTATCTATAATTTCCAGTCCTTCTGGCAACACGATCCTGTTCAAACTATCACAATCATGAAACGCGCACAAACCTATCTTCCTTAATTTCGGTCTATAGGAATTGTGACAAAAATTTACTTCTTCTAAGAAAGGGCAATGCTCAAATGCGAATACACCAATTTCTTCAATAGTGTCGGGGATATAAACCTTAGTCAATGTACACATACTGAAGGCGTAAGAACCAATTTTTCTTATGCTATCAGGTACTTCAAAGTATGACTTATTTTCATAAATAAAATGAATAAGAGTATCATCATCCGCATCAACTAGGCATCCTTCCTTTACCACGAATTTTTTTGAATCAGATGTTAGACTTCCAACTCCAACAATTGCGTCATCTTCTATGGTTTCAATAGAGGCTGGAAGACAAATTTCCCTAAGTGAAGTACATCCATAAAAGGTCTGAGTTCGTAAATTAATAATATTTGATGGAAGGGTTACTGAACTTAAATTTTCACAATCCAAGAAAGCTCGCTTTCCAATATGGAGCACACTATTTGAAAGTTTAATATATTGAAGTGATTCGCATTCTTGAAAGGCCTCATCACATATTATCTCCACGCCTTCTGGAACTTCATAATCTATCAATGTTTGTTGTTTTAGGTCACGGAAATATAAAGAAAAATAAGTATCTTCCGTAGCATAACGTAAAAGTTTTCTACCATCTTGACTATATAATACACCAAAGGAGTCTATTTTTGCAAATGCTAAATCAATTGGAGTACACTCTGTTATAGAGATCTCTGAGGCATCTTTGTTTAAATAATCCAGAAGATCATACTTTTTCAACTCATAATTATCTATTACACTCGGGTAGGAACTTTTTGCGGTAAGCCATTCTTTAGCCAATTGCATATTTTTTTCCACGCCCTGCCCTGTAGTTAACAATAATGCGACGTAGAATTGTGCGTCTGAATGTCCTTGTTCCGCTGCCTTTAAAAGATAGTCATAAGCCTTATATTTATCTTCCGACACACCTCGCCCGTAAAATAAAGCTAATCCTGTTCTGTACTGAGCTTCTACTATACCAGCATCAGCAGCTTGTTTGTAATAAAGAAAGGCACTTTTGAAATCTGGATATTGATCGTCTATACCATTAGCATAGAGTCGCCCTATACTAAAAGTGGCAACCGTAAGACCTTGTGCAGATGATTTTTCAAACCATTTAAGGGCTTTTTCAGTATTCCTAATGCATGGGTCAACTCCTTTTTCAAAGAATAATCCCACCTCATATTGTGCAATTTTATTACCTTGTAATGCGGATTTCATAAACCAATGAAATGCCTCATTTGTATCTCGAGTATTCGTAATCTTCCAAGAAGTCAGGTGAGGTTCCATAAAATGTCTAGCTATTTTGAGTTGTGCATGTTCATCCCCAAGTTTAGCAGCTTTCATATATAATTCACCACTTTCTGGAGAATCAATAAAATTGGCAAGATTAAACATAGCTTTAGTAGATCCATTATCTACACCAAGTCTCAAATAATATTCCCCTTTTGCTTTGTCCTGTTCGATTCCTAATCCTTTGAAATAACAAACTCCAACTCCATTCATTCCATCGGGATGACCAGCATCTTTGGCTTTAAGATACCATCGAAGTGCATCTTTATACTTTTTTTCACGATAATAAAAACGAGCTAGTTGTAATTGACTTTCAACATCACCTAAATTTGCTTGATTGATAATATTTTCAAAATCCTCCATAACCTAAAAATATTATTAGATAACCATGGCAAATTTAAAAAAAATTTTTTAATTTTCATATTAGAAGATAAGTAGCTGTTGAAAATTAGTTTATATCATAATTTTTATTGTATTTCGTCCGTTAAATGTATGGACCTTAACACTCACTACTATCGTAAAGATCAAAGTTATACAACTGACAGACCAGCAACGTCTACAACTGGAAGTGGGCTTTCGCCAAGGCAAGAACCACGCATTCCGTATGCGCTGCCGCGCAGTATTACTGAAATCCACCGGTCTAACCTCAGAAGAGGTTGGACTCCAGACGGTAATGTCCCAAATATCTGTCAATTCATGGGTGAAACGCTTCGAAGACGAGGGTATCAAAGGACTGGAGACACGCCCGGGGAGGGGAAGGAAGCCACTCATAGACTGCTCGGACGAAGAAGCCGTACGCATAGCCATAGACAACGACAGACAGAGCATGACGAAAGCGAAAGAGGCATTGCAGCAATCCTCCGGCAAGGAAGTGAGCGAGAGCACCTTCTGGGCTTTTTTATCCGCATTGGCGCGAGATATAGACGTATAGGAAAACGTCCCAAGGGTAAGCCTTCGCCGCAGCTCTATGCGTATAAGACCGAGAAGCTGCAAGAACTCGAAATACAGGCAAGTGCCGGTACAATTGATCTCTACTACGGAGATGAAAGCCACATCTGCACAGAAGGTTATGTGCCTTATGGCTGGCAGTTCCGTGGAGAGGATGTTTATATTCCATCTGAAATAAGTCTCAGGCTCAATATCTTCGGTATGATTGACCGCAACAACCGATATGAGGGGTTCTCCACAACAGATAGCATGACGGCTGATAAAATTGCGGAATTTCTTGACAGACCGTCGATGCGTATCCGCAGGAATACATTCGTGGTACTTGACAATGCCAGCGTACACAGGTGCGGGCTCATGAAGGAACTTCGCCCGATATGGGAAAGGCGGGGACTGTTTATGGACAGAAACCGAACAGTTGCCGACCGTGATGTCCAGTCCACAAAGAGATGTATAAACATAGATGGAAAATCGAACGTACAAATGCCTGGATGAGTTCAAAGCAGTTCTCACACGGTTTGAACCACAATATCCAGTTGGAAAGTATGGAATTTTCTTGCCTTTATCGTTATTTCCCTTAAAAAATTTAATAAATCAAATTAGTTTAAACAACTTTATAATTATCTGTGAACAAATCTACATACTCGATAGTAGCTGGTGTAACTTTACTTATACTTGGAATGTAGAACAATTGCATTATTTTTCCTACATAGTAAGGATATTAGACCGAATAAGGTGAGGTCACTACTGTCTACTAAAAATGGACGGGGTTAAAAATTATATAATTCGGTTCATTTGAATCATAGAGAGTATTGACATTCTTGAAATTCGATTTGTTGAAGAGATTCCTACTCTCAACTGCTTATTTTCACCTTTCTTCATACTTTTATTTAAGTTACTTTTAACTTTTAATTATTTTTTCATATCTTTACAATGTGAATAAGAATAGTATCAGTTGAATATAAATGTTGCTGTTCTTATTTTAGGTTATCTAATTATTTATAAATGTTTTAATTTATGACAGGCGAAGTTCGGAGACCATATTTGCTTCAATTGAATACGTTAAAGGGAATAAAGTTAATAGTGTTGTTAATAATAATTTCTCTTTGGTATAATATGGGTTATGCTCAGAGTGAGATCTCTTTAGAAGAACGACTTTCTAATTTAGAAACTAAGCTGGCTCAACAAAATACTGTAATATCTAACCTTCAATCTGAGGTGCAGGCTGTATTGAAACAAAACCTTGCTTTAAAAAAGGCTTTATCTCTCAAACCAACCATTACAGAATTCAAGACCGATGAGTTTATTTACAAACTGCATGAAGCTGTTGGAGATTCAATAAATAAAAAGGTTCATCTAAAAATGACAATAACTAATACGACTCCTGACGATATTGACCATTTACAATTTGAGACTGTAAATTTTATTAATGAAAAAGGTATTCAGAATCCTCATTTTAAAGATTACATTATAACAATCGGAGGTAATAATGAAGGTACCGGGATAAATTATATTTATGCTGATAGCCCCACTCAGTTGGATATTGTTCTGGAGAATTTTGATCCTTCAGCCAAATATGTTAAGGTATTGGAAGGTAAGATTTATGAAGGGAGTTTTATTATAAATAATGAGTTTGTAAAAAAGAAAAGAAGTTTTACACTACGTAACATACCTATCAGATGGAGATAATTGTTTGAGGGAACTTTTTATGATAATAATCCTTTCAAATTCCTATAAGATTTCGATTTACGATAAATTATAATTGCATAACCTTAATTTGGATGTCAAATATTAGAATTCAGGAAATCAACATATCTCTATGGGATAAATATACAGTTTCATTTATCCCTAATCCCGATGTAAATATTATCGTTGGTATAAATGGAAGCGGTAAGACCACTTTACTTCGTGAAATAGATAAATCTCTGGCAAAGACTTACGGTAAGGGTGATTTCTATATTTATATTCCTTCCATTGATAATCTTCTCGTGAGAGACAGTCGTAAGAAAACAAATGCGATGACACAAGCTTTGGATACCTATCTGTATGATATGAAGACAGGACCCTCTCTCATGTATTATAGAATGTCAATGCTTGATGCTCCCTTTGGGTTGCAGAATAAAGTAAAGGAGAGAATTGCATTATTTTGTGAGGTCATAAATGACCTTTTTCAAGACACAGATAAACGTGTGGAGATTGAGGGAAATAAATTTATCATCAATTCTAATGGCTCTCTTCTGACTACAGATGATCTTTCCTCCGGAGAAAAACAAATACTTCTGTTGCTGTTAAGGATTTTCTTATTGAATGAGAAAGAATCTGTAGTGCTGATTGATGAGCCGGAAAATTCACTTGATATAAGTTGGCAATATAAATTGATAGACTTACTTATCAAACTCAATCCGAATGCACAGTTCTTTATTACTACCCATTCTCCCAGTATTTTCGGTAATGGTTGGGGAGATAAGATTATCTATATGGAAGACGTCACTACTAAGATCGAAAAAGAAGCATGAGTCGTATTGAAGATCAAGCCAATTATTATAAAAACTATCATCTACGATATAGGAATATTATTGCGGTAATACATGTAGAAGACGATGATGATAAAAAATTTTGGTCGACTCAGCTCCAAAATATAAGGTCTGGAGAGTATCATTTCGTCACTCAGAGCAAAAGTGAGCAGGGAAATGTTTCCAAAGGATGTGAGCAGTGTCTGAAATATCTGCCATATCTCAATAACAAATTTTTCATTTGCATAGATAGTGACCTAAGATTATTACGAGGAGAAGAAGGTTTGACTCCCGAGAACCACATAGCTCAGACCTATGCATATTCATGGGAGAATCATTCTTGTGAGGCAAAGCATCTTGAATATAGATTCAGAAAGAATGTGCCGGATAGTGAATTCAGTTTTGTGTATTTCTTAAAGCAACTGTCTGAGATTGTATATAAGCCACTTCTTCATCTTGTATATCATAAGTCTTCGAAACTCAATCGACTATGGAATATAACAAAGTTTAACCGATGTCTTCCTAATCAACTAAGACGAGAAGACCTTGAGGAAAATGGGGAGCAGTATTTGTTAAAGGTTAAAAATCTTTTCGATTCAGAATTAGCTTCTCTAAGTCTGCCTGTTAATTTTTCTATTGAAGGACTTACTCCCGACAATGCCTATCTACATATTCAAGGGCATAAATTATATGACCTTATAGTATACATTGGTACAATGCTATGTAAAGGAAAGAGAATAGCCTTTAAGTCAGAAGTACTGGATAAGGGATTTCCAATTTCAGGATATACTGAGATAGATAGTGTCCAATCCGACTTAAGAACCATATTACAGGAATAGGTGAACATATAAAACTACTAACAGAGTAAATGAATAAGTTATAAGAAAGACAAGTTAGGAGACTTGTAAGCTACATTGCTTATGACGGATTTTTATAAGGATAGTAAGAAGGTGAAGTTCTAATTTGCAAAGGGGGTGCGGGCACAGTGTCTTGCAAGGAAGTCCAAATCCATGGACTGAAAATGAGATATTCTACGATTTGAGTTTATGATAAGATGAAAAAAGAGAGCGGATTGCACAAATCATGCATCCGCTCAAGGGTACGATAGTAAGTGATATCTTTTCTCCAAAAGATGGTCTTATCTTTTTCGTGTGTAACAAATCATTCGTAACGAATCAATAGCCTATCAGAATACGTTGCTTTTTAGAATCGTGTGATTGGTAGGGTATTATACTTAGCCGAAACTCAGGCGGTAGCTGCTTTGGGGGCATCTGCGTATGCCTGGGTGTGAACGCCGCTTACGGCACGCCCGGAAGGATCGTTCAGATTGCGGAATGATTCGTCCCATGCAAGGGCTTCCGCCGTGCTGCATGCCACTGAAGGCACCGAAGGCACACAGGCAGCTGCAGTAGCGCTGGGGAAATGTTCCTCGAATATAGAACGATAGCAATATTCCTCTTTATTCATTGGAGTGTTGACAGGGAAACGACGTGCTGCATTGCGCATCATCTCGTCAGTCACCTGGCTTTCTGCAATCGCTTTCAAGGAATCTATCCATGAGTAGCCTACACCGTCAGAGAATTGTTCTTTCTGGCGCCATGCAATTTCTTCAGGAATCATATCCTCAAAAGCCTTGCGGAGCACCCATTTCTCCATTTTTCCGTCGCGAGCCATCTTGTCAGCCGGATTAAGGCGCATTGCCACATCCAGAAATTCCTTGTCAAGGAAAGGCACACGGCCTTCCACACCCCAAGCTGACAATGATTTGTTGGCACGCAGACAGTCGTAGAGATGAAGTTTCGACAGTTTTCTGACAGTCTCCTCATGGAATGCCTGAGCATCCGGAGCCTTATGGAAATAGAGATAGCCGCCGAAAATCTCATCCGCACCCTCGCCAGAGAGCACCATCTTTATGCCCATCGACTTGATGACGCGCGCCAGCAGATACATCGGAGTGGATGCCCTTACAGTGGTCACATCGTAAGTCTCTATGAAATAGATGACGTCTCTTATAGCGTCCAGACCTTCCTGCACGGTATAGTTTATTTCGTGATGCACAGTGCCGATATGTTCTGCCATACGGCGGGCAGCCTTAAGGTCAGGTGCCCCTTTCAGACCGACAGCAAAAGAGTGGAGACGAGGCCACCAAGCCATCTGGCTGTCATCGCTTTCAATTCGGCGGGCTGCATATTTGGCAGCAATAGCAGAAATGATTGATGAGTCAAGTCCTCCTGATAATAAAACGCCATAGGGGACATCACTCATGAGCTGACGTTTCACGGCAGCCTCGAGAGCCTCGCGTAGTTCCGAAATTGAAGAAGTATTATCCTTAACTGCGTCATACTTTTCCCAGTCGCGTTTATACCATTGTCTCATTTCTCCTGTGTGGCTGTCATATACGTGACCCGGGAGGAAGGGCTCTATGACATCGCATGTCCCTTCAAGGGCTTTCAGCTCAGATGCAAAATATTTTCTTCCCTGACGGTCAGTGCCCATATATAAAGGAATCACACCAATCGGGTCACGAGCGACCATATAGAAATCGTTTTCTTCGTCATAGAGGGCAAAAGCGAAGATTCCATTCAGGTCTTCAAGGAAATCCGCACCTTTCTCGCGATAAAGAGCAAGAATCACCTCGCAGTCGCTACCGGTCATAAAGTCATAATTTTTCAGACCTTCGCGAATTTCACGGTGATTATAAATTTCGCCATTAGCAGCAAGAATGACTTTTCCGTCACGCGTCTTGAGAGGCTGACTGCCCGATTCAGGGTCAACAATCGAGAGACGTTCATGAGCCAGTATAGCGTTATCGCCTACATAAATACCTGACCAGTCAGGTCCGCGGTGGCGTATTTTTTTTGACATTTTCAGTATTTCGGGTCGCAGTTCCTGACCGGCGCCCTTGGTCTCGAAGACCGCTACAATTCCGCACATAAGCTTGTGATGAATAATGAATATGTTTCTTTTTGTTTGCAAAATTACAAAATATTTTGCATATTACAATAAAACTTATAATTATTTTAAAAAATTGCAATCTTGGGCTGGAGGCATTCTGTCTCTTATAAAAATCT
>JAIDPA010000007.1 GCA_029062985.1 Muribaculaceae bacterium
GCCCTGAATATTACGGGCAGGGAGAGCAAAGAATGAGAAGAGGATGAGTGAAATCAATAATAAATTTCTCATATTAGATTAGTTTATGGGAGAATATTTATTATGATGACACAAGACATAAAGAAATGTTACAGTTTTTTAAGAATAATTTTAGGCAATTAGGCGTTAGGCATTAGGCGTTAGGGGTTAGGTAATTAGGCATTAGGCGTTAGGCATTAGGCGTTAGGCATTAGGCGTTATAATTTTCAATTTTCAAATTAAAAAAACTTGGGGAGGGAAGTTGTCCCCAACTTCCCTCCCCAGTGTTCCTAAAGTTCTTAGCCTAACGCCTAACGCCTCAAGCCTAACGCCTACTTAATCTCGAAATGATCGCCTGTTTCCTTTACGATATTTTCATAATATTTCTTGTCATATCCCGGGAAAGTAGGGCTTGCCGGTATGCCGTATTGGGTCATGATGAAATTTCCGTCGGCATCTGTCTTTTTCATATTCCCATCCATGAATTTCACAAACAGATACTGGGCAAGATTCCTGTAGGCGTCAGTAGCTTCCTTGGCAATTTCCTTACCTTCGGCATTGACACTCTTTATCAATTTCTCCTTAGCTCCTGAATTGGCGAGTTTGACGAGTGCTGCCTCACGTTCGGGACGCGAACTCTGATATTTCTCCTCGAGACCATTCTGCACTTTCCTGATATCGGGAATCATGAGGTCATAACGGTTGTAAGCCTGATTGGCAACCCAGTTGTTCATCCAGAAATTAGAATCGAAAGAGAAATTGTTGATGTCGCCGGGAGCAAGCTGCTCAGGCACTTCGGTCATGCTGCAATAGAAAGGCATATAGACAGTAGTGTTGCAGTCGTCAGTGCCGAACCACAGAACGCCACCCACTTCATCCGGCATGTCAGCCCTGCTCTGGCTCACGAAACTCCAGCCTGTCTGCTGAGTTGCAATCGCGCGTTCGTTACAATAGGTTTTGCCATCTACTTCGAATTCCATGGGTCTCCATCTGTAGGGGACATGGTTCGGTCCGGCTCCGACATCGGAAGTCATATCGAACGGAGTCCCTTCAAAATGATCACGCATACTTTCCTGCATGTCCTTCAGAGAGACCTTTCTGTCAGGAATGATGTAGAGAGGCATCGGTTCGTCGGATTTGTTGGCACACCAGTCGTAGTATTTGTCGGCATCCTTATTGAAACGGCGGAAATAACTCCACACACGGGCATCACATCCGCGCCGTGTCGCAGCATCATGATCAGAAAAGGCGTCAGCGAAAGAGAAATCCTCATCTTTACCGTTGAAGTAACCGCGCTTGCGTGCGAAATCTATGAGGTCCTTGCTATACATCACGTTCTTTTTGTCCTTGAGATTCACTTTGCGGATACGGGGTTCGTTGGCATGACCTGAAATGGCGTCATCAGGAATGCGTACTGCAATCCATACGGCACCTTTTTCTGCACCTTTGCCAATCATTTCCATTACCCACACTTCGTTTTTATCAGCAATAGAGAAAGATTCTCCGCTGCTGGCATAACCGTATTTATCGACAAGGTCTGTCATTACCTTTATAGCCTCTCTGGCTGTCTTTGAACGCTCAAGCGCAATCTGAATCAACGAACCATAGTCGATGATTGAATTTCCGGTGGTGTCTACCAGTTCCTCATGACCTCCCCAGGTGCTTTCTCCGATTGCTACCTGAAATTCATTCATATTCCCCACGACGTTATAAGTCTCAGAGGGCTGAGGTATTTCTCCAAGTGGTTTGTTGGTATCCCATTCGATAACTTTCCTCATGGCGCCCGGAGCATGTTTGGCTGCGGGGGTATTGGTCAGCATCCCATACAGACCGTGAGAATCAGCAGCGTATGTAACAAAGACTGAGCCATCGGTTGTGGCTTTCGGTCCGGCGATAAGATTTGTACAAGCCTCTGCATTCTGACAGCATAAGGCTGCCAATGTCAGGGCGAAACCTGATAATAATAATCGTTTCATTTATAGGTTGAAATTATTTTAATTAAAAATGATTATTCAAAGAGAGTCCGTTGAATGATGGTAGAAAAAGGATTCTCTTGCAAAGTTAATTAAAAAAGAGAAAAGAAAAAAGAAGCAGAAAGTGCGGGGGTGGATAAAATCAATAAAATAGATGTTACAGTTAGTGAATTAGGCATTTATTTTGTAAATTTGCCGCCTGATAGCGCGCTTACGCAATAAAAATCACCCCTTATAAAAAGAAATGTGGGATAAATAAGCGTTATATCTAACGGAAAGGCATACCGCGGTGTGTTAGATATAACTGTATAAACCCAAAATTGTAACCATTATGGAAGAACATATATCAGATGGAAATATAGAAAATAAGGAGAATCAGGAGCCCGCTCCTCAGCGTAACATTACATTTGAGGATCTTGGTGTAGAACCCCGTTTGCTTAAGGCAATCAGTGAATTGGGTTTTGAACAGCCTATGCCTATTCAGGAAATGGTGATTCCGCACCTCCTGGATAAGGATGGCGACGTAGTAGGTCTTGCGCAGACCGGCACAGGGAAAACAGCCGCTTTCGGTCTTCCGGTGCTTCAGCGTATAGACGCTAAGCAGAGAGTTCCTCAGGCTCTGATAATTGCGCCTACCAGAGAGTTGTGTCTTCAGATAGCCGGCGACCTTGCTGATTTCTCCAAGTATATTCCCGACTTGAAAATTCTTCCTGTCTATGGCGGTTCAAGCATAGAGAGTCAGATACGCTCCCTTCGCAACGGTGTCCAGGTGATAGTAGCTACTCCGGGTCGTCTTATCGACCTTATAAAGAGAGGAGAGGTGAAACTCGGTGATGTCCATACCGTCATTCTTGACGAAGCCGACGAAATGCTTAATATGGGCTTCCTCGATGATATCAAGCAGATATTGTCGCATGTGCCTGACGACAGAAAAATGCTGATGTTCTCTGCAACCATGCCGAAGGAGATTGCGGGGATAGCTAAAGACTTCATGCACGAGCCGGTTGAGTTTGTTGCCGGAAATAAGAATGAAGGTTCTAAGAATGTGCGCCATATTTATTACATGGTCAAGGCTCATGACAAGTATCTCGCATTGAAACGTGTGGCAGACAATAATCCGGATATTTACGGCATTATCTTCTGCAGAACAAGGAAGGAAACTCAGGAAATAGCCGACAAACTTATAAACGACGGCTATAATGCCGACTGTCTGCATGGCGACCTTTCACAGGCACAGCGCGACCTTGCCATGAAGAAATTCCGCGACCACGTCACTCAGCTTCTTGTCGCTACAGATGTTGCTGCCAGAGGTCTTGATGTGGACGACCTGACTCACGTCATCAATTACGGTCTGCCGGATGATGTCGCTGTCTATACCCATCGTTCGGGCAGAACAGGCAGGGCAAACAAAACCGGTGTCTCTGTTGCCATAATCCACTCACGTGAGAAGGGAAAGCTGCGTGAAATAGAAAAGAAAATCGGCAAGGAATTTGAATATCGTAAAGTTCCTACCCCTGATCATATCATCGAGAAACAGCTTTATAATCTTGCAGATCGTCTTGAAAGAGTACAGGTCAACGAACAGGAGATTGACAAATATCTGCCGGGAGTCAGGAAAAAGCTGGAATGGCTGTCGGAAGAGGATCTCCTCAAGCGTGTCCTTTCTCTTGAATTCAACCGTCTTCTCGCTTACTATCAGAATATGCCTGATATTGATCTTAATGCTACAGGCAAGGATGACAGAGACAGAAAAGGGAAGAAAGAGGGCAGAGGAAAGGATGCCAACCGGAATAAAGACCGCCGTAATGCCGAAGAAGGGTTTGAAAGGCTCATGCTGAACGTGGGTAAGGCACAGGGTTTCTTCCCCGGGAATCTTATGGAGATGATAAACCGTAATGTCGAAGGGTCAAAACCGGATGTCGGCAGAATCGACCTCATGCCTGACTATACATTGTTTGATGTCAGGAAAGAAGATGCCCGTAAGGTTATAGATGCTTTGAAGAATGAGGATTTCTTCGGCACAACTTTGCGCCCTGAAATTGCTACCGACCGTGATTATGCACGTGACGGAAGAGATCGTCGAGCCAAGCGTAAGGCTAAGACAGAAAAAGAGGCAAGTGTAAGGGGAGGAAAAGTGAAGAATGAGAAAAAGGATAAGAAGGAAAAAAAGGATAAGAAGGATAAAAAAGGAAAAAAGGGAAAGAAACCTGACTATAATGGAAATTATGAAATTTTCTATAAAAAATGACGTTTTCTTGGTAAGGAAAAGTCCTGTATTATTGAAAAATCTTAAAAAATGGGTGGCAGTTCTGACTGTCGCCCTTTTCCCGTTTCTCACATCGCTCTCTGCAGAAGGCGCCGGAAAAGAAGAGTCGCCAAAATTTAATGCCCGGGAGGTGTTTGCTAATCTGCACACCCCCGGACTCGAACAGCTGAGCAAGACGACACGGCTCGATATGGCTGACTATTGGGAGGCTGACAGTGTCTTTAAGGTGGCGGGAAGTCTTGGAGGTGCATCCTGGCTTGAAGCGCTTACAGCAGACTATGCAAGGGTAAGGGTTACTCCTGTCAGCACAGTGGAAATAAAGATTCTTCCGTATAAGAAAGACAAGATAGTGGCTTGTCTTTTCACTGTTGGAGATTCCGTGCAGGCAAAAGATACGGAAGTGAATTTCTATGATGCCTCTCTCCGTCCGCTTAATAAGAAGAAATTCTTTTCAGCGCCTGATCTTTCTCAGTTTTTTGAAATCCCGAAAGGGTCGTCGACGTCTATGAAAGAGATAAGGGAGATGGTTCCTTTCCCGACGGTCGCCTATTCTCTTTCACCTGAAAATACAGAAATGACGGCACGACTGACAGTGGAGGATTATATAAATCCTGATGACTGGCACATAATTCGCCTCTTCTTGAAAAAAGACTTAAAGGCGATATGGAAAGGGAAATATAAATTTGGAAATTAGGCATTAGGCATTAGGCATTAGGCATTAGGCTCGAGGCTCAAGGTAGCAGGTAGTATCTCTAAAGTCCTTAAAGTCCTTAAAGTCCTTAAAGTCCTTAAAGTCCTTAAGATCCTTACAGACTTTAAATAAGCTTGCAAAATTAAATATTAAACTATATATGAAACGTAAAGTAAGAGTTAGATTTGCTCCCTCTCCCACGGGACCATTACATATATGACTCTAATACAAATCTCAGAGCCAACTAGACAAGAGG
>JAIDPA010000070.1 GCA_029062985.1 Muribaculaceae bacterium
GAAGTGGTTTCCGTTATAAAACTGTCGGACGCTTCCGAGACGATTTAACTAATTAATATAACAGAAATTTAAAGAGGAACCCTGCAGGGAAGGATGATTTAGATTCCCTTGAAGATGTTTCCACAGTTTACCCAATTATATGAAACATAGATACCTGACACCAATTTTTTTAAGTGCAGCTTTATTCTCCGGTTTTCTGACTTCTTGCAGTGATAAAAATGATGGTCCTGAAGAACCCTCAGGGGAGATTAAAAAGACAATACTGTTATATGCTGTAGCCAGCAATAATTTATATTCCAATCTGAAGAATGATAAGCATGAAATTATTCTTGCGGCAAAAGATATGGATCTCAAGCATTATTCTTTGCTTTTGTATCAGGTCACTCCTGAGGGAAATCCTCAGCTCCTTGAATTAAGGAAGAAAGGGGAGGATGCTGAATTTGTTCCTGTCAAGGAATATGACCGTGCTCTTTATTCCACTGATCCGGAACGAATTTCTGAAGTAATTGATGATGCATGTTCGTTCCGAAAGGCAAAATCTTATGGATTAATCCTCTGGAGTCATGCTTTAGGTTGGTCTCCTTTCTTCTCCGAAAGAGATAATCATCCGGCGTCTTCAGCAGTCTCTCCCTCGAAACAGTCGTCGGCTAATATTCTATCAGGAGAATTAAGCAAAGCGGATCTCGTGATGCAATATTCATTCGGTTCGGACACAAATAGTGAAACCAACTATACCGATAAGATAGATATTGATGATCTTGCCTCGGCTATTCCTGACCACCGTTTTGAATTCATTTGGTTTGACGCATGTATGATGAGCGGTATTGAGACAATATATGAGTTGAGGGATAAATGTGAATATTTTGGCGCATATCCCACTGAAGTTTTCTCTCCGGGTATGCCATACGATTTGACCTTACCATATCTTCTCAAGGAGAAATCAGACTTAAGGGGTTGTGCAGAAGCTTTTTTCAATTATTATGCCCATAACTCCAATTCCTATTTGCAGGTTGCAACAGTAGCCGTGATGGATATGAGTAAACTGGAAGATGTCGCATCCTACTGCAAAAAGGCTTACTCTTCAACCGAGCCCCCTTCAACAGTAGGGATGAATTATTATTCCGGTTCGCAGAGAGTTGCTTATCCATATTATGACTTTGGACAGTACACAAAAGCTCTGGCGTCACAGAATGAAGAGAATGATGTGGACGAGTTTAAGAAGCTTATGGATAAATTTGTAATCTATAAAGCGGCTACCGAAAAAGAATTTATGGGCAACCGTCTTAATCTTGACGAATATTCAGGCATTTCATGCCATGTCTATAAGCCGACCCAGAGCGGAAAGAATATTGAGTTCTATAAGTCGCTCGACTGGTTTAAAAGAGTATATTGACCCTTAGGGGAGTCAATATACTCCTTTTTATATCCTGATGTTTATATCCTGATGCTCCATATTTGCCTTTCAATATGAATCTTATAAATTCAGATTGAATTTGCAGGCATCTCCTCATAAATAAATTAAAATGTGTTTGAGTTAAAATGATTCAAAGCGATTTACTCCCCCTGACTGACGCTCCTCAGAATATAGAAACCACCAAGGGTTTTCTGGAATCTTTGAAAGGCCTTGGATTTGAAGATGCACTGCATAGCATCGCTAACGGAATAGTGCATTTTTCATTCCGGCTGATGATAGCTATTCTGGTTTTCTATCTCGGAAAGTATATCATTAAAAAACTTTATTCTCTTGTTTACGGTATTCTCGTAAGTAGGGCGGTTGATGCCTCATTGACGACCTTTGTGCTATCGCTGGTAAGAATGGTTTTATACTTTATTCTTATCATCACTGTCATTGGCATCATAGGTATAGAAACAAGCTCTTTCCTCGCCTTATTTGCATCGGCAGGTGTCGCAATAGGTATGGCATTGAGCGGAACGCTCCAGAATTTTGCAGGGGGTGTGCTGATTCTGTTGCTTAAGCCTTATAAAGTGGGTGATTTTATTGAGGCGCAGGGTTTTTCCGGCACTGTTAAGGAGATACAGATTTTCCATACCATTATTAATACTACAGACAATAAGGGTATTATTATTCCAAACGGAGGTCTTTCAACCGGTTCGATAAATAATTATTCAAGAGAAGATTATAGGCGCGTCGATTGGAAAATCGGTTTGTCCTACGGATGTGATTACGCAGCTGCCAGAGAATTGATTATCTCCATGCTAATGAGCGATGATAGAATTGTCAAGACCACCATTGAAGCCGATAGAAAATACAGGTCGGAGAAAGAGAATAAATCGAAATTGGAGCATCAGAGAATTATTGAACAAAATAAATTGCAAGGTTCTCAAGAATCCGAATCTCAGGAATCTGTAAAGAAAGAGGGGTGGTGGAAGAGATTCAGAAGAAGGAGGAAAGAAAAACAGCTCATAATTCAGGAAAAACTCCGGGATAAGGTGAGCCTGAATGAGAATATTTCCTTAAACGAACAAAAAGAGGTGCCTCCTTTTGTCGGACTAAGCGAGCTTGCAGACAGCAGCGTTAATCTCGTAATAAGGGCTTGGACACGTTCTGATTTTTATTGGGGAGTATTTTTTGGAATGAATGAAAGGTTTTATAAGGAATTGCCTGAACATGGCTTCTCGTTCCCATTCCCTCAGATGGATATTCATATAGCTGACGTCCCCTCAGAGCTCACTGAAAATCTTGTGAAATGAGAAAGGAAGAGAGACAGCGTTACTCCCGTCAGATTACAATTGAAGAAATAAAGGCGGCTGGACAGGAAAAGCTCCTTACATCCTCAGTGTTAATAGTAGGGTGTGGAGCTTTAGGTTCTCTGGCAGCTATGGAACTTGCCGGAGCCGGGATAGGACGCATAGGAATTGCTGATTTTGACACCGTCGATATCTCAAATCTTCAGAGACAATTTTTTTTCAGCAGTTGTGATGCAGGGAAAAGGAAGGCTCAAATTTTGGGCGAACGCATGAAATTGCTTAATCCCGGCTGTAAAGTAGAGATTATTGAGGAATTGATTTCTGAAAAAAACGCAATGCAAATTTTTCCTTCATTCGATTTTATTGTGGATGCCACGGACAATGCAGCCTCTAAAAATCTTGTGGAGAAAATTGGGGAGAAATGTGGCAAACCGTGTTGCATTGGAGGAGTGGTCGGTTTCAGGGGGCAGCTGATGACAATTTTTCCCGGAGATATAAAATTTTCTGACATATTTCATTCAGAGAATGTCTCCTCATCATATCTGCCATGCGAAATTGAAGGCGTCGCCGGACCCGCAGCAGCCGTGTGTGCTTCGATTTTGGCTTGTGAAGCTATGAAAAGCCTATTGGGTATTAGAGATCTCCTTCGTAACAGATTGTTGATTTTTGATCTTTTACATAATAAATTCGAGGTTCTTACGATTGGATAAGAACCCCGAATTTATATCTATACTGCCTTAATTTTATCCGCAGTGCCAGTATTTGCGAACCACTTTCATCATCTCATTCTGATTGTCAGCGGTCTTTTTTCTCAGGTCAGCATCGTTATATTTTTCAAGCTTGGCGATGATTCCGTCAATAAGCTGAGGTGAGAATACGTCTTTAGCCTCAAAGTTTGCACGCTTATTCTTTAATGCTTCGGCTGATGTAACACATGAATCAGGGAGCGACTTCAACTGAGCAAGCTTTTCCTTGTTTTCGTCATTGTGGATATTTACATTTACGTACAGCTCTTCGGCACGTTCCAGAGCGTTATCCATTTCAAAACCTATTCTTGCGCTTGTGACCATGGCAGCAATTAGCTGGTAGATATCAGCCGAACAATCGGCACTTCTCAACTCGACAGTCTGTTTCTGAGGAGGACAGGATATAGAGTCAGCCTCAAGGGGATTAGCTTGTGAACACATATCTTTTTCGCCTGTCCAGCCAAGCGGAACCCTGACGAGTACAGAACGGTTTCGGTCGCCCCAGCAAATTGAAGTCGGCGCCTCCTGATGAGGAACGAGACGGAAATAGCTTGTCGGAACTTTATTCCCCATTGCAGTGATGGCATCTGCATTCTCAAGAATTCCTACGATTGCTTTTTTTGCCACATCGCTTAACACTCCGTTTTCAGTCATCATGTTTTGATCTCCCTTCATTATTTTAAAATGAATATGAAGACCGCTTCCTGCTTTGCCAACTGTGATTTTAGGAGCAAAAGTTACGTCGAGATTGTTCTTGGCGCCTAAAGTGCGTATAATCCACTTTGCAATCATAAGATGATCGGCTGCCTGAGTAGCAGGGACAGGGAGAAACTCTATTTCATTCTGCTCATAGATTTTATTGTCAATTGTAAAATTCCCGACTTCATTGTGTCCGTATTTTATCTGTCCGCCTGCTTGAGCGATATGATACATGCACTGCACTCTGAAATCGTTGAATTTTGCAAAAGGAGCTGATTCATGATATCCTTTTTGGTCGGAAGCATGAAATAAGCCGGGGTCTTCCGCAATCACATAGTACTCCAGTTCGCCCATTGCATAAAATTCCATACCTGTTGTTTTGGTAAATTCTTCGCAGGCTTTTTTCAATGTATATTCAGGAGAAGACTTAAGGGGATTCCCTTCCTTATCAAAGAAAGAAGCAAGCATGGTTAAGGTCGGCACTTCTTCAAAAGGGTCAACAAAAGCAGTAGAGAAACGCGGAATCACATACAGATCGCTGTTGCCTGCCTCTATGAAGGGAAAAAGACTCGAACCGTCAACTCTTTCTCCGAACGTCAATATTGAATCGAGATATTCTTCAGAATTTATGACAAAATTTAGTGTTTTTAGCCTATTGTCATCTGCCGGATACATGAATTTTATCATGGAGATAGCATTTTCTTTAATAAAGCGAATCAGATCCGATTTGCGAAACTGCTCCGGATTTTTCTGAAGGAAACGCACCAATTGATTTGGGCATAAGTCAAACACTGTGTTCATTTCTGGTAAAATTATAAGGTTAGAGAAAAAATATTTTAAGCTTCGCCCCGCTCAGATTAAGCTGACGAAAATTGAGTTAAATATTTGCTATAAAAATAGATTATTGCTATAATGTAAAGGTGTTTCTTCGTGTATGAATGGTATTTCAGTAGCAAAAGTATAAAGAATATTTGAATTATCAAAAGTTTTCTAATCTAAAAAATCATTTTTTAATTGAACTTTTAAATTTCGTATCCGTTATTATAGATAAATAAAAAGGTTATTATACTATGGAGAAATTTGAAGACATCATTAAATCAGAAAAACCTGTATTGGTAGATTTTTTTGCCACTTGGTGTGGTCCATGTAAATTGATGCACCCCGTTCTTGAAGAACTTCATGAAAAGGTGGGCGAGAAGGCAAGAATCATCAAGATTGATATTGATAAGAATGAACAATTGGCAGCTGCATATAACGTCAGGTCAGTTCCGACTCTGATGTTGTTCAAAGATGGCAAACTCGAATGGCGTGAAGCAGGTGTGCAGCCCATTGCAAAGCTTGAACAATTGATAAATCAGTATGCATAAAAAACAGTACTCTCGTTAGGGAAACATGATAAAGGGTCGGGAATTTTTTCCGACCCTTTTTACATGTATTTATAAACCAAATACACCGTTTTATGTCTTATTAATAAGGTTGTCTAAACTATTTTGGAAATTTTTCGGAAATTTGTGAAAAGAAAAGTTGACACATCATTATATTCAACTTTTACAAATTAATCCCGGTTTTTCATATTTACTGAATTTCAGTTTAGCACTCGTCCTGTGTCAATCCTACTAAGCGAAAATAATTAAAAAATTAAAGATAATGAAAAGATTATTATTTTTGTTGCTTTCTTGTTTTCTGTTGCTTTCTCCGATAAAAGCGCAATATGCCAATTTCGTAAATGAGACGTTGCATTATGTCGTGTCTTATAAATGGGGCACTTATAAAAATCTACGAGCAAACGAGACAAGAGGCAATATCCGA
>JAIDPA010000071.1 GCA_029062985.1 Muribaculaceae bacterium
TGCTCAATAGAGAGTTGAGACATCTCACCGTCAATATCGTAATCAGGTTCATCAAAAAGACGACGCAACGAGATAGAGCCGTTTGACTCAAGCGACTCGAACAGACTCATCGGATACATTGCCATCTTCGTAATACGTCCCGTTCCAGTATGCATTATTTCTTCATCGTCTATTACTGTTGAGCCTGTCAAAATAAACTGACCTTTTTCCCCGCGCTCGTCAACAGCATGACGAACAGCATCCCATATAACGGGAGCTACCTGCCACTCATCGATAAGTCGAGGCGTTGCACCCTTGAGCAACAACGATGGCTTTGTCCTTGCAGTAGCAAGATAACCTTCCCTTCGGTCAGGATCCTGCATCTTTATGACGCTTTCTGCCCGACGCTCTGCCGTAGTTGTCTTGCCACACCACTTGGGGCCGGCAATCTGTACCGCACCGAAAGCCTCCAACCTCAATTCAAGAGACTTGTCAGCGATTCTATTCAGATATTTTATCTCTTTCATAATCAACGGCAAAGTTATTGAAAAAAACTCTTATCTGCAAATGTTTATGTGTTTTTGAATGATTCTACTATGTGTTTCTGAATAAAATCACTTTGTTAAATTGAGTTAATTCATTGTTGTTATTTGTATAGTCAGAAAGAAATTCACCCATACCCCTCCAAGTCACCACATTAGTCACCACACCCACCATAATTTGCTGAATTATTGTAAATTATGCGTGTTGCGGGATACACACATCTATCCGCAAGCAGTATAATGCATTGATTATCAATATCTAATTTACAATTATTCGTCATCTTTCGTAGCCATTCAACTCACCCCTCCGCTCCAAGAAGGGCAAACTTTAACAGACTTTGACTATAATCGCAATGTAAAAATGTGGTGACCTCAGCCTAAATCTCTACTGGGTCACCACGTCATAATCTAAAAAAATGTAAAAACTTTATTTGTACTGTAATTTCACATAGATAAGTTATAACATAAACATGTATCGCAAAATAAGACATCTTATTACTAACTTTGCAGTGTTAATTACGACATCCATGAATCAATTGCAAAAATACACTTGGCTGATTGAAACAATCCGCCGCGTCGGAAAGATTTCTCACAAAGACCTTTCCGATATATGGAAGCGGCACAAAGATCTTAGTGACTGCCGTCCGCTCCACCGTGCCACGTTTAATCGCTGGCGCGATGCTATATATGAACAGTTTGGCATTATCATTGATTGTCAGAAAATCGGGGGCTACCTCTATTATATAGCCAATCCCGAAGACATCAATGAAGATAAGTTGAAAAAATGGATGCTTGACTCCTTTGCCGTCGGCAATATCATCGGAGAGAATCTCTCCTTGAAAGGACGTATTATTGTAGATGAAATTCCATCAGGACGTGAGCATCTGACTTCTATGCTTGAGGCTATGAAAGAGAACAAAGTAGTCAATATTTCGTATCGCCATTTTAAAAAATCACGAGGTTACACATTCCCGATTGAGCCATATTGCGTTAAACTTTTCGAGAATCGCTGGTATGTTCTCGCTCATAACGTAGATTACGATGATATCCGTCTTTATGGGCTTGACCGCATTGAAAGTATGGAAATAACCGATAAAAGTTTCAAATTGCCGAAAGACTTCAATGCCGAGGAGTATTTCTTGACAGCATACGGTATTGTTATTGGACATAATGTCAAACCGGAACGCATTGTGATACGCGCCAATGAGAATCACAAGTACTACCTCAAATCCCTTCCTCTGCATCATAGTCAGCGATTGATAGAGGACTGTGGCGAGTATGCCGACTTCGAGTTGTATTTATCGCCAACTTATGATTTCGTTATGAAACTGCTACATGTTGGCGCAATGATTGAGGTTATCCAGCCGCAATCACTTAGAAAGACCATGAAAGGTTGGATTTCAGATATGTATAAATTGTATAAAAACGATTGACAATGACTGACTTTGTCGCTATAGATTTTGAAACAGCCAACGGATGTCGCTCTTCGGTATGCAGCGTCGGCATTGTGATTGTACATAATGGTGAGATTGTAGATAGATTTTACAGTCTGATTAAACCGACACCTAATTATTATACTTACTGGACTACCGAGGTTCATGGTCTTACACGACAGGACACCGATAAGCAACCGATTTTCCCGGAAGTCTGGGCTCAAATTGCACCTCGGATCGAGGGATTGCCTTTGATTGCCCATAACAGTCCATTTGACGAAAGTTGTCTGAAGGCTGTATTTGAAGAATATGGAATGGATTATCCCGGTTACGAATTTCATTGTACACTTGCAGCCTCTCGTCGTTGTCTTGATCTCCCAAACCATCAGTTACATATTTCAGCAGCCGCATGCGGATTCGATATGGAAAATCACCATCACGCACTTTGTGAGCCATGCAGCCCTATTCAATCTCCTTGCGAGATCAAACGTATGCCCACAATGGGCGATGCGGATACAATAAGTGCCAATGAGCGTCACGGCAGGGCGTAGTGTGATAGAACCCCAACATAAGAGGGCGTGATTTGCTCCGCTATGGTCGCACGAGTCGTCACAACGCTTTCAACAACCAAAACGTGGTTCAGAAAGTCAACGGACTTTCGTAAATTCCTAAAATGTCGGTTTTTACCGCAAAAAGTCCGATATTTGTCCTGCCAAAATCCTCTTATATGCCAATCAGTCTCCAATAAAATTCAATGCCCAAATCGCAGAACTTTTACACCAACATCGGGAGGAATATCGGTACTCTGAAGCCCAAAATATGCTTATAATCCTCCAAATCTATGCTTTTTGACCCACTTTTGGAGGATTATAACGAATTTTAAGGTTACTCTTCTATTTTAATGTGCCATTTAATGTGCCATCCATAGTGCTATGCTGGCACATTAAATAGAGAAAACTATTAGAATATGCGTATAATCCGCCAAATCTATCGATTTTAGGGCACTTTTGGCGGATTATAACGAGGTTTTTCAACGAAGAAATCCCCATACTTATTTTGTAATGAGTTTAATCTATCATTTATTCTATCGTTTAATCTATCAACTATGACACGATAAATCTTGGTTCCCACCTATTTCATAATACTCTCATCCCAACTATCTTGCTAGTTAGTATATGTAATCCTCCTAAAAAGTGCTATAATCCCCCAAATCTATGGTTTTTTACCTACATTTGGGGGAATATAACGTAGTTTTAGGCATACAAGCAAAAACATTTTTAATCTATTTTACCACTCCTAACAAATGATACAATTTTTTCTTTAAATCAGAGTGATCATTCGGATTGTTATCATCGTAATCATACCATATAATATTTAATCCAAGTTCTCGAAATTGAGCTTCCATTATTGCCCAATGTTTAGCATCTTTAGCAGGATTAGGAATATTATATTTTACAGGTTCTTTGCGCATTAATATAAAATGCCGAACCGACTTATCATCCCTAATTTTTGCTATATCAAGAAGCCTTCGCAAATTAGGGTCTGTCATTGAAAGCCCAATAAAAAAGCAAGTATTTCTTGTAAATGCTCTTACTAACTCTATATTTGCCCAATGAAATGCTTCTGCATATAGAGCGTGATATTCACGCTCCGAGAGAACTGGCAAGTCCGTTGCCCCATCATCAGTCCTTGAAACCATACCATGAACATGATAGATTGGTAATTCTTTTTTATGTGTTTCTCCTTTCCCTACGAATGGAACAAACTGAACATTAATTTTTTTTAAAGCTTCTTCTAAGAACTGATCATAATTAAAAGTTATTACACTTTCTATATTAAATTGCTTTATCAATCGTGCTATGATGAACAATGCTGAAGGTTTATTTATATGGTCATTGGGTCCTCGGGTGTATAAAATCTTTCTTATTTCGGGTATTACCACGGAACTCTCCATTGATCGCATAATATATCTTGCTGTAATAAGTGCAGACCAGCCACAACACCTATTTACATCATTAAAATCATCATTGTGTTGTCCTATTGGAGTATGTTCTATGGAACGCTGGAGTAGACTTTTTAAAAGGTCATTCCAACTCTTAGCTCCCGCATCAATACTAATACCGGCGCCTAAAACAACAGTACAATTATTTTCAGATAGTGATTTTCTAGCCTTTTTAAATAGCTCTGATTGATCTACTTCAGTTAATTGAATCTTATTAAGATTATCCGTTAAGAATGAAGGATTATGTTCCCTATCACCCAGTAGTTCTGATAATTCATCTATTGAAATGAATTTAAAACGAGGATTAGAATTTACTGGCTTGCTAATATATGAGTCTCGATATACAAGCCAATATTCACCGCTCTTATTGTATTTTAACCATTGCCCTGCTATATTTTCCTGTTGATAAAAACCGCTCAATAATATTGATGCTTTTATTTCAATTATTATAGGATATTTAATTCCAATGCGTTCTATTCCATTTGGCAAATATATATCAGCTTTTGAATTAGGGAGGCGTTTTAGTTTTAAAGTTGGAGCAAATATTACCAATTCCTTCTCCTCTGGAGTAAGATGTCTATTAAGTAGTTGAATTACGTAGTCTTCTAATGCAGAGCCTATCATTGCAAATTCACCTCGAAACTTTTCCATTTTAAAGAATAGTAAATTGAAAAAGACAGTCGAAGTAAGTCAACTGTCTTCTATAATTATTGATATCGCTCTATAAAATCTATAGAAATATGAGGCTGCAAAGTTGGATGATATTGGGCTTTCCTTAACCAATAAGCCGAAAATATTGGCTTCACATCAAATTCCATCGCAAGTCCTTTAGCTGTCATATATTGTATCCCATTTATGCGATTAAATACAGCTTTTCTTAAATTGTCTCCATTAAATAGATAGGTGTTAGCAAATTTATTAGCTTCACTTTCTCTTTTACTGGAAGTCTTGGAATTAATATCTCCTTCGTAAATCTCAATATTCTTATGAAGAATAACGTGACCCAATTCGTGAAATAAAGTAAACCAACAAGTTGCCAAATCACGATTTCTATCAGAGATTTCAATCAAAGGGTGTCCATTAATCCATCTTACAGCTCCATATACTGTTTTCTCAAGATATGGGACTAATGTCAGAGCAACGCCGTATTGGGAGAAAATCTTTGGCAAAGTTTTAAAATATTCAGGGCTCTCAATATTATTCTCCCATTCCTTATGCTCAATCCAATCAATAAGTGATCTCTCGTCATATTCTTCAAGTTGCATAGTTTGGAAATCAAGCTCGCCTCTTCTTAGCCAAACATATAAATTAATAGGATCTACGGCAACATTATTTTGCTTTCTAAACAATGCAGCTTGTTTTTCAGACGCGGAGAATATTTCCTCTTCATTTGAAGCACCAAAGAAATCCAGAATATCATCTAATAAATCATATCCATCAGAAAACTCTCCACGCATTAGAGGTAATGCCTTTTTCAAACGAGTAAAATTCTTTTTTGCTATCTTATAGTTAGCAATATAACGTGGCTTTTCCTCAAGATAATTGGATTGAAATGTTTCAAGATAATCCACTACATCTTGATAATCCTCTATAAGGCCGTGTAATCTTTTTAATAACGATTTGCTTAATGTTTCTTTTGTTGATAAATCCGTTACACCTAACAGTTGGTTGTAATTTTGTATACCACGAGCTTCAAGTATGTCTGCAAGCTCAGCACCCACTGTATTTCTTAAACACAGCGGGTTAAGCACTGAAGGTTTGTTATTTGCGTCCATAATTATTTTTTATATTCGTGGTTATTAATATCTATAACAAAAATCGAGGTAACCGAGTTGAAATCTCCTTTCCATTCTTTTTTCAGGAGAAACTGTTCGTTGTCAACAAGATGATAAAAGAATTTCCTTGGACCTAGTCCGACTCGAACCTTAAGCACTAAGGGTTCTTTATCTGCTACGCTTTGTTTAAGCTCTATTCGGTTAGCAGTAGAACCATAGTCCTTATTATAGGCTCCAGCTGAAGAATACGTCTTTAATCTATCGTGAAGTTTCTTTGCTGGCTCCATCAATGGCATTCCAAACATTTTAACGAATGCACGAACAGCAACTCGGTCATCGGGGTTCATCACGAAATCTCGATAACATTTAACTGCTTTAGATGTGCCATAATTCAAGTCCATTTCACTTTACACTATTATTAGCTTTGCAAAATTACAAAAAAAATTCCATATAACTGCTATATTTATTGCTTGTTAGGTTGCTATTTTAGGCAATCTATTAATATTCAACTATTTATTCTTACCACATATCGTTCTCTTTCTTCGACATGGATTACATCAGCTATCTCTTCGGAAGATAGCTTGATGTAGTCCATGAAGGTCTTTTGGGTCTTGTGTCCGCTGACGTGCATCATCTGGAGGATGGTGTACTTGTGGCTCAGGTACATATTCGTGATGCCTGTGCGTCTGGCAGTGTGGCTTGTTACGCAGTCATAGCGAGGCACAATGACATTGCCGTTAAGATCTGTTTCCAGCCCTATTTTGTCCCGACGCATTGCCTCCTTCTGTTTCATCGTCAGTTTGGTCGGCACTTTTTCTTTCAGTGACGGCACTGTCTCCGATAAGTCTTTAAGGATGTTCTTGATGTAGCGATTCAAGACCTGTTCATTGGCTTTCGGCACGTTATAGTTGTATTTCTCAAAGTGGGCAATCAGATTGTCATTGAGAATGGGTATTATCAAGATATTTGCACAAATCCTGACGTGAACGATGTTTACCTCCGACCAAACGCTTCATGACATCCTTCAGGAATTTGGAAAGCTGCCATTTGGATTGCCTATTGTCAGACAGCGCGATTGCATCCTCAATATTCTCAATCACCATTTCCGAAGACTGACCATATTTCAGCCAAATAGCAAAAGGCAAACGGCACTTCCCCCAATCCTCGTCCCCATTCGGATTAGCAATCATCTTTTCGGTAAACACCGAATGATGCAGGATCTCCACCAATTCACCGACATTCACACTGTCTGTGTCAATCATATCCTCCAACCGCTTCTGAAATTCCGGAGAGGCAATAAATGCCGCTTGCCCCATGAGAAACGTCTCCAACAAATCAGCCTCACCCATTCCCATAGCAACATCTCCATACTCCTGCGGATGGCTATTCACCCATGCCTTCAAATCTTCCTTGCTCCTTTCAGGATCAATATTATTTCGGTTATCAATCATATTAAAAAGTGTTTTGACTGCAAAATTACCATAGCCTTAAGCCCTTAGACGAAATTTGTTACAACAAAGTTCGCACATTTTCATTGCTAAATCACCCTCTTTGGACACAAATCTCATCTTTTCCCATAAAATCCCACATTATCCCATATTTATTAGACCAAAATAGTAAGAGATAGAAGTAACTCATGCACATATTGTCCACGTTTCCCAAT